>JBFGGA010000140.1:0-9687 GCA_041579295.1 Myxococcota bacterium | reverse complement strand
GCGAACGGGCGCGCGTGCGACAAGCTGCTCGCCAACTACGACCGCCAGCGCCGCGACGGGGATCCGTTGATGCCTTGCCTGGACGCCGAGCCGGAGAGGCCCTATCTCGGCCGAGACCCGGAGGCGCCTTGCCCCGGTGGAGATTCGCAGCTGCCTTGCTCGCCGACCTGTCGTTGTTTCACGGCCCGAGACGTCCAGGCGCATCCCGCCGAGCTCACGAAGTGCATCCAGTACAAGTCGGAAGACTTCCTGTTCTCGGCGATCTTCAGCGACGACCAGGTGAGTGGTGCGGGAGCGACGAGCAAGTTTTCGACGGACACCCACGATTGCCTGTATGCCGATTTCACCATCGATCCAGCGGTTCTTCGATCGGGGGGGATCATGCTCGACTTCGAAGAAGCGGCGGCGTGTCGGGCGATCGTCGAGGCGGAGATCGCCGCGCGCGGTCTGGTCTGCCAGCCGTTCATGCAGGGCGAGTGAAGGCTCGCGGCGGCAGCCTCGGCGCCTCGGTCGCGCGCGGCCCCGGCGCTCCGACCGCGGGGTGCCGCGCTACTTGATCGCGAGCGGGTTGACGGGCGCGCTCGCGCTTCCCGAAGTGGGCAGTGACGCGGCGCTGAAGAGGAACTCGTAGCGCTGGTCTTCCGCGCAGGCCTGAGCGAGCGCGTCGAGGTCGAAGACCTCGCCGACGAGCAGGCCGGTGTTGCGCACCGCGATCAGGTGCAGCGGCTGCGAGCAGTCCGGCGTCTCGTAGGGGCGCACCTCGACCCCCCAGGTGTCGGTCGCGATCGCGGCGATCTCGCGCTCGTAGATCCAGCGCGCGCAGAGCGCGGAGAGGCCGGGTGCGGGGCCGCCGAAGTAGCCCGTCCAGCTGCCCTGCTCACGGCAGCGCGCCATCATGCCCGTCCGCACCAGCACGGTGTCGCCGGGCTCGACCGTCACCCCGAAGGCCTCCGCGCAGGCGTCGAGATCGACGGGGCGGATCCGGGTGCCGTTCTCGAGCCAGGGCTTGCGCGCAAAGCGCGCCAGGTCGAGCAGCACGCCGCGGCCGATCACGCCGCCCCGGCTCGCGTCGAAGTGCGCTTCGCGCGCGGAATGCGAAGCGACCTCCTCGACCGCGCGGCCGTTGTACGTCATTCCGTCGTAGGAGACGCGCGCGAGCGCGTCCCAGCGGGTCGCGCAGGGCAGCGGGAGCGAACGGTCCTCTCCGCCGGGGCCCGTCGGCAGCGGGCGGATGGGCAGCGCGCAGGAGATCACCCGGCCCGCCCTGGGGATCGCACACGCGGCGATCACGCGCGCTCGGGTGATGAAGTTCAGCGTTCCGAGCCGGTCTTCGGCGCCCCAGCGCCCCCAGTTCGAGAAGCGCTCGCCCCATTCGCGGACCGTCTGCGCGTCGAGCTCTTCCTCCATCGGACCGCTCCCACCTCCGGCGCGCCGCGCGCGTTCGTCGCGCAGTGCCCGGGGTCGCTCACCCGCTGCGCGTAGGGTAGGGGGCGCGTCCCATCGTTGGAAGGCGTTGGCGCGGGCGTCGAGGCGCCGGTGCCGCGGCTGCGACCCCGGCCTCGCGGCGTCGGCGCCGGTTCCGCGGTGGCGCGAACCAGATCGTCGCGCCGACGCCGTGGCGGTGGCCCTCGCCTCGTGGCCGCGATCGAACCCGACGGGTACATTCCCGGCCGCCGGCCCCGGGGATCCGAAGGCGGCGCAAAGCCGCGGATTCCGAACTCGCGGGCGGGCTCGCTCTGCTCCATCGATTCGGTTGCCATCTTGGATGGGAGAGGCGCGATGAGCACGTTTGGAATCCTGGTCGGCGGTGGCCCCGCACCCGGCATCAACGGCGTGGTGGGCGCCGCCGCGACGATCGCGCTGCGCGGCGGCCACCGCGTGGTCGGCATCCTCGAGGGCTTCCGCCACCTGATGGCGGGCCACACGGAGAAAGTCGTCGAGCTCGACCTCGCCGCGGTCGAGCAGATCCACCTGAAGGGCGGTTCCGTGCTCTACACCTCGCGCGCGAATCCCACCAAGGCTCCGGAGACGATCGCGACCTGCGTGAAGTCGCTCGACGCGCTCGGCGTCGATTCGCTGATCACGATCGGTGGCGACGACACCGCCAGCTCGGCGATGCGCGTCGCGGAAGCCGCGGGGGGGCGACTGCGGGTCGTGCACGTCCCCAAGACCGTCGACAACGACCTCCCGCTGCCGACCGGAATCCCCACCTTCGGGTTCGAGACCGCGCGCGAGCACGCCACCGCGGTCGTCGAGCGGATCATCGAAGACACGCGCACCACGCGCCGCTGGTTCTTCATCATCATGATGGGGCGCACCGCGGGCCATCTCGCGCTCGGCGCGGGCAAGGCCGCGGGCGCGCCGATCGCGCTGATTCCCGAGGACTTCAGCCGCAAGCCGATCCAGCTCGAGGACGTGGTCCGCACTCTCGAGGGAACCATCGTGCGCAGGCTCGCCGAGGGCCGCCCCGACGGCGTCGCGGTGATCGCCGAGGGCATCGCCGAGCACCTGGACGAGGACGATCCGATCCTCCAGGGCGTTCCGCGCGACGAGCACGGGCACATCCGGCTCGCCGAGATCCCGATGGGTGACATCCTGCGCAAGGCGGTGCGCGAATCGCTCGCGAGCCGCGGCGTGACGGTTGCGATCGGCGAGAAGGACGTCGGCTACGAGGTGCGCTGTGGTTATCCGACGGCCTTCGACCGCGACTACACGCGCGATCTCGGCGTCGGCGCGGTGCGCTGCCTGCTCGAAGGGCAATCGAGCGCGCTGATCACGCGTCAGGCGGGCGCGATCGTCCCGGTTCCGTTCGCCGAGATCGTCGATCCCGCGACCGGTCGCGCGCGCGTGCGACACGTCGATACGTCGTCCGATGCGTATCGCAACGCGCTCGCGCTGCAGGAGCGCATCAGCGCCGAGGACCTCGCGGACGAGAAGGTTCTCGCGCGGATCGCCGAGGCTGCGAAGCTCACGCCCGAGCAGGCAAAACGGCGCTACGCGCCGATTTGAGCGAGATCGCGGCAGCTGCGAAGCGAGTCGTCTCGGCTTCCTCCTTTCCACGTAGGCAATCGCCTACAGGGCGCGTCAACGGCTCGAGCGGCGATTCTCGTTTACCCGGACCCCGCCGGTCTGGTACAACCCCCACGGCAGGCAGCGCGGGGGTTTCGTGCACGACGAGCGCGAGAAGAGTCTCGAGCGGCAGATGCGCGCGTTTCACTGGGTGCGGCTGCTCGCCGAGCTGCCCGGCCGCCTCGCGGGGTCGCGCGAGGAGCGCGAGGCCGCCGAGCGCGTCGATGCGTGGCTGCGCGAGATCGGGATCGAGGAGGTCGGCCCGCAGCCGCTCCGGAGCCGGCCGCGCCCGGCCTCGGTGGCCGCGCTGCATCTCGGCCTCGGGGTCATCGCGTGCCTGATCGGCGGCGCGCTCGGCGTCGCGATCGCGGTCGTCAGCGCGTACTCGTTCGGCCGCGAGCTGCGGCTGCGGGACTCGCTGTTCTCGCGTTGGCTGCCTGCCGCGCAGTCGGTCAACGTGGTCGGGCGGGTCGGGCCGGCGTCGCCCAGCCAGCGCGTGGTCCTCTGCGCGCAGCTGGACGCCGGGCAGCCCGGCTGGATCTCGTCCGAATGGCTCGCGGGCTGGAACGCCCGGCGCGTCGATCCGGGTTCGGCAGCCCGCGCGTTTCGGAGCCCGATTGCCGTCGCCGAGGGGCTGCTGTGGTCGGCGGCCGCGGCGCTGCTCGCGCGCTGGCTCGGCGCGAGCGGGTTCCTGATCTCCGCCGCTGCGATGTCGATCGGCATCGCGCTCGCTGCGGGGGCCCTGCTATCGCTGCGCAACGCTCGCGCGCTGCGCGCACCCGGTGCGAACGACAACGCGTCCGGCGTCTCCGCAATGCTGACCGCCGCCGAGCAGCTGCTCGCACTGCTGCCGCAGGGCGTGGAGCTGTGGGTCGTCGGAAGCGGTGCGGGAGGCGCGGGTTCCAGCGGCATGCGCGCGTTTCTCGAAGCGCACCGGGACTGGTCGCCCGACCACACGTTCTTCATCCACTTCCGCTGCGTCGGCGGCGGCGCGCTCCACTACATCCGCAGGGAGGGCCCGCTCGGGAATACCGCGTACTCCCCGCAGCTCGTGGAGCTCGCGCGCCGGATCTCGGCGAGCGGGCTGTTCGGAGAGTTGACGCCCGTGGACTGGCCCGAGGATACGGATGGCGGCGCCGCGGTGCGCAGCGGCTTTCCCGCCCTCTCGCTGATTGCGCTCGAGGCCGACGGGCTGCCGCGCAATCGGGATCCGGATTCGGACCTCCCCGCATCGCTCGAAATGGCGACGGTGATTCGCGCCGCGGATTTCGGTGCCGCCGTGGCGCGCGCGGCGCTGCGCGGAGAGGCGGGCCCGATCGCGATCCTGTGACGTTGCTCTCGGCCGGCGGGCCCCTCGCGACCTGACGGCCGCCGATCGGCTCGGGGTATTCCGTGCTCGACATCATCCGCAACCTCGGCGCCGGCCTCTCTCGCTTCACCGAGCGCTGGGTTCCCGACTCGTGGGTGATCTGCATGATGCTCACGAGCGCGGCGCTGATCCTCGCGGTGTTCGGAGCCGACGTGGGCGTGGAAGAGGCCGTGCTCGCCTGGGGAGACGGCGTCTGGATCCTGCTCTCGCTCGCGATGCAGTTCACGATCGCGATGGTGGCGGCGCACGCCTGCGTGTCGTCTCCGCTGGTGTTCCGATGGCTCGATCGGCTGGCTTCGCTTCCCGATCCCGAGCGCCCCGCGCAGGCGATCGCGCTGGCCGGCTGCTTCTCCCTCGTGACCGGCTATCTGAACTGGGCGCTCTGCCTGGTCGCCTGCGCGCTCTTCGTGCCCTTCATCTGCCGGCGCAATCCCCAGGTCGACATCCGCGTGCTGATCGCGTCGGCGTATCTGGGGCTCGGAACCGTCTGGCACTGCGGGTTGTCGGGCTCGGCGCCGCTGATTCTCGCGACCCCCCACAACCCGCTGCTCGAGCCGTCCGAGGGATTGCCGGTCGTCGATCGACTCTTCCCGGTCACGGAGACGATCTTCAACACGTTCAACCTGATCTACATGGCGGTGATCGGAGCGGTCGGTCTCGGGATCGCGGTGGCCCTGCACCCCAGACACGGCGCCGTGACGCTCAGCCCCGAGCAGGTGGACGCGATTCTCCCGAGACCTCCGGAGCCCGAGGCGGCGCCGCGCTCACCGGCCGCTCGCATGGAGGCGTTCCGCGGCTGGGTGTGGCTCGCGGCGATCCTGCTCGCCTACCCGCTGGGCCGCGCGATCTGGGTCGAGGGCTTCGGGACGAGCTGGACGATCAACGCCTACAACGCCAGCTTTCTCGTGGCGGCGCTGCTGCTGCACGGGCGCCCGGTATCGTTCTTGCGCGCGTGTCGCCAGGGTGTCGACGCCGCCTGGGGGATCATCCTGCAGTTTCCCTTCTACGCGGGAATCTTCGGGGTGATGCAGAACACGGCGCTCGGCAAGTGGATCGAGTCGCTGTTCACGGAATTCGCCACCCAGAGTAGCTATCCCACCGTGGTGTACATCTACTCGGCGATCATGAACCTCTTCGTTCCCTCGGCGGGCTCGAAGTGGTTGATCGAAGCCCCCTATCTGTTGCCCGCGGGCGAGCAGCTCGACGTCTCCGCCGTCACGGTGCTGCTCGCGTACGCCTACGGCGATTCCACCACCAACCTGATCCAGCCCTTCTTCGCGATTCCGATCCTCGCGGTCACGCGGCTGCGCTTCGGCGACGTCGTCGGCTACACGTGCATCGTGGCGCTCGCGTGTTTCGCGGTGACACTCGTGGCGATGGCCTTGATCTCGCCGCACCTGTGAGGTGATCGCAGAATTTCATACCCTTCGCGGCGGGCCGCGGGGGCCGGCTCGGGGGGCGACGACCGATGAACATCACCATCGTAGGAGCCGGGCGGGTCGGGAAGACCCTGGCGGAGAAGCTCGCGCGCGACGGCCACGACGTTTCCCTGATCGAATCCGACCCGGCCAAGGTGCGGGCGCTCTCCGAGACGCTCGACGTGCGGCTGATCGAGGGCAACGGCGCGACGGCTTCGATCCTGCGTCGGGCGGGTATCGAGAAGGCGAACCTCGTCGTCGCGGTGAGCGACCACGACGAGGTGAACATGGTGGTCGCCCTGCTGGCATCGTTCGCGTTCGCCGTGCCGCGGATCGTGGTCCGGCTGCGCGACCCCGATCACGCCGAGGGCTTCGACCTGATCGGGCAGGATCACCCGGGCGAGCACGTCTGGGTCAATCCCGACGCGGCCGCGGTCGATCGGATCGCCTCGCTGCTCGAGGTGCGCGGCGCCGTCGACGTGGTCTCCTTCATGGACGGCGAGCTGATCGTCGCCGGATTCCGGATCGGCCCGAAGTCGGACTTCGTCGGCGTCCGCGTGTCGGATCTCAACCTGCTGTTCGCCGCGGCCCCGACGCTGGCGGTCGCGATCCACCGCAGGGACGACTGGATCATTCCCCACGGAGGAGAGGAGATCGCGATCGGAGACCTCGTCTATTTCGCGATCGCGCGGGAGCACCTGGACGACGTCCTGCCGCTGGTGGGCGCGCCGAAGGACGATCGCCGCACGATCATGATCGCGGGCGCCGGTCCGGTGGGGCTCGAGCTCGCGCGTCGCCTGCAGGCCGCGCGCGTGCGCACGGTCCTGATCGAGAGCGACGAGGAGCTCGCGCAGCTGGCTTCGGAGCAGCTCGCTGGCACGTTGGTCGTGAAGGGGCGCGCGACCGATCAGGCGCTGCTCGAAGAGGAGGACATCGAGCGCGTTTCGACCTTCGTCGCCGTGACACCGGACCACGAGACCAACCTCGTCGGCGGGCTGCTCGCCAAACGCCTGGGAGCGGGCCGCGCCGTTGTGCTCGTCGACAACCCCGCGCTCGTCGAGCTGGTCGGCGAGATCGGCATCGACGCGATCATCAGCCCGCGCCTGCTGGTGATCGGGCTCGCCCTGCAACACATTCGCGGCGGACGCGTGCGAACGGTCGCGCAGCTGCTCGAGGATCGCATCGAAGTCGTCGAGGCCGAAGTGGGCAAGCGCAGCACGCTCGCGAAGGGCACGCTATCGGAGATCAAGCTCCCGCGCGGCGTGTTGGTGGCGGCGCTCAAGCGCGGCGATCGGCTGCTCGTGCCGCGGGGCGCGGATCGGGCCGAGCCCGGCGATCGGGTCCTGCTGATCACGACCGCCGAGAACGCCCCCAAGCTCGGCGACTTCCTCTCCGAGTAACCGACGTGAGCGCGGGGCGCAGCCGTTGAACGCACTTCGCGACCTGCAGATCCTCGGCTGGCTGCTCGTCGCGCTCGCGGTCGCGCAGCTGATTCCCGCAGCCGGGTCGATCGTCTGGGGAGAGCCGGCGCTTCCCTTCATCGCCAGCGCGATCGCCGCGGCCGTTCCGGGGCTCGCGATCGCGCGCGCGAGCCAGCCGCTGCACGATCGGCTGCGCGTTCGCGACGGGTTCGTGCTGGCGTCCGGCGCCTGGCTGCTGGCCGCGGTCTTCGGTGCGCTCCCCTACGTGATGACCGGCGCGCTGCATCCGCTCGACGCGCTGTTCGAGAGCGTCGCCGGCTTCACGACCACCGCCGCGAGCGCGCTGGAGTCGATCGAGGAGCTTCCGCGCGGACTGCTCTTGTGGCGCTCGATGACGCAATGGCTCGGTGGGATGGGGGTGTTGGTCGTCGCGGTGGCGCTGCTGCCATTCCTGGGTATCGGCGGGATGCAGCTTTTCGCGAGCGATGAGGCGCGGAGCACGGCCGACACCGGTCGACCCCGTCCCGCGGCCGTCGCGCGCCGCCTGTTGGCCGTCTATCTGGGCCTGACCGCGCTCGCCCTCGGACTCCTCGCCACTGCGGGGCTCGGCTTCTTCGACGCGCTCTGTCACGCGCTGACGAGCGTTTCGACCGGTGGCTTTTCGACGCGCGATGGCTCGGTGGGCAGCTTCGGCTCGCCGGCCGTCGAATGGGTGGTCGTCGTCGTGATGCTCCTCGGCGCGACCAACTTCGTGATCCTCTACCGCATCGTCAGCGGCCGGAACCCGCAGTTGCTGCGCGACGGCGAGTTTCACTATTACGCGGGTGCGATCACCATTGCGAGCGCCCTCGTCCTCTGGTCGATCTCGCGCGGCGCGACGGGGTCGGCGGACGTCGTGCGCCCCGCGATCTTCCAGACCCTCTCGATGCTCTCGGGCACGGGCTATTCCAGCGCGGACTACACGAATTGGAGTGGATTTGCGCAACTCATCCTGCTGGTCGGGATGGCGCTCGGCGGGATGTCGGGATCGACGACGGGTGGTATCAAGAGTCTGCGCCTGCTCATCGGGGTTCGCGCGCTCCTGCATTCCTTCAAGACGCTGATCCACCCGCACGCGGTGCATCGCGTGAAGTACGCCGGTAGGGCCGTTCCCGACGAGATCATCGCGGCCATCTGGGCGTTCTTGACCGCCTATTTCGCGATCGTGGTCGTGGCTGCGGTCATCGTGGCGTCGGCGGGTCGCGACCTGCTGACGGCGATCTCGGTCGCGCTCAGCCTGACGTCCAACGTCGGCCCCGCCCTCGGCGCGGCGGGGCCGGGCAGCCACTTCGCGGACCTTCCCGATTACGCGAAGTACGGGCTCTGCTTCTGCATGCTGGCCGGTCGACTCGACGTCTTCACGATCCTGATTCCGCTCCAACCCAAATTCTGGCGCGCCTAACAGAGCCCCCGCAGGAGATGGCGTCGCTTGCTGCGTTGTCCGGCCAACTGGGCCCCCGCTGGTGCCCGCCCTCTCGAGAGGGAAGGGTCTGCGCGGGCTAGCGGGCGAATCCTCCGGAATCGCTTGCAGCGTCCCGTGGCCTCACGCCCGCGCTCCTAGAGGCGCACGCGCGGTTGCCGTCGTCGGCTGGCGTTGCGGCCCAGCAGCGCGCCGAGCGCCATTCCCACGAGGACGATCCCGGCGCCCGTGATCCACTCGGGCCAGCGCGCGCCCGCGCGCAGCTCGAGGTTCTCCCGGGTGAGCCGGTCGATCTCGAGTCGCTGGGCCTCGTCGTCGCTCTCGAGCTTGCCCTTGGCGGCCTGCAGATCGGCAGCGCTCGTGGAGAGCGCGGCGACCTGTCGGCGGAGCTCCTCCGCCTCCTCTTCGAGGCGCTCGAGCTCGTTGCGCGCCGGCGGGCTCGACTGGAGGAATCCGGCGGACACCCAGCCCTCCTTCCCGTCCGGGGCACGCACCTTCGTCCAGCCTTCGCCGCGGCTCAGGATCGTCACCGCGTCGCCTGTCGAGAGGCCGCCGATGATCCGATACTGCGTGCCGGCTCCGGTGCGGAGCGTGAGGGTGACCTCCTTGTCCATCACCCAGGCCTGCTCCGCCCGGCCGGGTGTGGCCGACAGCGCCACCAGCGCGATCGCGACCAACGGCAGCAGCGCGCGCAGCGCGAGAGCGCCGTCGGACTCCGGTCTCGATCGGATGTGTCTCCTCGGAGTGGACTTGCGGCGATCCGGATCGGGCATTCCATCCCCGTCGCAGCGCGAACCGAGCGTGGCTCCCCGGGTAGGACTCGAACCTACGACTTGGCGGTTAACAGCCGCCCGCTCTACCAACTGAGCTACCGGGGAATGCTCAAGGGCTCGGATTCTAGAGGAGGGGCCCCGAAAATCAATCCGCGGCTCGCTCGGGTATCGAGATCTC
>JBFGGA010000139.1:0-9756 GCA_041579295.1 Myxococcota bacterium | reverse complement strand
CGGCGCGCCGCGCCGGCGCGCCGCCGTCTTGCGCTTTCGCGTGTTCGCCAACGCTCCCCCCGGTGGGCTTCCTCAGGCGGCCCGGGCCGCGACCCCACCCGACGCCGGATTGGACCCCGGCCGACGGCCCTCCGGCGCGCCCGTCACCGCGAGCCGGTCGGCGGACTCGCGACGCGGCGCAGGCGCGCCTCGTAGGCTTCGCGCGCGATCCTCGTGTCCTCGAGGAAGCGCGGCAGCTCCTCGGCGAGCAGGGCCTGGGGCCCGTCGCAGAGCGCCTCCTCCGGCTTGGGGTGGAAGTCGACGAGCACCATGTTGGCGCCCGCGATCACCCCCTGGGCGGTCACGTGAAAGACGTCGAGCAGGCCGTCGGGCGCGAGGGCTCGGCTTCCCACCGAATGCGACGGATCGACGCCGATCGGCAGGCGCGTCAGCCTCTTGACGACCGGCACGTGCGCGAAATCGACGAAGTTGCGGTGGGGATCGCCGAGGTTCGTCTTCATGCCGCGCAGACAGAAGACGATGCGCCGGTTGCCGCCGGAGGCGACGTACTCGCACGCGTTGAGCGACTCTTCGAGCGTGATCCCCATGCCCCGCTTGAACAGCACGGGCAGCTCGGTCTGCTGTCCGACGTGCTTGAGGAGCTCGAAGTTCTGGGCGTTGCGCGTGCCGATCTGGAGCATCACGCCCGTGGCGTTTCCCGACCGCCGGAGCGCCTCGAAGACCTCCTCGATGTGCGACTCGTGGGTGACCTCCATCGCGATGATGCGGACGCCGTGCTTGCCCGCGATCTCGAACACGTAGGGGAGGCACTTGGCGCCGAGCCCCTGGAAGTCGTACGGACTCGTGCGCGGCTTGTAGGCCCCCGCGCGCGCGGTCTGGATGCCGTGCTCGCCGAGCAGCCGGAACATCGTCTCGAGGTTCTCGCGGCTGTCGACCGCGCACAGGCCCGGAAACACGTGAAAGGTGTCTTGGGCGATGTGGACCCCGTTGTAGTCGAAGCCCATCGCCTCGAGGCCGCCGCCGTGCCGGCCGATCGAGCGGAATTTCTCGGTGATGCGCACCACGCGCTCCACGCACGCGAACTCCTCGAAGGGCTCGGTGGGAATGACGCCCGTGGAACCGATCAGATAGAGCTCGGAGAGCGTGCGGGTCGCACCCTGGATCTGGTGCATCTCGGTCCTGACACCGGGGTAGGACTCCGCGAAGTCGATCAGGCGCTTGACCTCGGGCGCGTCGGTGTTCACGTCGGCTTTGAGAACGATGATCACGGGCTTTTCCTCTGGAGCGGGCCTTCGCAACCTACGGAGGCGAGCTGCCTTCGTCAATCCTGGATCCGCGCAACTATTGCCAAATCCCCTCTGGTTACCGAGATTTGCGGGTATGGCGGGCAGCGGATCGAAGAAGCCGGCCGGGCCGGGCGCCCGGGCGGGCGGGACCCCCGAAAAGCTCTGGGGAGGGCGGTTCGAGGATCGGACCGACCCGCGCGTGGAGCGCTTCACGGCCTCGGTCCACTTCGACCGCGCGCTCGCGCGTTACGACCTCGGGGTCTCGGTCGAGCACGCCCGGATGCTCGCGGCCGTGGGCCTGGTCTCGGCCGACGACGCGCGCGCGCTGATCGACGGCCTCGCGCAGATCGCCGCGCAGATCGAAGCCGGCGACTTCCCGTTCGACCCCGCGCTCGAAGACATCCACATGAACATCGAAGCGCGCCTGCGCGAGATCGTCGGCGTCGACGTCGCGGGGCGACTGCACACCGGGCGCAGCCGCAACGACCAGGTCGCGACCGACCTCGCCCTCTACCTGCGCGACGTCTCGAAGGCCGCCGAGCGCGGCATCCTCGAGCTGCGCGGCATCCTGATCGAGCGGGCCGCCGAGAACCTCGACACGGTGCTGCCCGGCTACACCCATCTGCAGCGCGCGCAGCCGGTGCGGCTCGCCCACCACTGGCTCGCGTTCGCGGAGATGCTCGGCCGGGATGCCGGCCGGCAGCGGGGCTTGCGCTCGCGGCTCTCGGACTGCCCGCTCGGCGCGGGCGCGCTCGCGGGATCCACGCTGCCGCTCGACCGCGGGGCGACCGCGGCCGCGCTCGGCTTCGACGCGCCCGCCGCGAACAGCATGGACGCGGTCTCCTCGCGCGACGCGGCGCTGGAATTCCTCGCGAGCGCGGCGATCTGCATGGTCCAGCTGTCGCGCCTCGCCGAGGAGCTGGTGCTCTGGTCGAGCGCCGAGTTCGGCTTCGTCGAGCTCGCGGACGCCTACGCGACCGGCTCGAGCCTGATGCCGCAGAAGAAGAACCCCGACGTGCCCGAGCTCGTGCGCGGAAAATCGGGGCGAGCGATCGGCAACCTGGTCGCGCTGCTCACGGTGATGAAGGGCCTGCCGCTCACCTACAACCGCGACATGCAGGAGGACAAGGAGCCGATCTTCGACACGGTGGCGACGCTGCGCGACTCGCTGGAGGTCATGGGGGGCGCGATCCAGACCCTGCGCGTCAACGCGGAGCGCATGGCGGCGGCGGCCGATGACGCGATGCTGCTCGCGACGGACTTCGCCGAGGCGCTCGTGCGCGCGGGCGTGCCGTTCCGGGAGGCCCACGAGGCCGTCGGGCGGATCGTGGCCCACTGCGTGGAGAAGGAGGTCGACCTGCGCTCGCTGACGCGCGAGGACCTGCGGGCCTTCCACGGCGGCTTCTCTGGCTCGGCGGCGGAGATCGCGAGCCTGCGGAGCGCGCTCGAGGGCCGCGCGGCGATCGGCGGCACCGCGCGCGCCACCGTGGAGGCGGCGCTCTCGCGGGCGCGCGCCGACAACGCGCGGCGCCTCGCCGAGCTATCCGACGGAGAAAAGTGATGAACCGCCGATTTCTGGCTATCGCGGCGCTCGTCGGAGTGCTAGCGGTAGCGTGCGGCAAGTACGGACCCCCGGTCCGCACCCACGCCGACCCCCCCACCGCGCCGGGAGCGGAGGCGAGCGGCGCTTCCCCCTCGGAGGAGCCCGAGGAGCGGGAGGGGCAACCTTGAGCGAGGCGTTTGCGAGGCGCGCGGGTCGGCTGCACGCCGAGGCCGTGCCGATCGAGCGCATCGTCGAGGCGGTGGGCACGCCCGTCTTCATCTACAGCGCGTCCGAGCTCGCGGCGCGCTATGACGCGCTCGACGCGGCCTTCTCGGCCGTGCCCCACAGCATCTGCTACGCGATCAAGGCCAACATGAACCTGGCCGTGGTCCGCACGCTGGTCGCGCGCGGCTGCGGGATCGACGTGACCTCGGGCGGCGAGCTCTTCCGCGCGCTCCAGGCCGGCGCCGATCCGCGCGGCTTCGTCTACTCGGGCGTGGGCAAGACCGACGCGGAGATCGACGAGGCGCTCGACGCGGGCATCCGCATGTTCAACGTCGAGTCGCGCGCGGAGCTGCGCGTCATCGACGCGCGCGCCGCGCGGCGCGGCCTGGTGGCGCCGGTGTCATTTCGCGTCAATCCGGACGTCGACCCGCAGACCCATCCCTATATCTCCACGGGCCTGCGTCACAGCAAGTTCGGCATCCCGATCGCCGAGGCCGTCGAGAGCTACGCGGAGGCCAAGGCGCTCGAACACGTGCGCGTGGTCGGCGTCGCCTGCCACATCGGATCGCAGATCGTGAGCCTCGACCCGATCGTCGACGCGCTGCGGCGCATCCGCGGCCTCGTCGTCGAGCTGCGTGCGGCCGGCCACGCGATCGAGCTGCTCGACGTCGGGGGCGGGCTCGGCATCCGTTACGACCGCGAGCGGCCCCCCTCGGCGGCCGAGTACGGCGAGGCGGTCGTCGCCAGCGTGGGCGACCTCGGCTGCGAGCTGATCGCCGAGCCCGGGCGCTGGATCGCGGGCAACTCGGGCCTCTTCGTCACCCGCGTGCTCTACGAAAAGTACAATGGAGAAAAGCACTTCGCGGTGGTCGACGGCGCGATGACCGAGCTGATCCGGCCCACCCTCTACCAGGCCTACCAGCGGATCGAGCCGGTGGGCCCGCCGCGCGAGGGCCGTCGCGTGGTCGACGTGGTGGGGCCCGTCTGCGAGTCGGCCGACTTCCTCGCGCAGCAGCGCGAGCTGCCGCTCCTCGAGCGCGGCGACCTGATCGCCGTCCACGCGGCGGGCGCCTACGGGTTTGCGATGTCGTCGAACTACAACGGCCGGCGCCGCGCCGCGGAGGTGCTCGTCCAGGGAGACCGCTTCGAGGTCGTGCGCGAGCGCGACCGCTACGGGGACCTGATCCGCGGCGAATCGATCCCCGAGGCGTTGACCGGAACCGCACCGCCCGCATCCAGCCGCGCGGCCCGCGGCTCGGGCCGCGGGGGGAGCGCCCGATGAGCCGGACGCTGCGCTTTGCGAAGATGCACGGGGCGGGCAACGACTACGTGGTGCTCGACGGCATCCGCGACGAGCTGCCGCCGATCGCGCCGCTCGCGGCGCGGCTGTGCGACCGCCACTTCGGCATCGGCTGCGATCAGCTGCTCGTCGCGCGCCGCTCGGACAGCGCCGATTTTCGCATGGAGATCTACAACGCGGACGGCGGCCAGGTGGAGATGTGCGGCAACGGGCTGCGCGCGTTCTACAAGTACTTGAGGGATCGCGGCCACACGCGCGCCGAGGAGATCAGCGTCGAGACGCTCGGCGGCGTGGTGCGCCCGAGCTGGGCGGGCCCCGACCGCGTGCGGGTCGAGATGGGGCCGCCGGTGCTCGCGCCCGCCAAGATCCCGACTGCGCTGGGCAGCGGCGACGGGCCGGTGCTCGACGCGCCGCTCGCGGTCGGCGGCGAGACGCTGCGGGTGTCTTGCGCGTCGATGGGCAATCCGCACGCGGTGATCTTCGTCGACGACCCCGACCGCGCCGAGGTCTCGCGGCTCGGGCCGCTGATCGAGAACCACGCCGCGTTTCCGAACCGCACCAACGTCGAGTTCGTCACGCCCCTCGGGCGCGATCGCATCCGCCAGCGCACCTGGGAGCGCGGCGCCGGCGAGACCCTCGCCTGCGGCAGCGGCGCCTGCGCGGCCGCCGTGGTCGCGATGCTCCGCGGCGTCGTCGACGACGAGGTGTGCGTCGAGCTGCGCGGCGGCGAGCTCGAAATCGGCTGGAAGGGCGGTGATTCGCCGGTCATCATGACGGGGCCAGCGGCAGAGGTCTTCACGGGCGAGTATCCGATGGGGGAGGGATAGCGATGTTCGAAGGACTATCGACGGCGTTGGTGACGCCGTTTCGCGACGACGCAATCGACGAGAACGCGCTGCGCGAGCTCGTCGAGCGCCAGATCGACGCGGGCGTCGATCAGCTGGTGCCGTGCGGCTCGACGGGGGAATCCGCGACGCTCTCGCACTTCGAGCACGGCAAGGTGATCGAGATCGTGGTCTCGGCCGCGCGCGGCCGCGTCCAGGTGCTCGCGGGAACGGGCTCCAACAACACGCGCGAGGCGGTCGAGCTCACGCAGCACGCCAAGGAGGCGGGCGCGGACGGCGCGCTGCTGATCTCGCCCTACTACAACAAGCCCATGCAGGAGGGGGTCTACGCGCACTACCGAATGATCGCGCAGCTGACCGACTTTCCGCTCGTGGCCTACAACATCCCGGGCCGCACGGGATCCAACGTGTTGCCCTCGACGCTCGCGCGGCTCGCGGACGTGCCGAACATCGTCGGCGTCAAGGAGGCCTGCTGCAACCTCGAGCAGATCGGCCAGGTGGTGGCGCTGACCCCCGACGACTTCGCGGTGCTCTCGGGCGACGACGCGCTCACGCTCGCGATCATGGCCGTCGGCGGCAAGGGCGCGATCTCGACCGCGTCGAACGTGGCGCCGAGCGAGGTCGGCGAGCTGATCCGCGCGTGTCGGGAGAACGACTTCGCGCGCGCGCGGCAGATCCACTACCGGCTGCTGCCGCTCTTCGAGGCGCTCTTCTGCGAGACCAATCCGATCCCGGTCAAGTGCGCGCTCGAAGCGATAGGCCAGATCGCGAGCGCCGAGACGCGGATGCCGCTCACGCCGATCGCGGACGCCAACCGCGAGCGGCTGCAGGTCGTGCTCAAGGAGCTGGGGCAGCTCTGATGCCCCGGGTGCTGGTCGTCGGCGCGCTCGGGCGTATGGGCGCGCGCGTGCGCGCCGCGCTCGGCGACGCGCCGCAGCTCGAGCTCGCGGCCGCGCTGGAGGCGCCGGGCCATCCAGATATTGGCCGCTCGCTCGAGCGCGGCGTCGTGGTCTCCGACGACCCGAAGGCCGCGCTCGCGGGCTGCGAGGTCGCGATCGACTTCACCACCCCCGCGGCGACGCTCCAGGTGATGCGCGCCGCCGCAGAAGGTGGGGTCGCCTACGTGTGCGGAACCACGGGATTCTCCGACGCCGAGCGCGCGCAGATCGCCGAGCTCGCGACGCGCATCCCGATCGTCTGCGCACCCAACTTCTCGCTCGCCGTCAACGTGCTGGCCTGGCTCACGCGCGAGGCCGCGCGCAGGCTCGGCGACGGCTACGACGCCGAGCTCGTCGAGCTCCACCACGCCGCCAAGCGCGACGCGCCGAGCGGCACCGCGCTGAAGCTCGCCGAGGCAATTGCGGCCGCGCGCGCTCAAGAGCTCGCGGACCACCTCGTGCTCGAGCGCGCGGGCGCGATCGGCGAGCGGCCCGACGGCGCGATCGGCATCCAGACGCTGCGCGCGGGCGACGTCGCGGGCGAGCACACGGTGATGTTCGTCGGCCCCGGCGAGCGCCTCGAGCTCACCCACCGCGCCGCCACCCGCGACCACTTCGCGCGCGGCGCACTGCGCGCGGCCGCCTGGCTCGTCGGTCGCGATCCGGGGTTGTATCCCGTCGAACGCGTCTTCGGCCTCGACGCCGATTGATGCGTATTCCGCGCGCTTCTTGCGCGGGCTGTGCTTTGGGGAGCTGGGGGGAGGGGCCGGGCGCTCCGACCCCATGTCGCGCCCAACCCCTCCCCCCAGCTCCCCAACCGACGCAGTGCTAGCGCGGAGAGGCGGACAATCGCTCCAACCCCATGCCACGCGCGGCGCGCAGCACCTTACCTGGGTGAGCGAGTGTCGATCGATGGGAGGAGGCTCATGGAATCAGGTGTGGTCGTGTGGCGAGCGGGGGCTGGGGATTTCGAGCGCGTCGGGCGCTTGGCCCACGAGCTTCTGGTGGAGCTGTATCCCGAGCTCGGGTACGAGCGCGACGGTTGCGTCGAGACGGCCAGAGCCCTGCTGACGGGCGAGCACGGCGTGTGGTCCTTCCTGGCGACGGCCCACGACGACCGCGATGTGGGCGTCGCGATGCTCAACGAGTGCGCGGCGATCTATGCGGGGGGGCGATTTGGCGAGATCTCGGAGTTGTACGTGGTTCCCGACCGGCGCTCGCAGAACATCGGCGCGCTCTTGACCGATGCTGTCGTCGCATTCGCGCGCGAGCGCGCATGGCCCTTCGTCGAGGTCGGCGCACCGAGCATTCCCACCTGGCAGCGAACCGTCGACTTCTACCTGAAGCGCGGCTTCGAAGAAGTCGGCCCACGCCTCTACCTCACGCTCGATCGAGCGGAGTGATGCCCATCATCGCCCCCTGGGCACCTTGCTGGAGATGAGGGCGTCGACTCAAAGGAAAAAAGAGGCCCCGCCGGGGGAACGGCGGGGCCTCGGTGTTGGATGGTCGGTGGTGCTCAGAGATCGAAGTAGAGCTCGAACTCGTGCGGATGGGGCCGCATGCGAACCGGCTTGATCTCCTTCTCCCGCTTGTAGCTGATCCACGTCTCGAGTGCATCCTCGGTGAACACGTTGCCGCGCAGCAGGAACTCGTGGTCGGCTTCCAGCGCGGCGATCGCCTCCTCCAGGCTCGCGGGCATCACCGGAATGCCCTCGGCCTCCTGCGGCGAGAGCGCGTAGATGTCCTTGTCGAGCGGCTCGCCCGGATCGATCTTGCTCTCGATGCCGTCGAGGCCGGCCATCAGCATCGCCGCGAACGTGAGATACGGGTTGCAGGACGGGTCCGGGTAGCGGACCTCGATCCGCTTCGACTTGGGGCTGTCGGAGTACATCGGGATCCGGCACGAGGCCGAGCGGTTGCGGGTCGACAGCGCGAGGTTGACGGGCGCCTCGAAGCCCGGGACGAGCCGCTTGTAGGAGTTCGTCGTCGGATTGCTGAAGGCCGCGATCGCGCGCGAGTGCTTGAGGATCCCGCCCACGTAGTTCAGGCCGATCTTCGAGAACCCGCCGTAGCCGTCACCCGCGAACAGCGGCTCGCCGTCCTTCCAGATCGACTGGTGGGTGTGCATGCCCGAGCCGTTGTCCTCGAAGATCGGCTTGGGCATGAAGGTGGCCGTCAAGCCGTTTCGGCGCGCGACGTTCTTCACGATGTACTTGTAGTTGAGCAGCTGGTCGGCCATCTTGACGAGCGTCGTGAACTTCATGTCGATCTCGCCTTGGCCGGCCGTTCCGACCTCGTGGTGGTGCGCCTCCACGACGATGCCGAGCTTCTCCATCTCGAGCACCATCTCGGTGCGCAGGTCCTGCATCGAGTCCGTCGGCGGGAGCGGGAAGTAGCCCTCCTTGTAGCGCGGCTTGTAGGCGAGGTTCCTGCCGCCCTCCTCGCGCCCGGAGTTCCACTTGCCCTCGATCGAGTCGACGTGGTAGAAGCCCTCGTTCGGCCCGGTGCTGAAGCGCGCGGAGTTGAAGATGAAGAACTCGGCCTCGGGGCCGATGTACACCGTGTCGCCGATGCCGCTCTGGCGCAGGAAGTTCTCCGCCTTCTTCGCGATCCAGCGCGGGTCGCGCGAGTAGTTCTGACGGGTGATCGGGTCGACGACGTCGCAGATCATCACGAGCGTGGGCCGCGCGAGGAACGGGTCGATGAACGCCGTCTCGGGGTCCGGAACCATCAGCATGTCGCTCTCGTGGATGCTCTGCCAGCCGCGGATCGACGAGCCGTCGAACCCCATGCCGTCTTCGAAGGTGCTTTCCTCGATCTCGCCGATCGGGTAGGTGCAGTGCTGCTGGACACCGGGCCAGTCGGTGAACCGGAGATCCACCATCACCACCTCGTGCTTCTTCGCGTACTCCAGGACCTGCTTGGCGTTCATCGGTTTCTCTCGCTCCTGAGCTTCGACGCCGGGTCCCATTGGGGGGGACTCGACGCCGTGGGGTGATGGCCGTTCACACGGCGTCCGGACCGCGCTCGCCGGTCCGGATGCGGACGACTTCGTCGATGTCGAAGACGAAGATCTTGCCGTCTCCGATGCGCCCGGTGTTCGCGGTCTCGACGATGACCTGCACGGCCTTGTCGACGAGATCGTCGCTGACGGCGATCTCGACCTTGATCTTGGGGAGGAAATCGACCACGTACTCGGCGCCGCGGTAGAGCTCCGTATGCCCCTTCTGGCGGCCGAAGCCCTTCACCTCGGTGACCGTCATGCCCTGGATCCCGATGCCCTGCAGGGCCTCCTTCACCTCGTCGAGCTTGAAGGGCTTTACGATGGCCTCGATCTTCTTCACGCCGATCCTCCACCCGCCGGTTGCCGCGGCGAACGCCGCGGTAACCTACCACGGGTGGGTCCTGCGTCCCCGGCAAATCGGGGACGTCGCGCCCCGCTGTCTGGACCCGCAGCTGCACCCCGTCTGCTAGCAAGCCGCGTGCCCAGCCCGAAGAGGGCCGAAATGCGCCCTGGAGCGTCCGCGGTGGGCGGTCGCGGAGGAGGTCGGCGCGGCGCTGCCCAACGAAGCGGCAGCGCGTGGCTCGAAGCTGGGCAGCGCCGCACCAAAGCGAAGGG
>JBFGGA010000138.1:0-9862 GCA_041579295.1 Myxococcota bacterium | reverse complement strand
GTTCGCGTCCGTCACCGTCACCGTGTAGCCGGCGCTGTCGTCCGGGTCCGGGGTGAGCGACGGGTCGTCCACCGTCACCGTCACGTCGAGACTGGGGTTGGTCTCGTAGTCCAGCGCCGCGCCGGCCCTCAGCCGCAGGTCGCTGCCCACGATCTCGAACAGCCCCGCATCCGCACCGGTCAGCGCGAGGCTGTTCGTCCCCAGCGCATCGTCGCTCAGCGCGATCGTCGCCACCACGATCGCGCCGCTCGTGTCCGCGTCCTCGGCCAGCGTCGTCACCACCGGCGTCAGGCTCAGCGTCGGCGGCTGGTTGGTCGCGGGCGGCGTGTAGATGATCTCGAGGGCCGGCGCGACCGTCCCCTCGCGGGAGTCGTAGATGACCGTCCGGTTGCCGCCCCCGTCGAAGCTCGCCAGCAGCACACCGTCGTTCTGCTGTGCGCCGTCCAGCCAATCCTGGGCCAGGTTCGTGATGTCGAACGCGTGCTGGCCCTTCGCAGTGATCGCGAGCGAGTCGAGCGCCGTCGGGTCGAACGAGCCGCCGGCGGTGCTCCACGAAGTGCCCGAAGACCGCTCGTTCCAGGTGGTCGATCCCTCCGCCCATGGCTCGAGGATTTGATGCACATCGATGTTCAGAAGGCCGTCGACCGACGTCGCCTCGAGCTTGAGGCTGGCGCTGTGGATCGTCGATCCAGCGGGAATCGAGCTCAGGTCGAACTGCAAGAGCGCGCGCTGGAGATCGCCGTCCTCGCGATCGACGACGATCGTGCCATCGGTTCCGGTGTTGGTGGTCGGGTTCTTCAACTGGATGTATGCGTCCTGCACGGGAGAGAGCGACGTGAGCTCGGAGGCGTTCGTGTCCGCCTGCACGGAGACCGCCGCAACCGACCACTCGCTGTCGGCCACGGTCCAGGAAGTGACGACGGAGGCAGCTCCCGCCGCGACGCTGCCGCCACCGTTGGATTGATCGCTGACGACGTCCCACAGCTCGGTCTGACTGGCGTCCGGCACGACGTCCGCGCCGTTGTGCGAATGCACCGCACCGAAGACGAGATCGTCCGTCGCCGAGACCACCGTCGCGGACGCGGTCGTGGAACTCCCCGATGCGCTCGAGAAATGCAGCAGAGGCGCGGTCTGATTGACGCCCGTGAAGGTCGTGACGCCGACCGTGACACCATTGTGGCTGGTCCCGGTCAGATTGACGACGACGTCGTGCGTGCCGGTGTCCGGCGCCACGAGCGCCCAGATTTCCACACGAGAGTGCGTACCTGACGCTTCCTCCGCCCCGACGAAGGTCAGGTTGACTCCGTTGTAGGTGATCGAGCTCACGCTGTCGCCGTGCGGATCCATCGCCACGCCGACCAACATCAGGCGGTTCGTCCCGGAAGTGGTGTGGGAAACCGTCACGCTCGACTGGTCCGTCGTCAGACCGCTCGAGCTCGCGTCGACGCCGACCGCGAGGACGCTCGCGAACTCCTCCTGGAGTCTGGGGCTCACGGCCACCTCGGTCTCGATGAAGCCGGTGGCGTGCTCGAGGTGCCAATCGCCCCCGAGGATCGAAGCGCCGGTCGGATCGCTGCTCGCCGCGACGTCGGCTCCGGTCAGCGCGGCCACGGATTCCACGAACGAGCGCCCCTCCGCGCTGGCCGCGAGATCGCAGCCGTAGAAGAGGAGGTCGGCCTGGGTCGCCAGGGCTCCGCTCCAGCCCCGGAGCGACTCGGCGTGATCCGCGAGGTTGGCGCTGGAGAGCCGGGTACTGCCCAGCGCGAGCGTGCCGTCGGCACCGTGCGAGAAGAAATGCACGGCGGCGACGCCATCGCGCTCGGCCAGCGCCTCGCTGATCTGGGCGATGCCGTCGCGCTCGGCGTCGAGGATGACGATCTCGAACGCGCGATCGCCGTCGGCGCTCTCGCGCAGATCGCGAACCAGCTCCTCGTAATCCTCGATGCCGCGGTCGACGAACACCAGCTCGCCGGTCGCAACCCGATGCTCGAAGGTCGCGAGCGGCTGCGCCGACGGAAGCTCGGCGATCTCGGCTGTGGACGGGTCGAAAGGCGCGACAAGGGCCGCGCCGAGCGCCACCCCCGTCAGATCCGCGGACAGCAGGAGTCGGGATTCGAGCGGCTCCACGAGATCGCGGCGCCGGCGGAGGCGCCGGCCAGGCGTCTCAGCGGCCGTGAGCTTCGCCATGGCATTTCTCCGACCCCTCCGGAGATCCGTCCCCCAGTTATCGGTAAGCGATTCCCCGGGCTTGACTCCCGATGGCGCGCGAACTTGCGCATTCGTGAACGGGTCAAGCGCAGGCCGCGGCAGACCGAATTCCCAGACTGGCAACCCGGGATCCGTCGCCCGTCCCCGGGGAAAACCGCACGCTGGAAAGATCTCATTGGTGGAGTCGCCGCTTCGAGCCTGGCTGGCGCTGCAGGGCCAGATGATCGCAGGAGCCGAAGCCGCGCTGGCGGTGCTCGGCGCTTCCGAAAGTGCGCCCGGGGCCGCGGTGGAGTGCTGGCCGTCTCGGGAAAGCGTCGCTCCGCGCCTCCGCGCCACCCTCGAGGTGGCGCGAGACAGCGGAAAGCCGTCCGTGCAGCCAGCCGCAGTGGGCGGCGACGGTCCGCGAGCGATCGCGCACGTGGCCGTTCCGCTGAACCGAGACGGGCGCGTCGTCGGGGCCGCGGGCGTCAGCGTGCGGGGCGTACCGCTCGCCGAGACCAAGGCGGTCGCGGAACGCCTGAGCCGGGGTGCACGCCTGCTCGAGCTGCTGATCGGCGCGCAGGCGGGTGCAGAGCGGCTCGCAAACCTGCTCGCGCTCGCCTGCGGCCTGCTCGACCACGGACGACTCGCGGAGGCGGCACACGCCCTCGCGTGCGATCTGGCCCAGCGTCTGGGATGCGAGCGCGTCGCGGTCGGGCTGCTGCGAGGCGGCCGCATGCGGGTCGTCAGCCTGTCCAGCGGCGTGCGCTTCGGCGAGGAGAGCGAAGCCGTCCGCGATCTGCGCGCCGCGATGGAAGAGGCGACCGACCAGGACGCGGTGATCGAGTACCCGACCCCAGCCGGCGAGCCCCCGCACGCGGCGCGGGCGCACCAGGTCCTGATCCGCAGCTCGGGCGCGGGCGCGGCCTGCACGGTGCCGCTCGCATCGCGGGGTCAGCCGGTGGGAGCGATCACGTTCGAGTGGAGCCGCTCGGAGCAAGCCGCCGTCGACGCGGTGCGCGGTCGGGCGCGCGAGGCCGGGTTGCTGTGTGGACCGATCCTGGAGCTCATGGTTCGGGCAGAGGCCGGCGCACTCGAGCGGACTCGAGCGCGCCTCGCGCAGTGGGTCGAGCGGTGCATCGGCGACCGCTCGCTCGCCGCGGGCGCGCTCGCATGTGTGGCGGCGCTGCTGCTCGCGTTGGCCGTGGTTCCGGCCGACTTCCGCGTATCCGCGAGAGCCACGCTCGAGGGGCGCGTACAACGGGCGCTCGTCGCTCCGGTGGACGGTTATCTCGCGGAGGTGCATGCCCGCGCGGGTGATCTCGTGCTTGCGGGCGAGCTGCTCGCGCGGCTCGACGATCGCGATCTGCGCCTCGAGCATCGCAAGTGGCAGAGCCGGAAGGCTCAGCTCGAGAAGGAGTACCGCGAGGCCCTGGCCGCGCAGGACCGAGCCCGGGTCAGCATCCTGCGCGCGCAACTCGAACAGAACGCAGCCGAACTCGGGCTGGCCGAGGAGCAGCTCGGGCGCACGAGCGTGGTCGCACCCTTCGACGGCATCGTCCTCAAGGGAGACCTGGATCGCTCCCTGGGCTCGCCACTCGAACGCGGCGGCGTGCTGTTCGAGCTCGCGCCTCTCGACGGCTACCGCATCATCGTCGAGGTCGATGGGCGCGACATCGCCCACGTCGCCGTGGGCCAGCGCGGTCGGCTGGCGTTGTCGGCGCTGCCCGGCACGGCGTTGCCATTCGCGGTCGAGCGGATCACGCCGATCTCCACCGTCGCAGACGGGCGTACCTACTTCCGCGCGGAGGCGGTGCTGGAAGAACCCTCCGAGGCCCTGCGCCCCGGCATGGAGGGGATCGCCAAGATCGATGCGGGACGGCGGCGGCTGCTCTGGATCTGGACCCACGAAATGCTCGACTGGCTGCGGCTTCGCACCTGGTCGCTGGTTCCGTAGGGAGGCAATTGGCGATGCCGGCGGCTCCGCTCTGCAGTGCGTCCTGGTATCGGGTGGCGGATCTGCACCCCTGTGTGAGCGCACAGGTGCGTTTCCACCGCCACGAATATCGCGGCGAGGTCTGGCACGTGATGGAGAATCGGACCAGCGGCCGCGTCCACCGCCTCACGCCCGCCGCCTACGCGCTCGTGGGGTTGATGGACGGCGAGCGCACCACCCAGAGAGTATGGGAGCTCGCGGTCGCGCAGCTCGGCGACGACGCCCCGACCCAGGACGAGACCCTGCGCTTGCTGGGGCTTCTGTTCTCGGCCGACGCGCTGCGCTGCGAGATCCCGCCCGACACCTTGACGCTCTTCGAGGCCCTTCGCGTGGAGCGCGGCAAGCAGCGAAGCGGCAAGCGCAACCCGATCGCCTTTCGGGTGCCGCTCTGCGATCCGGACGCGCTGCTGTCGCGCTGGCGGTCGTGGACCCGACCGCTCTTCTCGATCGAGTGCGCGCTCGTGTGGTCTGCGGTGGTGCTCGCCGCCGGCGTGTCGGCCGCGAGGCACGCACCGGAGCTCGCCGCGGCGGGCGGGTCCCTGCTCGAGCCCGCGAGCCTGCTCGCGCTGTGGTTCACCTACCCGCTCGTGAAGGCCCTACACGAATTCGGCCACGCGGTCGCCGTCAAGCGCTGGGGTGGAGAGGTCCACGAGATCGGGATCCTGTTCCTCGTCTTCGTTCCGGTGCCCTACGTCGACGCTTCCGCAGCGTCCGCGTTTCCGGAGAAGCGGCGGCGCATGCTCGTGAGCGCGGCCGGCATCGCGGTGGAGCTGTTCCTGGCTGCGATCGCGCTGTTCGTGTGGCTCGCCGCAGAGCCCGGGTGGATCCGCCAGGTGGCCTTCGCGGTGATGCTCCATGGCGGGCTCTCGACGCTGTTCTTCAACGGAAATCCGCTGCAGCGCTTCGACGGCTACTACGTGCTCGCCGACGCGATCGAGATTCCCAACCTCGATTCGAAATCGCGGCAGTACCTCGGCGCACTCGTCAAGCGCAGCGTGCTGGGCGTGCGGGAGGCGCAGCCGCCCGATACCGCGCCGGGCGAGGCCCCTTGGCTCGTGGGCTACGCGATCGCGTCCTCCATCTACCGGCTGGGGATCCTGCTGGTGATCGCCTTGTATCTCGCGGGGCGCTTCTTCGCGCTGGGCGTGGCGCTCGCGCTCGTCACGCTGATCGCCGGCGTGCTCCTCCCTTCGCTGCGCCGAGTGGCAAACCTGTTGACGGATCCGGACGTGGGCGAGCGGCGCAACCGCGCGCTCGCCGGCAGCCTGGGCGTGGCCGCGGCGATCGGCGTCATCGCGTTCGCGCTGCCGATTCCGCTCCGCACACAGGCCGACGGCGTGATCTGGCTGCCGGAGCGGTCCATCGTGCGCGCCGGGGCGGAGGGCTTCGTCGTCGAGCTGCTCGCGGAGCCCGAGAGCATCGTGCGCGCGGGTCAACCGCTGATTCGAACGCGCGATCCGTTCATCGAGGCTCGCGTGCAGGCCCTCGACGCCGAGGCGCGCGAGCTGCGTTCGCGCGTGCTCGCGCTCTCCGAGAAAGACCGCGTGCGCGCCGACATCGCCCGCGACCAGCTCGGCAATACCGAGGCCGAGCTCGCGCGCGCGCGCGAGCGCGCGGGCGAGGTGGTGATCGAAAGCCCCGGCCGGGGAGTCTTCGCGCTCGCGGGTGGAAACGATTGGGTCGGCCGCTACCTGCAGCAGGGCGACGTCGTCGGATACGTCGTGGAGCTCTCGACGGCCACCGCGCGCGTGGTCGTTCGCCAGGAGGACGTCGCGCTGCTGCGCGAGCGCACGGCGGCCGCTTGGATCCGACTCGAGCACGACGTGAAGACGGTGCTGCCGGCTCGCATCTCGCGCGAGGTTCCCGCGGCCTCGGGACGCCTGCCGACCGCGAGCCTCGGAACCGCGGGCGGAGGCCCGTTCGCGGTCGACCCGTCGGACCCGGAGGGCCTGCGCACCCTCGAGCCGACGTTCCAGTTCGACCTGGCGCTGCCCGAGAAGACCGCGCTCCGCGCCGCGGGTGAGCGCGTCTACGCGCGCTTCGACCACGGCGCAGAGCCGTTGGCGCAACGCGCGTACCGGGGGCTCCGGCGCCTGTTCCTTCGGCAGCTCGGTGTCTAGCGCCGCCGCCGCGCTGCCGCTGCGTCCCGGAGTCGCGCGGGGCGCCTGTCCGGAGCGGCCGGATCCGCGACGTCCCGGGCCGGCTCGCGCGCTGCGGGCGGTGATCGGCGCGCTCAGGAGCTCGCGCCGCGCGGGCCGCACCGAGCTCGCCGCGTTCGTCGAAGGCATCGACCGCGAGGCCGAGGATCTCGCAGAGCGGACCGATGCGCATTTCGACTCGGAGGTCGCCGCGCTGCGCAGCGCGCTCTCCTCCGCCGGGCTTCGGGATGCGCTCG
The DNA here is from genome assembly GCA_041579295.1 of Myxococcota bacterium. GTDB lineage: Bacteria > Myxococcota_A > UBA9160 > UBA9160 > SMWR01 > JACZVU01. The sequence continues at coordinate 3,284 of JBFGGA010000138.1, read as the reverse complement.
TGCGGCGCGGCTTTGCGCTCGTTCGCGAGGCGGCCCGGCGCACGCTCGGAACGCCCCACTACGACGTCCAACTCTACGGCGGCTGGATCATGATCCACCAGGGCCTCGCGGAGCTCGAGATGGGCGAAGGAAAGACGCTGGCGGCGACGCTGCCCGCGGCGGTCGCGGCGCTGGCCGGAATTCCCGTGCACGTGATCACCGCGAACGACTACCTCGTCGAGCGCGACGCCCGGGCCATGGCCCCTCTGTTCGCCCGGCTGGGAATCACGACCGGTTTCGTCGTGGAGCGCGAGCCGAGCGAAGACGCGCGCCGCGCCGCCTACGCGTGCGACGTGACGTACGTGACCAACAAGCAGGTCGCCTTCGATTACCTCCGCGATCGCATCGCGGGTGCGGGCGATCTCCGCCTCGCCCGGGCACTCGGTCTCGAAGCCGCGGGCGGGCCCCGCGATGCGCTGCTTCGCGGCCTGTGCTTCGCCATCATCGACGAGGCGGACAGCGTTCTCATCGACGACGCGCGAACCCCGCTGATTCTCTCCCGGCTCGGAGCGCCGACGGACGAGTACGCCGTCACGACCGCGCTGCAGCTCGCTCGCGAGCTCGAAGCGGGGACGCACTATCGCATCGATCGAAGCCGCGCCCGGCTGGAGCTCACGCAGCAAGGCCGGGCGCGCGTCGAGTCGCTCGCGCGCGATCTCGACGGCCCCTTCGCCGGCCCCGTTCGCCGCGAAGAGTGGGTGCAGCGGGCCCTTTGCGCAGAACACCTCTTCCAGCGCGATCGCCACTATCTGGTCCACGACGGGGCCATCGAGATCATCGATCTCCCGACGGGGCGGCGCGCCCCCGATCGCGCGTTCGAGGCCGGCATCCAGTCGCTCATCGAAGCGAAGGAGAACATCGCGATCACGCCACAGCGCGAGACGATCGCCCGCATCAGCTACCAGCGATTCTTCCAGCGCTACCTGCGGCTCGCGGGCATGACCGGAACCGCGCGGGAGGTGGCCCGGGAGCTCTGGAAGACCTATGACCTGCGCAGCGTGACGGTGCCCACGCGCATTCCCTCCCGCAGGCGCGCAACGGCGCCGCAAATCTGTCGCAGCGCAGACGCAAAATGGCAGACCGCGCTGGAACGCATCCGCGAGCTCCATGCGGCGGGCCGTCCCGTGCTCATCGGCACGTCGAGCGTCGCGACCTCGGAGCACCTGAGCGCGCTGCTCGCGGAGAGCGGACTTGCGCATCAGGTGCTCAACGCCCGGCAGGATCAGGAGGAGGCGCGTGTCGTGGCCCGCGCCGGCGAGGCCGGGCGCATCACGGTGTCGACCCGAATGGCCGGGCGCGGCACCGACATTCGGCTCGGCTCCGGCGTCGCCGGCGCGGGCGGTCTCGCGGTGATCTCCGCCGAGCTCGCCGAATCGCGCCGCATCGACCGGCAACTCTTCGGGCGATGCGGCCGACAGGGCGACCCCGGAAGCTGCGAACAGCTGGTCTCCCTCGAAGACCGGATGCTGGCGAGCCATCTGCCGACCTGGCTGCCCCGGGCCGTGCAGCGGCTCTGCTGTTCGACCCGGCTTGGACTTCTGCTCATCCGAACGGCCCAACGCACCGAAGAGAGACGCAGCGCCCTGGCACGACGCCGACTGCTGGCGTCCGAGCGGGCTCTCCAGGATCTGCTCGGGTTCGCGGGGCGCGGGGAATAGGGGATGCAGAGCTGGCGCCAACTTTCGGAATCGGATCGCCGCAGGCGCTGGTGGTGGGCGGTGGGCGGCGTGGTGCTGTTCGTCGTCCTCGGTCTGGTCCTGATACCGGGTCTCGCTCGCTACGAGCGCGACTCCGCGCCCACCGCTTCCACGGCCTGGCCCGATCGCGCCGCGCAATCCCTCGAGACGGGGACGGACCCGTCTCGATCGGAGCGCGCCCTGGGGTTCGATCCCGAGCCGCCCGAGGTGAGTCCGGAGCTGCCGTCCTTCGACTGCATGATCGCGCCCAACAAGGTGGTCGAGATCGGGAGTGCCATCACGGGCCTGATCGAAGCGATCCCGGTCGAGCGCAGCGATCACGTCGAGGCCGGCCAGGTGATCGCCCAGCTCGAGTCGAGCGTCGAGCAGGCGGCGATCCGCGTCGCCCGGGCGCGCGCCGAGCGCGAGGTCGAGCTCGAGACCGGCCAGGTGAAGCTCGAGCTGAGCGAGAAGTGGCGCGCGCGGGCATTCGACCTGTTCGAGCGCGAATCCGTGTCGCTGGACACGCGCGACGAGCTGGAGACCGAGGCCGAGCTCGCCGCACTCGAACTCGAGCGCGCGCGGCAGGATCGCCACCTCGCATCGCTCCAGCTCGAGCAGGTCAGCGCGGCGCTCGAGCGCCGGACCATCCGCAGCCCGGTCTCGGGCTTCGTGGTCGAGCGGCTGATGGATCCGGGGGAAGTCGTCGACGAAGAGACGATCCTGCGCATCGCCGAGGTCGACCCGCTCCGGGTCGAGGTCATCCTTCCCTCACGGGCGTTCGGCCACGTGCGCCCCGGGGATCGCGCGGAGATCATCCCGGAGCCGCCGCTCGACGCGGTGCGAACCGCCGAGGTCCTGATCGTGGATCCGGTGATCGACGGAGCCAGCGGCACCTTCGGCGCGCGGCTCCTGCTCCCCAACCCGGATCACGCACTCCCCGCAGGTCTGCGTTGTCAGGTCCGATTCGTCGAAGCGCCGCGGCTCGCCACCCACGACCTCGACGAAACCGGTTGAGCGAGCTTCCGGGATCGCGGCTGGCTCCTCGGCGCTCGCGTGCGATAGCCTTGGCGACCGCGGAGAGGTGGCGGAGTCCGGTTGAACGTGCCTGACTCGAAATCAGGTGTACTCGCAAGGGTACCGTGGGTTCGAATCCCACCCTCTCCGCCACCCAATCTGCGTCTCCGGGGACGGCCGCACCCGGGGCGCGAGTTGGCTGGGAATTTTCCGCCGATTCGCGGGGCTCCGGGCTGCTCGCCGTCAGCTGAGTTTGGACCAAATCGAGGGAAGAACGAAGAGAGGGTTCTAGACTCCGAGAGGAGGTCGCACTCGCACTCTTCCGCCGCCGGTTTACCCGGTCACGCTCGAGGCTGCGTCTGGCTGTGCGGATCGAGGAGTCTCTCGAGCTCCTTGGGAGTCACAAGTTCTCTCTCGAGGCATAGCTCGCGAACGCTTCGCCCGGTGGAGAGGGATTCCTCGGCAAGCTGCGCCGCGGCATCGTGGCCGATCACCGGTGCCAGCGCCGTGACCATGACCAGGCTTCCGTCGATCAATGATTTCGCCCGTTTC
>JBFGGA010000137.1:0-10039 GCA_041579295.1 Myxococcota bacterium | reverse complement strand
CTCTCGAAGGAGCGCGACCCCGAGAGCGCGAGCCCGCGCGTGCGCCGCTCGGGCGGGCTCAAGGCGGAACGCGTGTTCACGCCGTCGCGCGTGGATCCCGTGATGCTCGCCCCGAACTCGCGTGGGCTGCTGCTGCTGCAGCGCGTGCGCGACGAATCCCATCGTTTCGCGATCGAGTTCCAGCGCAAGCTCCGAGCCAAGGAGGGCATGACGTCCATCCTCGAGGAGCTGCCCGGGATCGGCCCCACCAAGCGCAAGGCGCTGCTGCGCCAGCTCGGTTCGCTGCGCGCGGTGCGCGGCGCGAGCCGCGAGCAGCTGCGCGCGGTGCCGGGGATCTCGGCGCGCGACGCCACGCTGCTCCGCCGCTTCTTCGACTTCGCCGAGGCGCCGGGCGACGGGCTGGCGGAAGCGGGCGAGCCACGGGTGGAGCCGGACGAGGGGCTGGCGAAAGCGGGCGAGCCAGGCGAGGCGCCGGGCGGGGGGCTGGCGGAAGCGGACGCGGGGATCGCGGACGCACGCGAGGGCCCGGCGGAGCCGGGCGAGCGGAAGGCGACTGCCCAAAAGGAAACGGACGACCGCATTTGAAGGCCCCGCCCGCGCGGCCCCGGATCGAGCACGAGCGGCGCTTTGCCGTTCGAGCGCAACCGGGTGGGGGACCTTCTGCCACTCGCCGAGGCGTGGCACCGTTCTTGCTCGAACAACCGGCCGGAGACCGGAGCCGAGCCGATGCGTGAGAAAGCCGAGCTGCGCGCGCGCGCGCGAAAATCGCGCGGGACCGACCTCGGGCAACTCCGATCCGACCTCGAGGAGCGCGGCGTCGATCCGGAGATCTCCCAGCCCGTCGCGCTGCGGCTGCTCGCGATCGCCCCCGGCCTCTCCGAGGGCGAGTACAGCGCGCTGCTCGCGGGCGTGTCGACCGCCGCGGGCGTCTCCCGCGCGATCTTCGCAGCGAATCGCGCGGACCCGCAGCCCGACAACGAGCTGCGGCGCCTGATGGAGGGGTTCGCGGGCGAGCTGCGCAAGCTCGACGAAGGCCTGCAGCTGCTCTCCACCTACCTGGTCCGCATGGGCGCGCTCTCGTCGCGCGAGGGGCGCGATCGCCTCCACAAGGAGCACCCATCGGCGAAGCGGGTGGGTGCGACGACGCAAGCGAATCCGCAGGAATCGCCCGCTAGCCGCGCGTTGGCCTTCGGCCAGAGCTTCCGCCAGTCGCTCGCGCGCATCCGCGCGCGGGGCGCTAGCTTGGGATCCCCGGTTCCCGGAGCCTTCGGGTGCGGCTGCTCCCCCTGCTGGCCATCGCGCAGGCGCTCGGGATCTGGTGCGCGGATCGCGGCTGGCTCGGGCTCGAAGCCGCTGCGCTCGTGGGCGTCGCGCTGCTGGCCGTCGGGCTCGCGGTGCGCCCCGGGGCCGACGGGTTGCGCGCGCTGTCGGTGTCGTTGGCGTTCCTCGCGGGCGCGGTCTCGCTCGCCGCGCAGCTGCGGGTCGCGGCCGCAGTGACGTCGTTGCCCACCGAACCCGTCGCGATCGAAGGCACGGTGGTGGCCACCGCGTCGGGCCCGGATTGGTGGCGCGTCGACGTCTCGGACGTGCGCGCCGTGCCGCCCGACGCGCCGCGCATTCCCTCGCGCATCCGGTTGACCGGCGGGGCGGTGCCGCTCGGGTTTCGAAGCCTCGAGGCCGCGCTTCCCGGCGATCGCGTCCGCGCGCTGGTCGCGCTGCGCGCGCTGCACGAGCCGCGCAACCCCGGCTCGCGCAACCGCGTGCGCGGGCTTTCGCGCCGCGGGCTCGGCGCGTTCGGCCGGCTGCGGCATCCGGCCCTGCACGTGACGCTCGCCGATCGCTCGAATGGCTCGCCGCTGCGCGCGGTGCTGGCGCTGCGTCGCGAGATCTCGCGCGAGCTCGCCGCCTCGGGCGCGGGCAGCGGCCTGGTGCGCGCGCTCGCACTCGGCGATCGCGCGGGGCTCTCGACGGAGCTGCGCGCGGCGTTTCGGCGGCTCGGGTTGTCGCACCTGCTCGCGGTCTCCGGATTGCACCTCGGCCTCGTCGCGACGCTCGCGTTCGCGATCGCGCGCGCGGTCGTCGGCCGCAGCGCAGCGCTCGCCGCGCGCCGCGACACGCGGCACATCGCGCTCGGCGCCGCCGTCGCCGTGGCGATCGTCTACGCGCTCTTCTCGGGCTGGGCGATTCCGGTGCGCCGCGCCTCGGTGTTCCTGCTCGTACTCGCGCTGACCTTCGTGCGCGGGCGCTCGAGCCGGCGCGCGGAGCCCCTCGCGGCGGCCGCGATCGCGGTGCTCGGCGCCGAGCCGGGCGCGTTGTTCGAGCCCGGCGCGCAGCTCTCGTTCGCGGCCACGGCGGCGCTGATGTTCGCGGCGCCGCGGCCCGAGCGCGGCGCCGCGGGCGGGCTCGCGCGGCGCAGGGAATCCGTCGACGATGCGCTGCGCGCGTCGGCCAGCGCGGTCGCCGTCACCGCGCCGATCGCGGCCTGGCAGCTCGGCGCCGCGGCCCCGTTCGCGCTGATCGCAAACCTCGTCGCGATTCCATCGGTGGCGTTCGCGCTGCTCCCGGCCTCGCTGCTCGCCGCACTCGCGCTGGGCTGTGGCCTCGAAGCGCTCGGCGGTTGGCTGGCCGCGGCCGCCGCGGCGATCTCGAACGGCGCCGGCAACCTGGGCATCGGGTTGGCGGAGCGGCTGCCCGCGGGCCTGCCCGCGGTGCGGCCCCCGACCGTCCACGTGATCGCGATCGCGGTCTGCGTGGCGCTCAGCCTGCGCGCGCACCGGACGGCGCGGCGCGTGCTGGGCGCGCTCGCGGTGAGCGCGCTGGTCTGCGCGGCGCCGCCGCGCGCGATCGCCCCGCCCCGGCCGCGTCTGGTCGCGCTCGAGGTGGGGCAGGGCTCCGCGAGCCTGGTCGAGGGCCGCCGCGCGGCGGTGCTGGTCGACGCCGGCGGCTCCGCGGTGGGCCGCGACTGGGGGGAGCGCGCGGTCGTCCCCGCGCTCGCGGCGCTCGGCGTAGAGCGCCTGGACGTCGCGGTCGTGAGCCACGGCGATCTCGACCACTCGGGCGGCGTGCCCGCGGTGCTCGGCGCGCTGCCCGTCGGAGAGGTCTGGGTTCCGCACGGCGCCGCGGCCGACCCCGCGTTCGCGCCGATCTGGCGGGCGGCGCGCGCGCGCGAGATCCCGGCCTTCGAGCGCGGCGCGGGCTCGCCCGCGCTCGCGCTCGGCGATCTCCGGATCCAGGCGCTGTGGCCGCCGCCGGCCGCGCCGCACGGCTCGCGCAACGACCGCTCGCTCGTGGTGCGCATCGAGGTCGGGGGCCGTCGGATCCTGCTGCCCGGGGATCTCGAGGCGCCCGCCGAAGCGGATCTCGTCTCGAGCGGCGTCGATCTCGGCGCTGCGGTGTTCGCGCTGCCACACCACGGCAGCCGGACGTCTTCGACGCGCGCGTTTCTCGAAGCGGTCGGGGCGACGATCGCGATCGCGTCGGCGCCGTGTCGCGGCCGCTTCGCGATGCCGCACCCGGACGTGCTCGCGCGCGCCCGCGACGCCGGCCTCTCGGTCTGGTGGACCGGGCGGGACGGCGCGGTCCTGGTCGGGCTCGGCGAGCGCCTCACGGCCTGGGGCTATGGCGATCGCATGTCTCCGGGCGCGTGTGGCGCGGCGACGGCGGATGGCGTCGATCGCGCGGCGGGCCGCGCTCCGCGCGCCGCTCAATAGAGGCCGAACAGGTGCCCCGAGAGCCCGAGAATCGCGACCGCGAGCGCCGCGCGGATCGCGGCCTCCCCGCCGAGCGCCGCCGCGCGCGCGCCGGCCAGCGCGCCGAGCGTGAAGCCGATCGAGACCGACAGCGCGGGGAGCCACGCGACCTGGTCCCCGACGACGAACACCGGCACCGTCGCGATCGCGAGCGCGGTCACGATCACGATCTTGATCGCGTTGGCGCGGACGAGGTCGAAGCCCGCGCGGTCGAGCGCGAAGAGCAGCAGCAGGCCCACACCGGCCTGCATCGCTCCGCCGTAGACGCCGATCGCGAACAGCGCAAGCGCGCGGGTCGTGGGTGACCAGCGTCGGCGTGGGACGGCCGGCGGCTTGCGGCCGCCGCGCAACAGCGGGGCGAGCAGGATCAACATGATCGCGGCGAAGATCCGCTCGAAGGTTCGATCCGGGATCTGTGTCGCCCAGGCCGCTCCGACGATCGACCCGAGCAGGACGGGTGGGACCAGCGGCAGGGCGCTCCTGAGCTCGGAGATCCCCTCCGCGTCGAAGCGCCAGCAGGCGACCACGCCCTGCACGAGCACGCCCACGCGGTTGGTGCCGTTGGCGACCGTCCCGGGCAGGCCGTAGAGCACCAGCAGCGGCACCGTGAGCACCGAGCCACCGCCCGCGAGCGTGTTGACGAGGCCGGCCACGAGCCCGACCGCGATCAACAGGGCGATCTCGAGAGGACTCACTTCACCGAGGAGCCTGGCCCAAGACTGGCGTGGGAGGGCCGGCCGTCCAGACGCGCCGCTGGCAAGGTGCGCGACCGAGCCGTAGCGGCGCTAGGGCGCAGGGAGCGCAACACGGCCAGCGGCGATGGATCGGCGTCCGGCCGTCGCGCCAGTCTTGGGTCCGGCTCCTGGCCGGAATCGGCGGTCCAACCGGGGCTTTGCGCGCGCACATCGGCGCGGCGCATTCTACCGCGGCGGCGGCTCGCCAGCAGGGGGTGCCGGCCGCGCCGCCGCTCAGCCGATCTTCGGATCGATCGAGCGCGCGCGCTCGAGCAGCGCGTCCGCCTCTTCGACTTCGCCGAGCGAGCGGACCACGATGCTGAGCCGATGAATGGCGCGCGCGTTCTCGGGCGCCTGCTCGACGGCGCGCTCGAGCTGCTCGCGCGCGGGCACCGGCTCCGAGGGCAGCTTGCGGTAGAGCGCCCAGCCCAGCGCCGAGCCGTATTCGGCTTCCTCCGGCCAGAGTTCGACGGCGGGGCGCAGGAACTCGAGCGCCCCGGCGAAGTTTCCGGATCGGAGCAACACCTCGCCCTTGCGAAACAGGCTCTCCGCATTGGCGAGCCGCGCGGCGTCGAACGGCGCCTCTTCCGAGCGCTGGGCTTCGTCGTACTCGGCGCGTCGCCGCGGGTTGGAGAGCACCGAATAGGCCTTGCTGATCTTCGCGAATACGTCGTTGGCCTGCCGGCGCGCCTCCGCATCGAGGCCGGCCTTCGCGAGCGCGTCCGGGTGATAGCGCTTCGCGGCCTGCAGATACGAGGCCTTGATCGCGCCGATGGCGGCCTTCGCTTCGACGCCGAGCAGCTGGTAGTAGTCCAGATTCCCGAGGTTTTCGAAACGCGACGCGATCTCGCTGCGAAGCGCGGCCGCGACCTTGGATGCGCCCGGCTTCGCGTCCGCCTGCGGCGGGCGCTCGCTCACCGCGGGCCGTTGCGGCGCGCTCTCGGTCTCGTCCGCGAAGACGATCTCGATCTCGCAGGGCGCCTGCGCGTCGGCGGCTTCGGGCGTGGCGCTGTAGTGCAGGGCGCCCGCGGCGTCGAGCACCCAGGCCGCGGCCAGCGAACTCGGCGTCGTGGCCAGCTTGAGCGCATCCCAGAGCGACGCGCTCCCGTCCAGCGTCTGGACGAAGGCCGCGAGCGCGTCGTCGGATTCGAGTCGTTCATGGACCGCGGCGAAGCGCTCGCTCTTCGAGGCGATCCGCGCAATCTTGGGTTCGAGATCCTGGAGCACCCGGTCGGCGCGCCAGTGCGCCGCGATGCCCGCCTGCACCACCGCGTAGACGTCCACCCGCAGTGGGTGGGTGTCATCCGGCGGCGGCGCGCCCGCATCGAGGCCGAACGCGCCCGACGCCCAGCCGATGCACTCGAGCAAGCGGGTTCGAACCTGATCGCGCAGCGCGAACACCAGCCCCCGTGCGTCGAGCAGCCCGAGCTCGAGCAGCGCACTGGCCTCCTGGCAGCCCTTGCTCTCGATCAGGGAGATCACGCGGTCGCGGTCCGCCGGGGCGATGCTGCCGGTGTCGACGAGTTGATCGCAGAGCCCGTTCTTGGCCGCGGGCGATTCGCAGCCGACCGCGGCGCCCGAAGTGAGCAGGAACGCGTGCTCGACGCGACGCCTGCCGAGTTCCAGGCGACCTTGAAAATTCGCGTGGTAGAGTTCGACCAGGAGGCGTGGCAGCGGGGTCTCTTCGAGTCGGCCGTTGTCGGGTATCGCCGCCATCCGCTTCGTTTTCGGACTCGCCGGGGTGGGACTTGACGCGCTTCGCCTAGGCGGGCTTGCGCTGGGCGTTGGCGAGCTGGAAGGCCGCCGCGATCGCCTCCTCGACCTCCTTGTGGACGAGCAGTGGCTTGTGCTCCAGCGCCGCGACAGCGGCCTCCGAGAGCGGTGACACGGCCGCGAAGACGGCCTCCGCGCCCCAGCGCTCGATCTGCTCCACCAGCTGCTCGAGCGCGATCGAGCCGTAGGCCTCGTCGACCATGGCGCCCGAGAGGTCGACGACCACCACCGAGACCGCGCTCGCGGCCGGATCGCGCGCGATCAGCTCGACCGCGTTCAGCGCTGCGTCGCCATCACCGAACGGGATCACCATCACGGGCCCCCAGATGTGGACGACGGAGCTGCCCGCGCCGATGCGATCGGGCGCGGAGCCGCGGTCTTCGGCGGGGCCCAGGTTCGCGCGCACCACGGAGCGGAGAACGGGGAAGGGCAGGGCTTCGAGAACGGCCAGCGCCACGGGATCCGCGGCCTCGCGCCAGGCCGAGGCCTCTCGGGCCACGAAGCTGCAGCAGCCCGCACCGCTCGCGTTGCAGCTCGATTCGAGCGTGAGGATGTCGGCGTCGAGGGCCCCCGATAGCCATCCCGAGGTGTAACCCGCGCTGAGGAAGCAGGCCGGGTGTTCCGACTCGCCGAGCGCGGCGAGGCGCGCGTAGGCCTCGATGCGCTCGGGCCAGCGTCCCCGCATTCCGATCGCTGCAGGCTGTTCGGCGTCGTTCGTGGCGCGGAGCTGAAACGCGAGCGCGGGCCCCGCCGGGATCGGGAACGCGCCCGGTTCGCGCTCGAACACCTCGCTGACGATTCGCATGGCGTCCTGCAGACCGTGCAGAAAGCCCATCTGCAAGAGCGTGACGTTCGCATCGCCCTGGCCGAGTTCGCTGCAAAGCTCTGCGTGGAGTGCGGTCAGGAAGTGCGGATCGAGCAGGATGCCGGGCTCCTTCAGGAGCACGGCCTCCGGATCGAAGCCGAGCGCGCGGATTGCGTTTGGGGGGGTTCGATACACCCGCTATCCCTCGATGAATTCATAGATGTCGAATTTCAATTCGCTCCGGATGAAGCACTCTCCTTCCTGCTCGAGCAGACGGAAGAACGCCGCCGTGCAGACCGGATCGAACTGGCTACCCGAGTATTTCTCGAGCTCGGAGACCACGCGGTCGATCGGCAGCGCCTTGCGGTACGGTCGATCGCTCGTCATCGCCTCGACGGTGTCCGCGACCAGGATGATTCGAGACGGCAGCGGAATCGCATCGGCGCGTAGCCGATCGGGATAGCCGAGCGTGCTTCCGTCGTACCACTCGTGGTGGTGGCGCACGCAGGGTGCGATGTCGGCGAGGAAGCTGACCGGCTCCAGGATCTTCGCGCCGATCTCCGGATGCTGCTTGATCTCTTCGTACTCCGCTTCCGTCAGCTTGTCGGGCTTCGTGATGACCGCATCGCGAATGCCGATCTTGCCCACGTCGTGGAGCAGCCCGGCGATGTAGACGCGCTCGATGAACTCCTTCGCGTAGCCCATTTCCCGGGCGATCTTCGACGCGTAGACGCCGACGCGCTCGGAGTGTCCCCGGGTGTAGGCATCCTTGGCGTCCACTGCCTCCGCGAGTGCGCCGACCGTCTGCACGTACGCGGTGCGGAGCTCCTGATGCTTGTGGGCCAGCTGCTTGGTGCGCTCTCGAACCTTCTCCTCCAGGTTGCGGTTCATGTCCTGCAACTTGAAGTTCTGCTCGCGCGTCACGCGGTTGAGGCGCTTGATCTCTTCCTTGAGGTCGGCCTGCTCGAAGGCCTGGCGAATGATCGCCCGCAGCTCGTCGTCGTTCCAGGGCTTGGTGATCAGCCGATAGATCTCGCCGTGGTTGATGGCCTCGACGGCCACCTTGATCTCGGTGAAGCCGGTCAACATCATCCGGATCATTTCGGGGTGGCGCTCGCGAACGGCGGCCAGCAGATCGACACCCGACATCTCGGGCATACGCTGATCCGTGACGAATACCTGGGCGGGTGTATTGTCGAGGATGTCGAGCGCCTCCTTGCCGGTCGACGCACACAGCACGTTCATCTCTTCCTGGCGCAGCAATCGCTGCAGTGATTTGAGGATGTTGGGTTCATCGTCGACGAACAGAACGGTTCGCTTGTGTTTCATCCGAGTTCGCCCCCGTCGTGATCGCGCGTTCCTCCCCATCAAGTCTCGTGCCAACTGATCCGAAAATTCGTTTTGGCACGTAAATCAAGCGCTTCCGCTCTCGATTGCAGATCGCACATTCGGCGCGCAATCCCGGGTTCGGGAGCGATGTCGGAAGGCGGGTGGAAGCGCGCTCGCAGCTTGCGGGCGGGCTACCGGTGCGCTGCGCTCTTGGGGTGGGGCAAGATCGCGATTGCGTGCGCACGACCAAAGGGGAAATGGCCACATGCCGACGCGCTGCGGCGCACGTTCACATCCAAGAGGGTCCGAAATTCCCGAATCCGAGAAGTCCCAGCACTGGGATCGTCTCTCACCGACCCCCTGCCTGCGCGCGAAGCCGAGGGCAAACGCGGGCCGACTAGAGCGTGCCGCGGCGCTCGCGCTGGCTGCCCTCCGCTTCGACGGCCTCGCACCAATCGCGGTGGTCGAGATACCAGCGCACCGTGGCCCGCAGGCCGGCCTCGAAGCCGACCTTCGCGCGCCAGCCGAGCTCGCGGCCGATCTTCTCCGCGTTGATCGCGTAGCGCCGGTCGTGCCCGGGGCGGTCGGTGACGAACTGCTTGAGGTCCGCGTAGCGCGCGATCCCCGCGCTCTGGAGCGCCGGATTGGCCGACGCGGGGCGCGCGGCCTCGAGCGCTTCGCAGAGCGCGTCGACGATCTCGAGGTTGGTCCGCTCGTTGCCACCGCCGATGTTGTACTTCTCGCCGGGCCGCCCGCGCTCGAGGACGCGCAGGATGCCCTCGCAGTGGTCCGCCACGTAGAGCCAATCTCGGATGTGTCCGCCGTCGCCGTAGATGGGCAGGGGCTTTCCCTCGATCGCGTTGAGGATCATCAGCGGGATCAGCTTTTCGGGGAGCTGATAGGGGCCGAAGTTGTTCGAGCAGTTCGTGACGATCGCGGGGACGCCGAAGGTCTGGTGATAGGCGCGCACCAGGTGGTCGGCGGACGCCTTGCTCGCCGAGTACACCGAATTCGGCTGATAGGGCGCCGTCTCCTCGAAGGCGCCCGCGGGGCCGAGCGAGCCGTAGACCTCGTCGGTCGAGACGTGCAGGAAGCGAAACGCGTGCCTCGCCGCTTCGTCGCTGCCCGCGAGCAGCTGCCGCGAGGCTTCCAGCAGCTCGAAGGTGCCGACGATGTTGGTCTCGACGAAGGCCGTCGGCCCATCGATCGAGCGATCGACGTGGCTCTCGGCGGCGAGGTTGACGACGGCCGTCGGTCGATGCTCGCGAAACACCGCGCCAACCGCCGCGCGATCGGCGATGTCGGCTTCGACGAACGCGAAGCGCGGGTCGCTCGCGATCGACTCGAGGTTCTGGAGCCTTCCCGCGTAGGTGAGCTTGTCGAGCACGACGATGTGGGCGTCGCTCGCCCCGAGCGCGGCGCGCACGAAGTTCGAGCCGATGAAGCCCGCACCGCCGGTGACGAGCCAGGTGCTCACGGCCTAGACGTAGGTGCCGGAGGGTGGGATCGCGATCTGGTAGCTGGCCTGCCGGAAGCGGTCGACCTCGTCGAGCATGTCCTGGGTGGTGACGTTGCTGGGCGCTTCGCCCGAGGCCTCGCGGCGCGCCTTGCGGCGCAACACGGCGTGCATGATGCGCACCCAGTCGCCG
>JBFGGA010000136.1:0-10089 GCA_041579295.1 Myxococcota bacterium | reverse complement strand
GCGTTCCGCGCGAACGGCGGCGGCCGCGAGGGTGGCATCGTCAACTCCTCGCGCGCCATCCTCTACCCGCCCGGCGATTCCTGGGACGCGGGCTTCGAGGCCGCGCTTCGCGAAGCCATCGACCGACTCGCCGAGGCGGTGCGTTAGAGAGCGCCGCAAGCAGGGACGGCGGCCGCGCCCAGTGCTGGCGGGCGACTCCGCCGCGCAGATCCCGTTACTTCGGAGCGTCCACGGCGTCGTGGATCGCCTGCGAGAGCGCGATCACCGCCTGGGTTCCGGTGCGCGGCGCGGTGAGGCCGTTGGACAGGATGCACGCGGCGAGGTCCTTTGCGGGGTCCGCCCAGGCGGTGTTCACCAGGAAGTGTCCGCCGTGGCCGAAGCTGCCGGGCGTCGCGCTGTGGCCGAAGTCGTCCATCGTCGGGATCGCGTGCTTGAGTCGGAAGCCGAGGCCCCAGGGTACGTCGACGCGGAATGTGCGGTCGACGATGCCGACCGCGTGGGGAAAGGTCGCGATGCGGACCATCTCGGGCGAGAGCAGGCGGCCGCCGCTGCCTTCGCCCGCGTCGAGCATCGCGCGATAGAAGCGCACCAGCTGATTGGCGCGCGACACGCCGTTGCCGCCCGGAATCACCGCGCGATGGGTCTGCGGCTCGTTCCACCAGTCCGCCGAGGACGGCGCGCCCTTTTCTGCGATCGTCGTCACGCGCATCGCGGGCCGGCTGAGGACCTCGGGGTTGCCGAGTGAGAAGCCATCGGACGCGATTCCGACGGGATCGAGCACCCGCTCGCGCAGCGTCTCCCAGAGTGGGCGGTCGCGCAGGCGCTGGATCAATTCTCCCACGATGAACCAGCTCGAAGACGGGTGATAGCCGCGGTCCCTGCCGGGCTCCCACTGGGCCTCCATCTCGCAGACGGCGGCGAGCGCTGCGTCCCAGTCGCGAATGAAGCGCCCGAGGCTCTTCATGCGTCTGCCCGCATCCGGAAAACCGCCGCGGTGGGAGAGCAGGTGCGCGATCGTACAGGTCTCTTTTCCGCGCACGCCGAACTCGGGGATGTATCTACGCACGCGGTCTCGCAGCTTCAGGCGACCCTCGTCGACGAGCTGGAGCAGTGCGACGGCGATCAGGGGTTTGGTGGTGCTCCAGAGCAGGTAGTTCGAATCGGGCGTCGCGTCCGCTCCGATCGCCTCGTCGAAGACTCGCTCGCCGCGCCAGTCCACGGCGACCTGGATCGACGGTCGGATGCCGGCTTCGACTTGACGCCTCATCTCTCGCCGGAGTGCCTCGAAGCGATCGCTCATTTCCAAGTCCCGGTGCGCGTGCGGAGCGCGAGCATAGCCGCTCCGCGGCGCTCGCAGGGCTCGCATGCCCGGCGCGGCGTTGCTAGCGCGCGCGGCGCCTGCGTCCGAGATAGGCGAGGGTGGTGGCGCCCGAGAGCAGCAGCAGCGTTCCGCTCGGCTCGGGCACGTTGAGGGCGGCCGCCACGTCCGAGCGCCGGAACGAGAGGCCGTTGTCCGGGTTTGTGACCATCGGGCCGTTCGCCTTGAGCAGGCTTCGGATCTCCTCGGGTTGGAGGTTCGCGTCGTCCTGGAGCAGCAGCGCGGCCTGACCCGCCGCGTACGGGCTCGAGGCCGAGGTGCCTCCGAAGTGAGCGGTTCCGCCACCGAGCGCGGGGCTGGTGGTGCGCCAGTTCGGCGCGAGCAGGTCGAGGATCTCGTCGCTGTTCGTGTGACACACGAACACGTCTGCCCCCGACGCATCGCTGCAGAGGATCGTCGTGCAGGCGGCGTTTCCGCACCAGCTCACGTTGCTACCCACCCAGGCGTCGTAGACGCCGCCGACCGAGATCGCTTCGGGAACGCAGGCGGGCTCCGAGACGCCGTCGTCGTGACCGTCGTTGCCCGAAGCGACGAACACCGACACGCCGGCGGCGTGCAGCAGGGCGATCGCGTTGGCGCCGGGCGTTCCGGAGCACGGCGGGGCGAGCGGGTCGTTGTACTCGCCGCCGTCACCCAGGCTCACGTTGACCACGCGAACTCCGAGTGCCTGGTGATTGGTGACGAGCCAGTCCAGCGCCGCATCGACGCTCGAGGCGAAGCTGGTGCCCGAGGCGCCGAGCACCTTGATCGCGACGATGCCCGCATCCGGCGCGACCCCGGGCGCCGCGACCACACCCGCGGAGGTGATGATGCCGGTCGCGTGCGTGCCGTGGCCGTTGTCGTCCTCCGCGCTGCCCACGCCCGATTGCTGCGTGCCGCCCGCCGGGCAACAGCCGCGGTTCGGCGCGGGGTGGTCGTTGCAGAAGCACTGCTCGGCGACGATGTCGTCCGCGAGATCGGGGTGGTCGGTGTCGATCCCGGTATCGAGCACCGCGACGGTCACGCCGAAGCCGGTGATGTTCGAAGTATGGGCGGTGCTCGCGCCGATCAGATCGACGCCCTGCGCGAGGCTGGCGTACACCGGGTGGTCGAGGTAGATGCCGGTGACCTCCGGGTGGCGCCGCAGCGCTTCGATGGCGCCGGCCCGCGCGCGGCCCGCGAATCCGCTCACCGACTCGTAGTGATAGGTCGTCTGGAAGGCCCCGCGCGGCAGGGCGCGCAGGATTCGCTCCTGTCGCGCGCGGATCGAGGCGCGTCGCGCCGGCCCGGGCGCGTCCAGGTCGTCGCGCTCGAGCGAAACGCGGATCCCGATGCCCGCTTCGGGAAACGGGTTCTGCAGCGCTTCCGCGAGCTTCGGCCCGAGGCGCGCGTGGGCGCTGCCGGCGGGTTGCGGGGCGCCTGCCGCCGCGCTTGCGAGCGCGCTGGTCGCGAGCGCCGCGATCGCGAGCGCGGCGATCGGAATTCCAGGCCGAGCGGGGCGATGCGGAGATTGGGGGGACATTCGTCGGGGACTCCACGGCTTCGACGGCACCCGATGCGTACAGCGGCGGGGCGCGGCCCAGGCCTGATAGGATACTCGCCTTCTCATCAAATGGGTGCACGATCCGCGCGCCTACGTGTCGGGAATTCGAGCGCCGAGCGGTGCGACGCGGCGCGGCGCGGCCAGAAGATCTGCCTATGGGTTGCCGGTCGCGCGCGCCGCCGCCAGGTCTGCGGGCCGGGCGGCCTTCACGTAGAGGAGCTCGATCGCGATGGTCGCTGCGGCGAGCGCCGCGAGCTCGGCGTGATCGTAGGCGGGCGCGACCTCGACCACGTCCATCCCGACCAGGTTGCAGCCGACGAGCTCCCTGAGGATCTCGAGCGCACGCTCCGTCGAGATTCCACCGGGCACGGGCGTTCCGGTCCCGGGCGCAAACGCGGGATCCAGGCAGTCGATGTCGAACGTGACGTACGCGGGTGATTCCCCGATGCTGCGGCGGATCGCCTCACCCGTCTCCCGCGCGGAGTGGAGGTTGACCCACGCGGCGTCGAGCACCGTGAAGGGGTGGTCTTCGTACTCGTACTCGGTGCGGATTCCGATCTGCACCGAGCGAGCGGGTTCGAGCAGGCCTTCGGCGAGCGCCTCTCGAAACATGCTGCCGTGGTTGAAGCTGCCCTCGATCGGCTCGGTGTCGGTGTGGGCGTCGAAGTGAACCAGGGAGAGCCGACCGTGCGCCCTGCAGTGCTCGCGCAGCAGGGGAAGCGAGACGTAGTGGTCCCCTCCGAGCGACAACACGGTCTTGCCCGCGCGGAGCAGGGTTCGGGCCTCTTGCTGGAGCACTTCGACCATCTGCTGGCTGTTGCCCGCGTCGAAGATCACGTCGCCGTAGTCGATCGCCTTCAGCCGCTCGCCGAGCGCAAAGCGCCAGGGCCAGCGCCGCATCTCCCAGCTCATCTGCCAGGATGCACGGCGCACGCCCATCGGTCCCTCGCGGGTGCCCGCGCGCCCCGTGGTCGCGAGGTCGTACGGCACGCCGAGGATCGCGACGTCGGTGTCCTCGCTCAGCTCGCGCGTGACCGGGAGCTCCAGGAAGCCGTGTTGGGTGAGCGGTTTACGGTCCGGCATGGCAAGCGCCTCCCTCGCCTCACTAGCGCGCGGATGCTCGGGAAGAGCCGGTGCGCGCGCGGTCGTTCCTCGCGGGTCTCGGCAGCGATCGCCCGAGGATCCAGTAGCCGAGGGCTCCCGCGAGCAGCGAGGCCCCGAGAATGCCGAGCTTGGCGGTCGCGATCAGGGCCGGATCGTCGAACGCGAGCTCCGCGATGAAGAGCGACATCGTGAAGCCGACGCCCGAGAGGCTCGCCACACCCCAGATCTGACGCCAGTCGACGCCATCCGGCAGGTCCGCGACGCGGCTTTTGATCGCGAGCCAGCTGAATCCGACGACACCCAACGGCTTGCCGAGGAGCAGCCCGAAGAGGATGCCCAAACTAACCGGGTCGGCGAGGCGGCTCGACGCGTCGCCCCCCAGGTACACGCCCGCGTTGAAGAGCGCGAAGAGCGGCAGGATCAGGAACGCCTGGACGGGGTGGAGCTGATGCTCGAGCGCGATCCCCGCCGGAATCATGTCTCCGGTCGAGACGTACAGATCGTCGAGTGCGTGCAACTGTTCCTTGTCGCCCACCATGCTGTCGCGGGTGAGCTCCGACGCTTCGAGCTCCGCGAGGCGGTTGCGCGCCTTTCCCAGGAAGGCTTCCGGCTCGATCTCGGCCCGAATCGGCACGAGCATCGCGACGAGGATGCCCGCCACGGTCGCGTGGATTCCCGAGGCGAGGACGCCGAGCCAGACGCCGGTTGCGAGCGCGAGGTAGATGCCGCTGCGGCGGATTCCGCACGCGCGGACACCCGCGATCAGCAGCATGAAGGCCGCCGCGACCGCCAGCGCTCCGAGCTTCAGATTTGCGGTGTAGAACAGGGCGATCACCAGCACGGCGCCGATGTCGTCCGCGATTGCGAGCGCGGTGAGGAAGACCTTCAGGCCGATCGGCGCGCGGCTGCCGAACAGCGCGAGGATGCCGAGCGCAAACGCGATGTCGGTGGCCATCGGAATTCCCCATCCCTGGATCCCGGGGCCTCCGGCGTTGATCGCGAAGTAGAAGCCGGCCGGAACCAGCATGCCGCCGACTGCGGCGGAGACGGGCAGCGCGGCCTTTCGCAGCGTGGAGAGCTCCCCCACCGCAATCTCGCGCTTGACCTCGAGGCCGACGACGAAGAAGAAGATCGCCATCAGCGCGTCGTTGATCCAGTGCTGGAGCGAGAGGTGGAACGCAGTGCCGGCCCACGAGAATCCCACGTCGATGTGCAAGAGGTCAAAATAGAGCTGCGACCACGGCGAATTCGCCCAGCCGAGCGCGACGATCGTACAGACCATCAGCACGACGCTTCCGGAGACCTCGGGGCGGAAGAATCGATCGAACATCGCCGCGGAGCGCGAAGATTCCGTCATGTGCGAGCGATGGTCCGAGCCATGGTTCCCTTCCGGTAGATGGGTGCGAAGGAGCGCTCGCTGGGCAAGGTGATCGTTTCAGCCGCTCGACGCGCGCCTTCGCGCTCGGCGCGGTAGGGTAGGTGGGAGGTTCAGGCCCGCGCAAACCACGCGGGGGCCGACGCGCTCGCGAGCTCGCCGGGTGCCTCACGTGCGCATCGCCGTTCCGGTACGCTACGCGTCCCGCTCCCGCCCTTCGAGAGGAGCCCGAGTCTATGCGTCCCATCGATGCGGTCTTCCGCGCTGCGCGCTCCGGCTGGCGAATCGGAATTCTGGGCCTGGCCATCGCCTGCTCGGCGCCCGCGCAGTCCCCTTCGACCTCCGGTGACGCCGAGGCGCGCCCGAGCATCAACGAGGTCTTCCTCGCAGAAGATCTCGACGTCGGGCGCTTCGTCGCGATCTTCGAGGGCGAATCGCGAGAGATCTCCGCGCAGCGGGAGCGCATCGTCGCCGCGCTGGGCCTGACGGCGGGCATGACGGTGGCGGACATCGGCGCGGGGACCGGCCTGTTCCTTCCGGCGTTCGATCGCGAGGTGGGGCCCGAGGGGCGGGTGTACGCGGTCGACATCTCGCCGAGGTTTCTCGCGCACCTGCGCGAGCGCGCTGCGCGCGAGGATCTCGCGCGCGTCGAGGTGGTCGGGGCCCTCGAAGACTCCGTCGAGCTACCCGAGGCGTCGGTCGACCTCGCCTTCGTGTGCGACACCTATCACCACTTCGAGTACCCCGAGGCCACGCTGCGAAGCCTCTACGCTGCGATCCGACCCGGCGGCTCCCTCGTGGTCGTCGACTTCGAGCGGATCCCGGGCGAGTCGAGCGATTGGGTGCTGGAGCACGTGCGCGCGGGCAAGCAGGTCTTCCGACGCGAGATCGAATCCGCGGGCTTCCGGTTCGAGCGCGAAATCCCCATCGATGGGCTGAAGGAGAACTACGTGCTTCGCTTCCGGCGGCCGTCACGCGGCTCGACCGGGACGTCGGTGAACATCTACCCACGTGTTTCGGTCGCTTTCGCTGTCCGGGGCGCTGCTGGGGGTGAACATTCGCCAACTTTCGCGCCTCGCCGAATCACGCTCCTGGGTGTTCGTCACCGGGCGGCCGGGCGGTGGCACGGCCGCGATCTTGCCCCGGCCCCGGATTCGGCGTAGCCTCTTCCGAGTCTCTCGCTGGGCTTCAAGTATGCGGGCCGCTGGGCCGATGAACCCGCCAGGGAGAGCAGGCGCGCCAGGGGCGGTTGGAGGAAGGGCGAGTGAGATCGCGAGCGCATCTCGTGGCGGCCGTTGCAGCGGCCTTCGTGCTCCAGGCCGTGCTCTGCCCCGCGCTGTGCTTCGCCGGAAGTCCGGGCGCGGATGCCCATTCGCAGGAGCACGCGGGTGCACCCGAGAAGGCGCCCTGCCACGAGACGAGCGACACGCCGTCGAGTGACGGGCCGCGCGAGGGCTGCGATGGGGACTGCAGCCGCTTCGAACGCGCGGTGCTCACCGACTCCGGCGCTCGCCTGGCGCTCGATTCGCCCGCAGCGGCGTTCGCGGCGGTGCGACTCGCGCCGCTCGCTCCGATCGTCGCGATCTCGGTAGTCGGGGTGGAGCCGCTTCCACCGCCACCGCGCAGCCTACTGCTCGTCAAGAATTCCCTGCTGATCTGATCCCAGACGCTCGACCCGCGCATTGCGGGCCTCGAAGTGTTCGCTCGAGTCGGCGTGCGCGCTGAGCACGCCGTCGGGCGGTGTTGTCACGTGACTTCGAACTTGCGAGTGATCGATGATCAGAGAAGTGATTTCTTGCGCGCGCGTTGCGCGCTTGGTTGCTGCCGTCTTCCTCTGCTCGGCGGCCGGGTCCGGCTTTGCCGACAGCGGGCTCGAATGGGGAGGGAGTGCGCGCTCCGCGATGGAGCTGGAGACTCCTCACGGCGCCTCGGCGTCACCCGAGGCTGCCGGCGAACCAGGGCGACCGGACGACCACGGCGCACACGGATGGGCGCCAGCGGTCGGCGACGAGGCAGAGCTCGGGCTTCCGGATCCGCTGCCGCTGAGCTGGTGTCTGGCGCGCGCTCGGCGCTCGAACCCCTCGATCGCGGCGGATGAAGCCGAGGCGGCGGCGGCGGCGCATCGCGTCGCACCCGCGGGGGCGCTGGAGGACCCGCGCTTCCGCTACGAGGCCAGCAACATCCCGCTCGACGATTTCGACTTCGACTCGACGCCGATGTCCGGCAACCAGCTCAGCCTGATGCAGCAATTTCCATTTCCCGGGGTGCTCTCGAATCGAGAAAAGGCAGCGCGCGCCGGGGCCGACGCGTCGGCGGACGATCTCGAAGACCGCCGGCTCCAGGTCGCCGCGATCGTCGAGGGGCGCTGGGCGGAGCTGGGCTTCGCGCAGCGCGCGCTCGAGATCACCGACGCGAACATCGAGCTGCTGCGTCAGCTGACCGAGATCGCGCAGACCAAGTACGGCGTCGGCTCCGGGCTGCAGCAGGACGTGCTGCGCGCACAGGTCGAGCTCACGCGGCTGCTCGAGGAGCGGCTGCGGCGGACGGAGGCGCTTCGCGCCGCGGAGGCCGGGCTCGCGGCCGTTCTAGACCTTCCGATCCAGACGGTCTTGCCGCGCACGGCCGCGCTGCGCGATGCATCGCCACTCCCCGATGTCGAGCCGCTGCTGGGCCCGCTGGGCGAGACGAATCCGATGCTACGCGCGCTCGCGGCGCGCATCGAGGAGGCCGAGCGCCTGCATCGGGCGACCGAGCTCGAGGGCTACCCGGATTTCGACCTCGGCGTGGGTTACCAGATCCGGCAGCGCGTCGCCGGCGATCACGCACCCGGCGACGACTTCTTTTCCGCCGGGGTGACGCTGCGGATTCCGGTCGATCGCGGCAAATGGCGCGCCAAGACGGCCGAGCGCGCCGCGCTCGTGCGCCGCGCGCAAGCCGCCTACCGCGACGGGCGGGCGCGCCTGCGCGACTCCGTGCGCACCGCCCACGCGGCGCTCGAGCGCGCGGACGCCGAGGTGGCCCTGCTCGAGACGGGCCTCGTTCCGCAGAGTCGGCAATCGCTCGACTCGAGCCGGTCGGGCTACCAGGTGGACAAGGTCGACTTTCTGAGTCTGATCGACAGCCAGGTGCGGCTGCTCGACGCGGAGCTCAGCCTCGTACGAGCGATCGCCGACCGGCGCGCGGCGTTCGCCGCGCTCGAGAGCGCGGTCGGAAGGGAGCTGCGATGAGCGCGAAGCGAGCGATCTCGATCGTCTTGGTGCTGGCTGCGGGAGCAGCCGCCGGTTGGCTCGCAAACGAGTACACCGCGTCCTCACCGGCGGGAACCGATGCACGCGAGTCGGAGGCGGGCCCGTGTCCGGGAGGCGCGCAGCCCACCCACTGGAAGGCTCCGATGGACCCCAGCTACGTGCGCGACGCCCCCGGCAAGTCGCCGATGGGAATGGACCTGGTGCCGGTCTGCCCAGGAGGTGGCACCGACTTGCCCGAGGGTGCGGTGAGCATCGATCCGGGGATGATCCAGAACATGGGCGTGCGGATGGCCCCCGTCGAGCGGCGCGACCTCGCGCGCGTGGTCCGCGCGGTCGGGCGCGTGGATTACGACGAGCGCCTCGTGGAGCACGTCCACATCAAGGTGCAGGGTTGGATCGAGAAGCTCTACGTCAAGTACGAGGGCGAGATGGTCGAGCGCGGGCAGCCGCTGCTCGAGCTCTACTCCCCCGAGCTGGTCTCGACCCAGGAGGAGCTGCTGGTTGCCGCGCGATATCGCGCTTCCACGGCCGGTAGCCCGTTCTCCGACGTGACGCGCGGCGGCGACGAGCTGTTCGAAGCGACGCGCCGGCGGCTCGAGCTCTGGGACATTCCGGACCGAGACATCGATCGGCTGCTCGAGCGCGGAATCGTCCGCAAGACACTCACCCTCTACGCGCCGACGCGAGGGGTCGTCACGCACCTGATGGTGCGCACCGGCATGGAGGTCGGAGCCAACGACAACCTCTACACCATCGCGGATCTGTCGCGGGTGTGGGTGTACGCGGACGTCTACGAGTACGAGCTGCCGTGGATTGCGCTGGGGCAGCGCGGTGTCGTGGAGCTGAGCTACCTCCCGGGAGTGACGCTGGAGGGTGTGGTCACCTACATCTACCCCTACCTGGATCCCAAGACGCGCACCGCGCGCGTTCGCCTGGAGTTCGACAACTCGGACGGAGTCCTCAAGCCGGACATGTTCGCCAACGTGAGCATCGAGGCGGAGACGCGCAGCGGTGTACTCGCGGTTCCCGAGGAGGCCGTGATCCGCTCCGGGCGCCGCAATCTGGTGGTCGTTGCGCTCGGCGAAGGCCGTTTCCAGCCCAGGGACGTCACGCTGGGGCTCGACAGCGGCGACGGCTGGCTCGAGATTCGCGCTGGCGTTCGCGAATCCGAGCAGGTGGTGACGTCGGGCCAGTTCCTGATCGACAGCGAGAGCAAGCTCCAGGAGGCGATGCAGAAGCTCCTGGCCGGCGGCGTGGATCCGAGCGGGGCGGCCGGCGGCTCTCACTCGGGTCACGGAATGGGTCACCCTGCGCCCCGCAAGCCGCGCGATCCCAGGGGCCACGCGATGTCGCCGGACGAGATGCCGCACGCGGGCCAGGAAGACCACGCGATGTCGCCGGACGAGATGCCGCACGCGGGCCAGGAAGACCACGCGATGTCGCCGGACGAGATGCCGCACGC
>JBFGGA010000135.1:0-10126 GCA_041579295.1 Myxococcota bacterium | reverse complement strand
CTCGGTCAGCGCCAGCAGCAGCGTCCCGCTGAACGCCAGCCCGCGGGTCAGATCGAGGTTCGAGCGCATCTGCTCCTCGTTGACGACGAGCTTCTCCACCAGGCCCGCCAGCCGGTGCAGCATGAACTCGAGCGTCGCCGTCGCGTCGGGAAAGATCATCCGCTCGACGGAGGAGTTGCTGATGTCGCGCTCGTGCCAGAGCGCCCCATTCTCGAGCGCGGCCACCGCGTAGCCGCGCATCACGCGGGCGAGACCGGTGACGTTCTCGAACCTCCAGGGGTTTCGCTTGTGGGGCATCGCGGAGGATCCCTTCTGCCCCGCCGCGAACTCCTCCTCGACCTCGCGAACCTCCGTGCGCGCGAGGTGCCGAAACTCGACCGCAAACTTCTCGAGGCTCGCGGCGATCAGCGCGAGCACGCAGATCAGCGCGGCGTGCCGATCGCGCTGCACGACCTGTGTGGCGGCCGGCTCGAAGCCGATCCCGAGGCGCTCGCAAACCTTCTCCTCCAGATCGGGGGGCAGGTGCGCGAACGTCCCGACCGCGCCGGAGATCTTGCCGACGGCGGCCTCCGCGAGTGCGGTCTCGAGGCGCGCGCGGTTTCGACACATCTCCGCGTAGAACACCAGCAGCTTGAGGCCGAAGGTCATCGGCTCGGCGTGGACGCCGTGGGTGCGGCCCACGCAGGGCGTGTGGCGGAACTCCAGCGCGCGGGCGCGCAGTACCTCGCGGAGTCGATCGACGCCGGCCAGCAGCAACGCACCCGCGTCGCGAATCTGCAACGCCATGCCGGTATCGATCACGTCGCTCGACGTCATCCCGAAGTGCACCCAACGCGACGCGGGGCCGATCGTCTCCCCCACGGCCGTCAGGAACGCGATCACGTCGTGGCGCACCTCGCGCTCGATTTCGTCGATTCGCGCGACCTCGAAGGAGGCCCGGCTCGCGATCTGGTCGAGGGCATCCTTCGGAATCAGACCCTTCTCGCACTGCACCGCGCAGACCGCGATCTCGACCTGCAGCCAGCGGCGATAGCGGCCCTCGTCGCTCCAGATCGCCTTCATTTCGGGGCGGGTGTAGCGCTCGATCACGGCTCAGTTGATCCTCAGGAAGGTGTAGAAGAGCATCGCGTAGTACATCACCGGAATCCCGAGCAGGAGCGAGTCGATCCGGTCCAAGATGCCACCGGTGCCCGGAAGGATTCGACCCGTGTCCTTGACCTCGGCATCCCGCTTGAGCAGCGACTCGATCAGGTCTCCGACGATCCCTGCCACGGACAGCAACAAGGCTAGCACGCCCACCGCGTACCAGGAGAGCGAAGCCGACAGCCACGGCCAGAGCAGGTCGAAACTGCCCTTGCACACGACCGCTCCCGCGACGCCCGCGAGCACCCCCGCGACCGCGCCCTCGACGCTCTTGCCCGGGCTGATCGCCGGCGCGAGCTTGCGCCTGCCGTACGCGCGGCCGCCGAAGTACGCCCCGACATCGCACAGGACGACGACGAAGAGCGTGAAGAACACCAGGAAGATGCCGCAGTCGGGCGCGATCGCGATCGCCTCGGCGGTCGCCGCGCCGTAGCGAGAGGCGATCACCCCGTGGAAGTCGCGCAGGGAAATGCCGTGGCTCAACAGCCAGCCGACGTAGAACACGCCGAAGAAGGTCCCCGACACGCTGGCCAGCGCCTCCGTGATCTTCGCCTTGCCGAGCTGTGCGACCAGCACGACGAGCAGCGTGGCGGTCATCAGGAGGTTGGCCTGGTAGTCGTTTCCGACGTATTGGATCAGACAGAGCGCCATCGCGGCCGACACCCCGAAGCCGACCAGCGGGTGCGCGCCCTTGTCCTCGATCAGTCGATAGAACTCTCGCTGGCCGAGCAGGACGATCGCCATGATCGTTCCGAGCAGCCAGAGGCCCCCCGCGGTGACGACGAAGCAGACGACGGGAACCAGCACGCCGGCCGTCACGAGGCGGGCGGGCAGATCGCTCTTGGGGCGGCGGGGCTCGCGCACCGATTCCGTCGGCGGCTTGGGGCGGACCGGCTGGGCGGGCCCGGGCGGGTGCGCCGCCGTCGAGTCGCTCATGACCGCGGTCCGCGCGCGTCGCGGCCGCTGTGGCCGAAACCGCCCTCGCCGCGCTCCGTGGCGTCGAGCTCGTCGCATTCGCGAAACTCGGCGCTCGCGACCGGCGCGATCACGAGCTGGGCGATCCGGTCGCCCCGACGGATCGAGCAGGACTTCTCACCCGCGTTGAGCACGATCACCCGCACCTCGCCGCGATAGTCGGAGTCGATGGTACCAGGCGCGTTCGGCAGCAGGAGGCCGTGCGAGAGCGCGAGGCCGCTGCGCGGACGGATCTGCCCCTCGTAGCCCGGCGGGATCGCGAATCGGTAGCCCGTCGGAACCAGCGCGCGATCTCCCGGCGCGAGCACCAGCTCGTGCTGGACGGCCGCACAGAGGTCGTAGCCCGCGGAGCCCGGCGTCGCGCGCGAGGGCAGCGGGATGCCCTCGGCGGCGGGCAGCCTCGCGACGTCGATACGCACCGTGGGGGATCCGGCGCCCATCGGCGCCCCTTACTCGGTTGCCGCCGCGTCCGCCAACGCCTCCTTGCGCGAAAGGCGAATCCGCCCGGTCGGGTCGATGTCGATGCACTTCGCGAGCACTTCGTCGCCCTCGGAGAGCACGTCCGTGACCTTCTCGACGCGGCTCTCCGCGAGGTGGCTGATGTGGATCAGCCCGTCCGTGCCCGGGAAGATCTCGACGAAGGCGCCGAAGTCCGTGATCCGCTTGACCTTGCCGAGATAGATGCGATCGAGCTCCGCCTCCTGGGTGAGCTCCTCGATCATCGAACGCGCCTGCTCGAGCGCGTCGGCGTCCGGCGAGAAGATCGTCACCACGCCGTTGTCGTCGATGTCGACCTTCGTGCCCGTGGTCTCCTGGATCGCGCGAATGACCTTGCCGCCCGGCCCGATGACGTCGCGGATCCGGTCGGGCTTGACGGTCACGGTGGTGACGCGCGGCGCGTAACGGGAGAGCTCGGCTCGCGAGGTGAAGGCGGGCAGCTCGGAGGCGGTCTCACGCTCCATGCAGTCGAGGATGTGCATCCGCCCCT
Source organism: Myxococcota bacterium (assembly GCA_041579295.1). Classification (GTDB taxonomy): domain Bacteria; phylum Myxococcota_A; class UBA9160; order UBA9160; family SMWR01; genus JACZVU01. The sequence goes on along the minus strand of JBFGGA010000135.1, from coordinate 7,020 downwards.
CTCTCGCCTGCGCGAGCGCTCGCTCCATCACGTCCCAGTCGACGCTCTCGATCTTGATGTCCATCTGCAGCGCCGTGATCCCAGCCGCGGTGCCGGCCACCTTGAAGTCCATGTCGCCCAGGTGGTCCTCGTCGCCGAGGATGTCCGAGAGGATCGCCACCCGCTCACCGTCGCTGATCAGGCCCATCGCGATCCCCGCCACGGGCGCCTTGATCGGAACGCCCGCGTCCATCAGCGAGAGCGTCCCACCGCAGATCGCGGCCATCGACGAAGAGCCGTTCGATTCGAGGGTCTCCGAGACGATCCGGATCGTGTAGGGGAAGTCCTCCTCCTGCGGAAGCACCGACTTGATGGCTCGCTCGGCGAGGTGGCCGTGCCCGACCTCCCTCCGACCCGGACCGCGATTCGGCCGCGGCTCCCCGGTCGAGTAGCCCGGGAAGTTGTAGTGGAGGTAGAAGGGCTTCGTGTAGCGATCGGTGAGCGAATCGATCGTCTGCGCGTCGAAGCGGCCGCCGAGGGTGGTCGTCACGAGCGCCTGGGTCTCGCCGCGCGTGAAGATCGCGACGCCGTGCGGCCGCGGGACCGCCCGCAGCTCGCAGGCGATCGGCCGGATGTCGGAGGTTCCGCGGCCATCGATGCGCTCGCCGCGCTCGAGGATCCGCTCGCGCACCGCCTCCGCTCGCAGCGCGCGGAGGATCTCCTTGACGTCCGCGGCGAGCTGGCGCTCCTCGCCGCGTCGCGCATCGATCGCCTCGAGGCTGTCGAAAGCCACCCTCTCGCGGCGCAGCGCGCTCACGTAGGAATCGAGGATCTCGTCGTCGATCGCGCTCAACGCGTCGTAGCGCTGCTTCTTGTCGCGGATCTGCGTCGCCTCTTCGAGGCGGGACCCGACCTTCTCGCGGATCTCCCGCTCGAGGCCACTGCGATCCCTCGCCGGCGCGAGCGCCAGCTTCTCCTTGCCGGCGCGGCGCTGCAGATCCTCCTGGAGGTCGATCACGCGGGTCACCTCGCCGTGCGCGTATTGCAGCGCCGCGAGGACGTCCGCCTCGCCGGCCTCGTCGGCGCCGCCCTCGACCATCACCAGGGCCTCGCGACTCCCGCCGACGACCAGATCCATGTCGCTCGCTTCCAACTGCTCGGTCGTCGGGTTGGTGACGAACGCTCCTTCGACGCGACCGACGCGCACGGCGGCGATCGGCCCCAGGAAGGGAATCTCCGATACGCTCAGCGCAGCCGATGCCCCGATGAAGGCCGGGATGTCCGGCGCGTTCTCGCCGTCGGCCGAGAGCACGGTTGCCATCACCAGCGTGTCGTCGTCGTAACCGTCGGGGAACAGGGGGCGGATTGCGCGGTCGATGAACCGACAGACCAGCACCTCGCGATCCGAGAGCCGCGCTTCGCGCTTGAAGAAGCCGCCGGGAATCTTGCCCGCCGCCGACGTCTTCTCCACGAAGTCGACCGTCAGCGGAAAGAAGTCGATGCCCTCGCGGGGCTTGCCGTGCACCACGGTGACCAACACGACGGTCTCGCCGTAGGTCACCACACAGGCGCCGGCGGCCTGCTTGGCGAGGCGTCCGGTCTCGATGGTGAGCGCTCGCCCGCCGAGCTCCATCGAAACCATCTCGGGTGTGAACCAGTAATTTGCCATTTCTACACGTCTCCGTTGCGGCTCGGTTCCGTTCGGTCGAGCCGGTTATCCTGGCGGCGCGGGGGATCGGGACGTGAAACGCGACGGAATGCGGAATCTGTGATGCGCAAAGCCCGAAGCTTCGCGTATGACGGACTTCCGCACCCCAAACGCAGCGCACGTCATTGCGCCGCTCGTCTTGATTGTCACCGACGAGCGTACCGAATCGGCAGCTCGTCGGACTTCAGCGCCGCAGTCCCAGGCGCTTGATCAGCTCCTGGTACCGGTCGGGCCCGTTTCTCCTCAGGTACTCGAGCATTCTTCGCCGCTGGCTCACCAGTTTGAGCAATCCGCGGCGCGAGTGGTGGTCCTTGTTGTGCGTCTTGAAGTGATCGGAGAGCCCGTTGATTCGCTCCGTCAGGATGGCGATCTGGACCTCGGGCGAGCCCGTGTCCGTCGCGTGGGCCCGGTAGGTCTCGACCGCGCGCATCTTTTCGGCTTTGGAAATCAACGGCTGGTCTCTCCAGAACGATCGCAGAGCGATCGCGAGGGCCCCTGCGGGCGAAAACCGCCCCAGGCGCCTTCGGCGCGCTAGTGTACCGGCTCAACGCGCCGGGGCAACCGACTGCAATACCCGGAGGGGCTTGAGGCGGCGGCCGGGCAACACCTCCATCACGGCCAGCAATTCGCCACCGGGCTCCAGCGCCGCGACGCGCCCCCCGGTGGGCAGCTGCGCGGAGGCGCTCACCTCGCGCCCGTGTACGACGCGGCGGGCTTGCTCGGGCCCCAGGCGAACGACCGCGAGATCCAGCACGTCCACCGCGGGAATCAGGTAGCGCTCGATCTCGCCCCGCTCGGCCGCTTCCGCGAGCCGCTCCTGAGTGGTCGCGGCCGCGAGCTCGAAAGGACCGCTGCGGAGGCGTCGGAGGTTGCGCAGGTGCGCACCGCAGCCCAGACACCTGCCGAGATCGTCGGCGAGAGCTCGCACGTAGGTTCCGGTCGAGCATTCCACCATCAGCTCCACGAGCGGCACCCGGTAGGCGAGCAGCTCGATGCGATCGATCCGCACCTTCTTCGGAGCGCGCTCGACGTGCACACCCTCGCGCGCGAGCCGGTGCAGGGGCACCCCCGCTCGCTTGACCGCGCTGAACATTGGCGGGACCTGCTCGATCTCGCCGTGGAAAGCGACGAGTGCGCGCTCGATCACGGCTCGCTCGGGCAGCGCGCCGCGGTGCCTGCGGAGCACCCGCCCCTCCGCGTCCAGCGTGTCGGTCTCCACGCCGAGCTCGATCGCGCCCACGTAGGTCTTGCGGCTGTCCGCGATGTAGGGGGCGAGCTTCGTCGCCGCCCGAATCGCGAGCGGCAAGACCCCGGTCGCGAGCGGGTCGAGCGTACCCAGGTGTCCGACCCGGCGCGTCCCGAGCCAGCGGCGTGCGGAATTCACCACGTCGTGCGACGTCCAGCCGGGTGATTTGTCGACGAGCAGGAAGCCCGAGGGTCCCGGCTTCTCGGGCGAGCGTCTACGACTCATCTCGTTCGGTCAGGGATCGCAGCAGAGAGAGGGTTCGCTCTCCGAGCACCAGCGACGGGTCGTAGCGAAAACGCAGCGCGGGCACGCGCCGGAGCGAGAGCGAATGGGCGAGGTGCCGGCGTACGAACGGGGCGGCGCTCTCGAGTGCGCTCTGCGTGCCCTCGGCGGAGTCGGCATCGCGGACGTCGAGCGCGCTCCAGAATACGAGTGCGTGACTCAGGTCCGGTGCGACGTCCACGCGGGTGAGCGTGACGAGTCGGGTGCGCGGATCGGTCGCTTCCTCGCGCAGGACCCGGGCGATCTCCGATCGGAGCTGCTCCGCAATTCTCTCCGTGCGACGCGACACGCTTCATTCCCCGAATTCGTCCGACGCGTCGTCATCTTGCCAGCTGGAGACTTCGTGAGGCATGTCCAGGACCTCGATGTCCGCCGCGATGACTTCCGCGAGATGCAGCTCTTCGATGAACGCGACCGCGCCCTCGAGAGCCGATCGCACCTGCTGCCGATCCGCACCGGCGGCACACAGGCCGAGCGCGGCGCGCTGCCAGGTGTCCTGGCCGCCGACCTCCGCAGTCGACACGTTGTAGCGGTTGCGGACGCGCTGGATGATCGAGCGGACCACGCCTCGCCTCTGTTTCAACGAGCGAGATCCATGGATCCGGATCTCGACGACTGCAGCCCCGACGATCATTCGAGTGTCGCGGGCTTCTCCTCGACGATGAACGTCTCGATCACGTCACCGACCTTGATGTCGTTGTAGCCCTCGATCCCGATGCCGCACTCGAAGCCCGAGTTCACCTCACGCACGTCGTCCTTGAAGCGCTTGAGCGAGCCGACCTTGCCCTCGTAGATCTGGACGCCGTCGCGAATCAGACGGCACGTTGCGCCGCGCCGGATCACACCCTCCTCCACCATGCACCCGGCGATCTTGCCCACCTTGGGAACCGTGAAGAGCTCCCGGATTTCGGCGCGCCCACCCATCGTTTCCGTGACCGTGGGTGGGAGCAGTCCGGCCATCGCCTTCTTCACGTCGTCGATGACCTCGTAGATGACCTTGTAGACGCGAATGTCGACGCCCTGCTCTTCCGCCGCACTCCGCCCGGGCGGGTCCGGGCGAACGTGGAAACCGAGGATGATCGCATTGCTCGCCTTCGCGAGCATGACGTCGTCCTTCGTGATCGCGCCGACGCCGGACAAGATGACGTTGAGCTTCACGGAGTCCGTGGACAGCTTGAGGAGCGCGTCCCGCAGCGCCTCGACGGAGCCGTGGACGTCGCACTTGATGACCACCGCGAGCTCCTTGACGCCGCCGCCTTCCATGCGCTCGAAGAACTCGTCGAGCGTGAAGCTCGGCTTCTGGGTCGCGGGGCGCTCGCGCCGCTCGTCGATCCGGTGCTCGACGATCTCCTTGGCGACGCGCTCGTTCTCGACGACGTTGAGCAGCTGGCCCGCCTCGGGCACACCCGACAAGCCGATCACGCGCACCGGCGTCGACGGGCCCGCCGACTTGACCCGTTTGCCGTTTTCGTCCTCCATCGCGCGGACGCGCCCCGAGCAGGGCCCGATCACGAACGCATCCCCGGGGCTCAGCGTTCCCTGCTGAACGAGAACGGTCGCGACGGGGCCGCGCCCCTTGTCGAGCTGCGACTCCAACACGATGCCCGCCGCGCGCCGCTTCGGGTTTGCGTTGAGCTCGAGGAGCTCGGCCTGGAGATTCACCATCTCCAGCAGCTTGTCGAGGCCCGTCCGCTGTTTCGCGGAGATGTCCACGCAGATCACTTCGCCGCCGAATTCCTCGGGAATCAGGCCGTGCTCCATCAGGCGCTGGCGCGCCGCCTGCGGGTTTGCGCCCGGCAGATCGCACTTGTTGACGGCGACGACGATCGACACGCCCGCCGCCTTCGAGTGCTCGATCGCCTCGACGGTCTGCGGCATGATCCCCTCGGTCGCGGCGATCACGACGATCACGATGTCGGTGACCTGAGCGCCCCGGGCGCGCATCTCCGTGAATGCGGCGTGGCCCGGTGTGTCGATGAAGGTGAGCTTCTTCCCCGCCACCTCGACCTGATACGCACCGATGTGCTGGGTGATCCCGCCGGATTCCTCGTCGACGACGCTGGTCTTTCGGAGAGCGTCCAGGAGCGTGGTCTTGCCGTGATCGACGTGCCCCATCACCGTGATCACCGGCGGTCGCGGTTGCTCGTCGCGCTCGGCGGCCGCGGCATCCTCGAGATACACCTCCTCGCGGAAGCCCACGTCTTCGACCTCGTAGCCGACTTCGGCGCAGACGCTCTTCGCGGTCTCGAGGTCGATCTCATGGTTGATCGAGACCATGGTGCCGAGCGCCATCAGCCTGCGCTGGACTTCGGGCGCCTTCATGCCCAGCATCCGCGCCAACTCGCCCACGGACACCGTCTTCTCGATGCGCACGATCCGGGTGGCCTCCTTGGGCGCCGCGGTCGCCGGCTTCTTGGGCGAAACCGCGTCGCGGCGCTTGCGGCGCGGCGAGGTGGCGGTGCGCGGGTCGATCTGGATCTGTCGCCGCACCCGCGTGCGCCCCACGGCCTGGCGCGCGAGCTGCTCCTGCTCCCTGAGGTTGACGACCTCGCGCACGAGCTTGCGCTGCCGGCCCGACTTCGCATCGGGCGCCTCGCTCGCGCGCTCCTTCTCGCGCGCCGACGGCCCCGGGGCCGCAGCGGCGCCCTCGCGGAACGCCGGCGCGGCTTCGGCCGCGATCGGCTGGGGAACTTCCAGATCGGGCGGCGGCTCGGTCGGCGCGGGCTCCACCGCGGGCTCGGCCGGCGGGACGGGAACCTCGTCGGCGACCGCGGGCTCGGCCTCCGCGGGCGCGGGCAGCGGCTCCTCGACCGGCTCGGGCGGCGGGGGCGGCGGCTCGGGCTCGGCGCGCTTGCGACGCCGGATGATCGCGCCGCCCTTGGCCTCGACCCGCGATTCGGTGACGAGCTTCTTGCGCCTGCCGCCGCCGAGCTTCTTGCGCAGGACCTCCGCCTCGTCTTCGGCGACCGTCGCCATCGCGCTCTTCAGCACGATCCCCGCGGCGGCGGCCCTCTCGACGATGTCGGACCGCTCGATCCCGAGCTCTTCGGCCAGTTTGTACGCCCTGATCTTCGCCATCCGTCCCTTGTCGATCCCTTCGCGACTCCGTCGGTCGGCCGAAGCGAACTCGCCTCCGAGCTCAGGTGGTCGAGCTGAGCGTCGGTCCCACGTCTCCCGCGGCGGTCTCCGAAGCCGCCTTCGCGTCGCTCGAATCCCCCGCCGCGCCGCTCTTCGCGTCCGCGGCATCGCCCTCGGCCTCCTCGGCGTCCGCGGCAGCGGCGGCCGGCTCGGCGTCCGCGGCCGGCTCGGCCGCGGCTGCGGCCTCCTCCTGGGCCGCGCGCTCGGCCGCCAGGCGCTCTTCCTCCAGACGCGCGGCCTCCTCTTCGACCTTGCGCACCGCGAGCTCCGCGGCGCGCTCCCGGATCGCGAGGGCGCCCTCGTCGTCGATCCCGGGCAGCGAGGTGAGCAGATCCGGATCGCAGCTGCTGAGATCCTCGAGCGACGTGATCCCCTGCTGGAGCAGCAGCTCGGCCTCGGGATCGCCGCACCCCTCCACGATCGAGACGGCTTCGGAGAGCCACTGCGCGAGCTCGCGCATCTTCGATTCGCTCTTGATGTCGATGCGCCATCCCGTGAGCTGAACCGCGAGGCGCACGTTCTGGCCCTTGCGCCCGATCGCGAGCGAGAGCTGATCATCGGGCACGATGACGTCCATCGAGCGCTCCTCGTCGTCGATGATCACCTTCGAGACCTGGGCCGGGGAGAGCGCCGAGCAGACGTAGCGCGCCGGGTCGGGGCTCCACGG
>JBFGGA010000134.1:0-10154 GCA_041579295.1 Myxococcota bacterium | reverse complement strand
TCCGCGGTCGCGAGCGCGCTGCCCCCGCCGCCCGTCGACGAAGAGCTCAAGGAGACGAAGCTGCCGCTGAAGCTCTGGGGAACCATCGCGGCCGAAGACCCCGCGCTCTCCTGGGCGTCGATCGAGGAAACCGACGAGAAGAACGCGATCTCGGCCGTGCGCGTGGGGGACCAGATCCAGGATGCGACGATCGTCGGGATCGAGCGCCGCCGGGTCGTGCTGCTCGAGAACGGCAGCCGCCGCGCGCTGAGCCTCGACGACGAGTCGGACAGCGACCCACTCGCGATGCTCGTCGACCGCCTCAAGCCGCCGACGCGCGCGACGACCGCCCGGTCCTCCAGGCGCGCGAGCGCTCGAAGGTCGATCCGGGCCGAAACCGAGAAGCCCGAATCACCGGTGGGAAACCCCACCAGTCTCTACTCGCAGGCGCGAATCGTGCCCGACATCGACCCGGCGACCAACACCGTGACCGGGCTGAAGCTCAGCGCGATCCAGCCGGGCAGCGTCTTCGAGGAGGCGGGCATCGAGAACGGCGAAGTGATTACGGAAATCGACGGGGTCGCGGTCAGCGACATGGGAGACAGCACTAAGATTATGGCCGCGCTGACCGATCCAGGCGAAAAGGAGATCATCACCGTCGGCAAGGACGGCAAGGTCAATCCGCCGAAGATCATCGTCTCGCCCGAATGAGGGGTCGAGCGGTTCGCGCGGGCGTGGGAGTGGGGAGGCGTTCGAAGGTCATGACTCAGCGCACGGGAATGCTCGCGGCAGCGATGCTGGCCGTCGGTCTGCTGGGCCTGTGGCCCGGGCCGGGCCGAGCGGACGAACTGGGCCGCGCCGGGGCGGACGAAGCGGAGGACCTCGTCCAGCTCGACTTCAACGACGCCGAGCTCACGACGATCATCGACGCGATCTCGAAGATGACCAACCGCAACTTCATCTACGACGAGCGCGTGCGGGGCAAGGTCACCATCAAGTCGCCCACCCGGATCACGCGCAAGCAGGCCTACGCGGTCTTCGAGTCCGTGCTCCAGGTCAAGGGGTTCACGACCGTCGAGACGCCGGGCGGAGCGCTGAAGATCATCCCGGTGCGCGACGCCAAGCAGAGCAACATCGAGACCACGAAGACCGCGCTCGCGCCGCCCAACACCGATCGCTTCGTGACGCGCCTGATCCCGCTGCACTACATCGACGCCACCTCGATCACCACCACGCTCAAGCCGCTGATCTCGAAGGACGGCAGCATCGAAGCCTACGAGCCGACCAACATGGTCATCGTCACCGAAGCCGCCTCGAACATCCGCCGCATCCTCGCGATCATGGAGGCGATCGACGTCGAGACCTACCAGGACGCGCTCGCGATCTTCAAGATCCGCCACGCCGATGCGCGCACGCTCGCCGAGCAGGTCTCGGAGATCTACGGCGCGGAGGTCAGCGCGGGAACCGCGGCCCGAACGAGCAGCAGCCGGCGAACCAGCCGCAGCACGTCCAGCCGCACCCCGGACCCCTCCGGCACGGCCGGGCGCAACCGGGTGCGGCTGATGACCGACGAGCGCACCAACTCGGTGATCGCGCTCGCGCCGCGCGTGCAGATGCAGGAGGTGCGCGATCTCATCCAGCGGCTGGACATCCCGGTCACCGGCACCGGCAAGATCCACGTCTACTACCTGCAGCACGCGGACGCCGAGGAGCTCGCGCTCACGCTCTCGTCGCTGGTCAGCGGCACCCTGCCCTCGCCGAGCGCGGCGGCCGCCAGCGGCCAGGGCGCGCAGTCGCTGCGCGCGGTCGTGCAGGGCCTCGCGGAGGGCGTGAAGATCACCGCGGACCCCGCCACGAACGCGCTCGTGATCCAGAGCAGCCGCGAGGGCTTCGACACGATCTCCGAGGTGATCGCGAAGCTCGACGTCGAGCGGCCGCAGGTGCTCGTCGAGGCGCTGATCATGGAGGTCGACATCACGGACTCCGAGGATCTCGGCTTCAGCGGCATGTTTCGCTTCATCAATGGCGGAACGGAGCTGAGCACCGGGATCGAGCCGCGCGCCGCCGCCGAGGGATTCGCGTTCGGCGGCCCGGTCGGCGCCGCGATCGGCGGTGGCTTGCCGCTCCTTCAGCGATTCCTGAGGGACACGATCCACCGCGACTCCGAAGGAAACATCATCGGTGACGGCCACGTGATCGACGCGATCCTCCAGGCGGCCGCGGGCGACACCGGTACGAACATCATCTCGGCGCCGCACATCCTGACGATGGACAACGAGGAAGCGGAGATCCGCATCGGCCAGAACATCCCGATCATCACCGGGCGCACCCAGGCCGCCGGCAGCCAGAACGTGCCGGTCGACGGCCGGCTCGCGACCTCGGTGAACGTCGAGCGCCAGGACATCGGCGTCACCTTGCGCGTGACCCCGCAGATCACCGAGGGCGACAGCCTGCGGATGGAGATCTTCCAGGAGATCAGCTCGATCAACGTCGGCCTCGCGAACAGCGGCACCCTCGGCGATGCCGACCAGGTCGGCGTGCCGCTCTCGAACCGCCAGATCGAGAACGTGGTCGTCGTCGAGGACAACGAGACCGTCGTGATCGGCGGCCTGCTCAGCGACGAGTACCAGGACTCGGTCACGAAGGTCCCGTTCCTCGGCGACATCCCGATCCTCGGCTGGGCGTTCAAGTCGAGCACGCGCGAGCTGCGCAAGATCAACCTGCTCGTGTTCCTGACCCCGCACATCATCCGCTCGCCCGAGGACCTCGAGCTCGAGACGATCCGCAAGCGCGAGGAGTTCGCCGAGGGGTCGCAGGAGGGGCTCGAGTGGTCGGAGCGCGAGCGTGTGGTCGAGCGCAAGCGCCAGAAGGCCGCCGAGAAGGCCGGCGAGCCCTACGAGCCGCTCGGCGACAACCCCGTGCGAATCGCGGTGCTCGGCCACGAGTCCCGCTACCCGCGGGAGCGCATCGCGGAGATCGAGGTCGCCGAGGCCGCCGCGCGCGCCGAGGCCGAGGCCGCGCGCCTCGCGGCGCTGCGCCTGCCGGGCTACGCGGTCCAGGCGCTGGTCGGACGCGACGCGCAGGACGCGATCGACACCCTCCAGCGGCTGATCGACGGCGGCTACGACGGCACGCTCGTCTCGAACGACATCGCGGGCACGCTCTACTTCGAGCTGCAGATCGGCCCGTTCGCGACGCTCGACGAGGCCAAGCACGCCTCCCGGGTGATGCGCGAGATCCACGGCCTCGAGCCCGTCGTCGTCGTCGCCGCCGAGGAGGCAGCAGAAGAGCCATGAGCGAATCTCCCCACGCCGAGCGACCCCTCGAGCTGGGTGCGATTCTGCTGGACACCACCCACCTCACCGAGGAGCAGCTCGAAGAAGCGCGCGCGGCGCGCGAGGAAAACGGCGGTCGGCTCGTCGACCACCTGATCTCGTCCGGTCGCGTGAGCGCCGACCAGGTGCTCGAAGCCCTCAGCCGGCAGCTCGGGCTGCCCGTGCTCCCGAACATCGACACCGCGGAGATCGACGAGGGCCTGATCGAGCGCGTGCCGATCGGCTTCGCGAAGACCCACGGCATCCTGCCGATCGCGCGCACCGCCGACGGCACGATCCGCGTGGCGGTCACCAACCCGCTGGACACCGCGCCGCTCGACGATCTGCGCCTGCTGTTCGCGGATGCCGAGGTCCGCCTGGAGCTCGCCAACCAGCGCACGATCCTCGGCGCGATCAACGAGGTCTACGACCGCGGCGCCACCGCGACCGACGCGCTCGCCGAGGACGCCGCCGAGGACCTCGACACGCTCGCGAGCGAGATCAGCCAGGAGCCGCAGGACCTGCTGGAGGCCTCCGACGACTCGCCGATCATCAAGCTCGTCAACTCGATGCTGCAGCACGCCGTCAAGGAGCGCGCGAGCGACGTCCACCTCGAGCCCTTCGAGACCGAGGTGCGCGTGCGCTTCCGCATCGACGACGTGCTCTACGAGCCGATCAAACCGCTGCCGCGTTCGCTTCAGGCGAGCATCGTCTCGCGCATCAAGATCATGGGCGGCCTCAACATCGCCGAGCGCCGACTCCCGCAGGACGGGCGCATCCGCCTCAAGATCGCCGGGCGCGACTACGACGTGCGGCTCTCGACGCTGCCCGTCACGCACGGCGAGCGCGTGGTGCTACGCCTGCTACCGCGCACGACGGACCTCGCCGACCTCGAGCGCATCGGCTTCAGCGAGCAGCAGATGGCCGCGATCCAGAAGCTGATCACGCGCCCAAATGGGATCATCCTCGTCACGGGGCCCACCGGCAGCGGCAAGACGACCACGCTCTACGCGGCGCTCGCGGCGATCAACTCGACCGACAAGAACATCGTCACGCTCGACGATCCCGTCGAGATCCAGCTCAGGGGGGTCGGCCAGATCGAGATCAACCCGAAGATCGGCCTGACGTTCGCGAGCGGCTTGCGGTCGATCTTGCGCCAGGATCCGAACGTGATCCTGATCGGCGAGATCCGCGACCTCGAGACCGCGGAGATCGCGATCCAGGCGTCGCTCACCGGCCACCTGGTGTTCTCGACGCTGCACACCAACGACGCGCCGAGCGCGATCACGCGGCTCGTCGACATGGGCGTCGAGCCCTTCCTCGTGGGCTCGTCGCTCGTGGCGGCGCTCGCGCAGCGCCTCGTCCGGGTGCTGTGCAAGAAGTGCCGCGAGCCGTACACCGCCACCGCCGAGGAGCTCAAGGAGATCGGGGTGCGCCCGCCCGACCGTCCCGTGAAGGTCTACCGCGCCAAGGGGTGCGCGGACTGCAACTTCACCGGCTACCGGGGCCGGGTCGGGATCTTCGAGCTGATGCTGATCGACGACGACCTGCGCAGCCTGGTGTCGCAGAACATCGATTCCAAGACCATCAAGCAGGCCGCGATCCGCAAGGGCATGCGCACGTTGCGCGGCGACGGCGCGCTGAAGGTCTTGCAGGGAATCACCTCGAGCGCGGAGGTGCTGCGCGCCACCGAGGAAGAAGGCAACGTAGCCCAGATCTGAGGTTCCCGTGCCGGTCTACGCGTTCAAAGGCGTCAATGCGTCGGGCAAGTCCATCAACGGCTTGCTCGACGCCGAGACCTCGCGGTCGGCCCGCGGTCGGCTGCGCCGGGACGGCGTCTACATCACCGAGCTCATCGAGCAGCGCGGCGTCGCGAGCGTGCGAGCGGCGGCGGGCCGCAGCTTCCACCTGCCGAGCTTCTCGCGCATCTCGCCGCTCGATCTCGCGCTGGCCACGCGCCAGGCCTCCACGCTGTTGAGCTCGGGCATTCCGCTCGTCGAGGGGCTCAGCGCGCTGACCGAGCAGACCGAGAACGTCCGGCTGCGGGCCGCGCTCGGCAAGGCGCGCGACCGCGTCAACGAGGGCGCGCACTTCGCCGACGCGCTCGCCCAGACCGGCGCCTTCCCGGACCTCTACGTGAGCATGGTGCGCGCGGGAGAGACCGGCGGCGCGCTCGATACCGTGCTCGGGCGACTCGCCGACTACCTCGAGAGCCAGGTCCGGCTGCGGAACAAGGTCAGCTCGATCCTGATCTATCCGTGCGTGATGTTCGGCTTCGCGTTGGTGGTCGTGGGGGTCCTGGTGACCGTGGTGCTGCCCCAGATCACCGAGCTGCTGACCAGCCTCAATCAGGAGCTCCCGTTCTACACGCGCTGGATCATCGCGCTGTCCAACTTCGCGAAGCTCTGGTGGTGGGCGGTCGGGCTCGCCGCCGTGGCCCTCGCGATGGGCCTGCGCACCGCGATCCAAACGACGCGCGGGCGCGAGGTCTACGATGCCCTCAAGCTGCGGCTGCCGGTGATCGGCCGGACCGTGCGCATCATCGCGATTGCGCGTTTCGCGCGGACCCTCGCGACGCTGCTCGCGGGCGGCCTGCCGATCGTGCGCGCCCTCGACACCGCGAAGCACGTGGCGAACAACACGCTGCTCGGGCGCGCGATCGACGCCGCCCGCGATAGCATCACCGAGGGGGCGAGCGTGGCCGCTCCACTGCGCAACAGCGGCGAATTCCCCCCGATGGTGACCCACATGATCGGCGTCGGTGAGCGAAGCGGACAGCTCGAGTCGATGCTCTCGAAGATCGCCGACACCTACGAAGAGCAGGTCGAGACCACGGTGACGCGACTCACCGCGTTGCTCGAGCCCTTGCTGATCCTGCTGATGGTGGGAATCGTCGTGGTTATCATCCTCGCGACACTCGTACCACTGCTGCAGGTCACGAGCTCGATATCCTGAATCGGAGGAACACCCATGCCGCAAACTGCTGAGCGAAGTCGAATCGTTCGCGCGAGCCGGGCCGCGGGCTTCACGCTGATCGAGATCATGGCGGTCGTGCTGATCATCGGGCTGCTCAGCACGATCGTCGGCGTGTCGATCTTCGCGCAGGTCGACAAGGGCCGCGTCACCGCGGCCCGCACCCAGATCGCGAACCTCGAATCCGTGCTCGAGCTCTACCGCATGGACAACGCCAAGTATCCGACCACCGAGCAGGGGCTCGACGCGCTGATCAACGAGGCCCAGGACGCGCGGAACTTCCCCCCCGGCGGCTACCTCCAAAAGCGACGCATCCCGGAGGACCCCTGGGGCAATATCTATGAGTACGAGCAGCCCGGCCAGAACAACACGCACTCGTTCGACCTCTGGTCGTACGGAGCGGACGGCAAACCCGGCGGTGATGGCGTGGACGCCGACATCGGGAACTGGGACGACGGCGGGGAGGGAGTCTGACGGCGGGCGCGCGCCGCACATGGGATCGGGCGGGCTTCACGCTGCTCGAAATTCTCGCGGTCCTGCTGATCGGCGGACTGCTGATGAGCCTGATCTTGCCCAATTTCGGCGCCATGCAGCAGCACAACCTGCGGCGCGCCGCCGAGCGGATCGTGGAGCGCGTCGACTTTGCCCGCCAGCGCGCGGTGATGACCGGCGTGCCCCATCGGCTGACGATCGACCTCGACGCGAACAGCTACGTGCTCGAGTGGCAGGGAGGGCACAGCGACGATGAGCGCCCGCGATCGAAGCCGACGCTCGACGCCGACGGCAACCTGCGGGTATCGCTCGAGCCGCCGCCGCAGGTCGAGCAGCGATACCAGGCGCTCGACGGCCCCGTGGGCGAGACCGAGTACCTGGGCAACGGCATCGAATTCGCCTGGATCGAGACCCCCGGTGGCGAGATCGACTTCGGCGAGGCGTTCGTCGGCTTCGAGGGAGACGGCAGCTCGACGTACACCTTCATCGTGCTCAGCGAGCCGAGCGGCCGGGAGCTCGCACTGGAAATCCTGCCCCTGGCCGATGCCGTGCGGATTCTCGATGAGGACTTCTGACGGCGGATTCACGCTCTTCGAAGTGCTCGGAGCGGTCGCGGTCCTCGCGATCCTCTACACGACGCTGTCGACCGTGGCGATTCGCGCGCTGCGCTCCGAGGGCGAGAGCCGGCGCATGCTCGAGGCGTCGATGATCGCCGACTGGGAGCTCAGCGCGTTCGAGCTGGAGCTCGAGAAGGGAGCGGCCCCGGAGCTCGGCGTCACCGAGAACGAGGAGCTGGGCGGCTACGCGGTGGTCTGGGAGGTCACGCCGCTGCAGACCCCGATCTTCGGCGACGCGGGGGGGCCGCAGCGCGGCGCCCCCGCGGCGGGCGCGGCGCAAGCCACCGCCACCTCCCAGAGCGCGGCCGCGCAGTTCACGGCCGCGCAGCTCGCGGCCGCGAACGCCGAGGCGCCGCCGTTCCTGCAGGTGGACCTCCGGGTCAGCTGGTTCGAGGCCGGCTACGAGCGCTCGGTCACGCGCACCATCTTCGCGGTCGACGAGGACGCGGCCGCCAAGCTCGCCAGGGAGAGCCTGCTCCCGGACGGCGACGAGGAGGACCGCTGACGGTGGGCGATCGGCCGCGCGCGCGCAGGGGCTTCACGCTGATCGAGGTGATGGCGGTCGTCGCGATGATCGGCGTCGTGTTCTTCGTGGCGCTGAACTTCTACACGGACCTCGCCCGCGCGAGCCAGCGCGCCTCGGACCACACCCGCGGCATCCGGCGCGCGACCGCGATCCTCGACCGCGTCGCGCGCGATCTCGAGGGCGCGTTCCTGATCGCGAAGCCGCCCGAGGTGGACCCGATCGCGTTTCCGTGGATCTTCCTCGGCGAGACCCGACTCGGCGGCGACGCCTCCGAGCGGCTCAAGTTCATCACCCGCAACCACAACCCGACGCGGACCGACTCCGCCGAGACCAACCTCGCCACGGTCGCCTACCTCGTGGAGGCGCGGCCCGACGATTCGGTTGCGCTGTATCGCTGGATCTCACCCCACCTCCCCGAGAGCCTCGACAAGAGCTTCCCGAGAGAGAACGATCCAGGAGCGTTCCTGCTCGCCGAGAACCTCGCGTACTTCGGCTTCCGATTCCTCGACGAGAACGGCGAGCTGCGCAGCGACTGGGACTCCTCGATGCTGCTCGAGTCGAGCTCGCTGCCGCTCGCGGTGGACATCCACGTCTCGCTCGTCGGCGACCTGACCTCGGACGAGGGCGAGCCATCGATCTACCAGCGGCGCGTGCTGATCCCCGTGCGCCCGCTCGATCTCGTGGCGCTCGCGGATCCGAACCATCCGATCTTCGGAGACGGAGAAGGCGAGCAGGGCGAGGACGGGGAAGACGGCGAGGAGGATGAAAGCGGCAGAGGCAGGGGAGGCTCGGACGGCTCCGGACAGCTGACGAACCGCGATTGCTTCCCCAGCAGCCTGCCGGACTCCGCGAGCACCAACGCGAAGCTCTGCGTCGGCCTCGCGCTCTCCGCGCCCAACATGGCGTTCACGCCCAACGACTACCGGCACCTGCCCCAGGAGTGCAAGGAGATCGTGGACCCGAGATGTCGCTGAGCTTCTCCAAGCACCAACGGGGCGTCGTGCTGCTCATCGTGCTCTTCTTCGCGATGCTGCTCACGAGCTCGATCGCGACCTCCACGCGGCGCGCGATGGTCGACGCGAGCGTCGCGCGCAACCGGGACGCCGCCGCGCGCGCGGAAGCCCTCGCGCGCAGCGGCATCCGGATCGGGAAGACCGTCCTGGTGATGGACCAGATCCAGGAGGAGACCACGCAGCAGGCCATCGACAGCCAGAAGGACGCCTGGGCGCAGCTCTCGAAGACCGAGATTCCCGGGGGCCGCGGATCCACGCTGAAGGTCCGGATCGAGGATTCGGGGACGCTGTTCAACCTCAACTCGATCTTCAACTTCGCGGAGGGGGGAGTTCCCTACGCCGAGACCGAGCCGTTCCTGCTGGCCTTCCTCGAGAAGGTCATCGACGAGATGAAGATTCCGCCCGGAGAAAAATTCTACGACATTCACGAACTCGCCGAGGCGCTGATGGACTGGGTCGACGCGGACCCGGTGCGCATCAAGGGGGGGCTCGAGGACACCTACTACCAAACCCAGCAGCCGCCCTATCGCGCCGCGAACGGGCCGCTGATGAGCGTCGACGACCTCTTCCTGATCCAGGGCTTCGACCGCAAGCTCGTCGTAGCGCTGCAGCGCTACGTCACCGTGCAGCCCTTCGTGGGGGGCGGGGGCGTCAACGTCAACACGGCGCCGCCCCACGTGCTCTCGCTGATCTTCTCGAACGACGGGGTGGACGACCGGCTGGCCAGCGAGGACCAGGTCAAGCAGATCCTCGAGACCCGCGAGGAGGGCGAGCTGATCTGCGGAGAATCGCTCTCGATCAAGGGCTGCACGCCGATAAATAGCATCGTGCCGAACCCGATCTTTCCGCCGCCGACCTACACGGCCAGCGTGTTCACGATCGTGGCCGATGCGCGGGTGGGGGACGTGCGGCGGAGCATCGAGGCGGTGGTGAATCGCAACGTGGATCCGCCGCTGATGCTATCGTGGCGGGTTCGGTGATCGGGGGGCGCCGGTGGCGCTGTTGAGCAACATCCTCGGGCTGGACGTCGGCAGCCACGGCATCAAGGCGGTCGAGTTCCGGCACACGCTGCGCGGCTTCGAGGCCGTCGCGATGCGGAGCTTTGCGCGCGACAACAGCGAGGCCCCGCTCGCGGAGCTCGTGCAGCACTTCGTGCGCATGCACCGACTCGCCACCGACCACACGGTCTGCGCGCTGCCCGGCGATCGGCTCTCCACGCGGCGCCTGCGCCTGCCCTTCC
>JBFGGA010000133.1:0-10175 GCA_041579295.1 Myxococcota bacterium | reverse complement strand
GGGGACGAGCGTGCCCACCCAGGTGTTCCACGCGGGGCCGGTCGCCATCCCGAAGCCCCAGTACGCGGCGGCCGCGAGCAGGATGATCCAGTAGGCGATCTGGCCGAGCAGCGCGCCGACGATCAGCGGCGCGAAGCTCGCGGCCTGGAGCAGCGCGCAGAGCACGACCCAGCGTCGGTGCGATCGCAGCCGCTCCACGCCGGCGGGTGTGACGAGTTGCAGGACGGCGCCCGCGAGCAGCGGGACCGTGGCGATGAGGCCCGCGGCGATGCCACCGTATCCCACGGCCAAGACGAACGCGGCGATGTAGGACTCACCCACGCCCACCATCACGCTGAACGACACGCCGTCGCCGACGATCGCGCGAAGGTCTCGGCGTTGCCGAGCGTCGGCGATGGAATCGAGTCGCATGGTCTCAGCGTCTCGCGCGAAGAGGGCCGGACACCGGGGCGCCGCGCGTCTCGACACTCGCGATTCGAGCGAACGGTCGGCGAAGCCCGCGCGGCCGCCCCCATCGGCCGATGTTTCGCGGGCGCGCTATTTGGCCTCCAATGGTGGCGCGGAATATCGGGATACCGCGGCCGCCCGTCAAGGGAGCGAATGCCGCCCGGGGGCACGCTCGCTCCGCATTCGTTGCCCTGGGGAGCTTGGAGGCGCCCGCCGGCTGGTCCGATGGACTGCGGGGTGCGGGGCGATGCGCCGCGCGCCGCCTGGACCTTGCGATTCTCGGGCACGACCGCCGCGTGGCCCGGCGGGCCGCGGGCGACCGCCCGATGCCCCACGGCGGGTTGCCACGCACCCGAGGAAGATCGCATAGCATGT
The DNA here is from genome assembly GCA_041579295.1 of Myxococcota bacterium. Classification (GTDB taxonomy): domain Bacteria; phylum Myxococcota_A; class UBA9160; order UBA9160; family SMWR01; genus JACZVU01. Next base: position 9,353 of record JBFGGA010000133.1, on the reverse strand, counting down.
CGGCTCTGCGCGGGAGCGGCCGGCCCCGCTGGCCGGTCCGTTCGACGGCGGCGACCTCTGCGGGCCGCGCGCCGGGCCGCGTGCCATGGAGAGGAGGGGGCCGATGTCGAGCGCGATGCGATTCCCGAAGGAGGAGTACCAGCAGCGCTGGAGGCGCCTGGACGAGAAGCTCGCCGCGTCGAGCTACGAGGCGGCGGTGATCTGGCAGCGCTCGGGCGGAAGCTACGACCGCGCGGGAAACGTCTACTACTACACGGGCTACGCGTCGCAGGCGTCCGGCCAGGAGGGCTCCGCGCTAGACGGCTCGATCGGCGCGTCGTTCGCGGCGATGCTCTTCCGACGGGGCTGCGAGCCCGAGCTGCACGTCGCCGAGAAGCTCTCGACCGTGGACCGCCGCTACCTGGCCGTGGACGAGATCCACGACGACCTCTTCGCGGGGACGCAGGCGCTGGCGGCGCGCCTCGAGGCGCTCGGCGTCGAGGGTCGCGTGGCCTACGTCGGCGACGACTTCGTGCCCGGCGCGATGCTGCGCGAGCTCGCCGAGGCGACGCCCGCGATCGAGTGGTGTGCGGAGGACGAGCTGCTCTTCCGGCTGCTCGGCCACAAGAGCGAGCGAGAGCTCGCGCTCTACCGCGAGGCCGGCGAGATCGCGACGCGTGCGCTCACGGCTTTCGTGCAGGCGCTGATTCGCGGCGAGCGCCAGTGTGACGCGGCCGCGGAGGCCGCCTCGATCCTCATCCGCGCCGGCGGCGGCTTCCACCGGCTCGGCTGCAACACCGGGCCGCCGATGGAGCACTCGATGTGGGACAAGCCGCTCTACGGCTACTCGACGCGCGCCGCCGAGCCGGGCGAGATGCTGCGGGCGTGGATCTACGGCCCGCTGCTCGAGGGCTACTGGATGGATCCGGGTCGCACCGCCGTGTGCGGCAACCGACCCGACGCCGCGCAGCGCGCACTGATCGAGAACAGCGTCGAGATCACGCGGGGCATCATGGCGGCGGTTCGCCCCGGATCGACGCCGCGCGAGGCCGGCATCGTCGGCGACGAGCTGGCCGCGAAGTACGGCTACGAAGACTCGGGCGCCGGCATCTGGGACCTCTACGGCCACGGCCTCGGCATGTTCTGGGCGGGGCCGCAGATTCCCGCCGGCGACGCGCGCCACTTCCGCGACAATGCGTTCTGGAACGTCGACGAGCCGTTCCACGCCGATCAGGTGTTCACCGTCGAGACCTTCTTTCGCGAGCCCGGCGTCGGCACCGCCACCTTCGAGGAGGTCTTCATCATCCACGAAGATGGCCTCGAGCAGCTCGTCCAGACGCCGCTGATCTTCTGGTAGGCGATCGCCGCCGCGCCGGGGCTGCGGTCTTGCTTGTCGCAGTGAGCTTCTTGCGCGCGAGGTGCGCACCCGCTGCGCACGTGTGTAAGAGATCTACCGCGATCGGTGTTGCTTTTGCTTCAGGGCCTCGATCCGTCGGTCGATTGTATCCACGGCTCCAGCGCTTCATCTGTGGAGCCGAGAGGAGGAGGTAGGCATGCCGAAGAAGTCATTTGTCGTTCGCAGCCACCCGGATGGCTGGATGGTCCAACGCGAAGGCAAGAAGAGCCCGGAGAGCACGCATCGCAAGAAGGAGACCGCGGTGCGCCGGGGCCGCTCGATGGCCAAGCGCGCGGGCGGCGTGCTGAAGATCAAGGGAAGGAATGGGAAGATCCAGGCCAAGCGGAGCTACGCGGCCTAGATCGATTCCGCGTCGTTCCGGCGCGCGCCGGACGGCGATCGAAGAACGAAGCCGGCGGGCTGCCGCGAGAACGGGCGACCCGCCGGCCTTCTTTTTCCGAAATACATTGCGAAGGGCTCGCGACGACGACGCGCGACGCGCCGAGCCCTCTGCCATTCGATGGACCGCGTCTCTCGCGTTCCGATGCGCCGCCGCGGAGACCGTCCACGCGATGGGTCGCGAGCGGTCGGTCCGCGGACGCGGAGCTCAACGCGCCGCGATCGGGTCTTCCCCGGGAGCCACCATGGATTCCGCGAGGCGGCGGAAGCGGAAGCGCTTCCCGATGCCCTTGACGGGCCGGCCGGAAACCTCCGCGTACGGGTAGATGAAGAAGTTGAGCGGGCCGCCCGCCTGCTCGGGTTTCAGCACGAGGTCGCGCCCGATCGTGAACGCGATCCGATCGCTCGGCAGCTTGCCGAAGAACGCGTCGGCCTGTCGGCGCTTCCAGGCCTCGCTCGCGTCCATCGGCACCCAACCTCGCGCGGAATCCCAGGCCTCCGCCCAGCAGTGGTAGCCCTCGACGTCCGCCGCGGCGCTCTCGTGGGGGATCGGAAAGCCGATCGCAAAGCGCGCGGGGATGCCCTGGCTGCGCGCCATGCCCATGAAGAGCGAGTGGAAATCCGTGCAGTTGCCGTACTTCGCGGTGCACGCCCAGATCGCGTCGCCCTGTCCCCAGCCGGTGCCCTGCTTCGCGTAGCGCATGTTGGCGTAGACGTAATCGTAGAACGCGCGGATCTTGGCCGCGTCGCTCGCGCGACCGCGCGCCTGCTGGGCGCCGAGCTCGGCGATGATGCCGTCGAGCGGGATCTTCCTCGTGGGATGCAGGAAGCGACCGGGCGCGTCTTGCGGCGCGGTGGCGGCCTCGGCGGGGATGCCCGAAGACGGCGCGCGCTCAACGGTGTAGCGGAATGCGATTTCACCCCGTGGCGCCTCGCCCTCCCAGTCGATCGTCGCGATCCGGTTGCCGAGCGCGTCGCGGTGTTCGCGATGCGGGAGCGGCGACTCGACGGTCACCGAGAGCACCCGCTGATCGCGCGTGTCGGCCGGCATCGGAACCCACAGGCGCCCGCGCTCGCCCGCTCCCGACTCGACGTCCGTCAGATCGACGCGGTACTCGAACTCGTAGCGCGCGGCATCGCGCCAGGGGTCGAAGTTCTCGGCGTCGCCCGACGGGGGTGCGAGGCCGGCCAGGAGCGCGAGCGGGATCGCGAAGATCGGTATGCGCGCGATTCGGTCCGTCATTGCGAGGTCGGATTACTACCAAACTGTGAATCGCTGGCAACCGGCGACCGTACGAGGTCACCATACGGTAGCGGAGGCGACTCAGCGCAGCTGGCGGCGCGCCAGAAACTGCGCCCGGTCGGCTGCCGTCACACCTCGGGCGTGGCACGCTTGGGTCATGCGCGTTCGCAGCTGCCCGCTCGGCGCAGACGGCGCCGCTTCCGCGATGCTCGTGATCATCGCTGCGGGCGTCTGTGCACTCGCGTGTGATCGGACCGCTCCCGTCACCGGGGTCCATGGAATCACCTGTGAGGCGTACGAGGAGAAGATCAACGCGCTACACGAGCTGTTTCCAGCGGGCATCACGGCGGAGGAGCGCTGTGAGATGACGCCACGCGATTGCGGAGCGACCGGCCTGATCTTCAATCCGCGAGGAATGGAGACCTATTATTACCGGTCTGCGTGTTATGCCGAGCTGGCCCGGTCGACGCTGGAAGGCCGCCATTGCGACGAGGTGGAGGAGCGGCAATCGCTGTTCTTCGACGGTCACTTCTATTCGCGCGAAGCCTGCCTGGATCGGGTGGGCCAGTTGCTCGCGGACCGGAGTGCTCCCAAGATCGGCAGTGCGAAGATCGCGCGCGTCGATTCGCTCGAAGCGAGATTCGACGGCCCGCGGCAGCTCGCGATCGATCTGGGGCTCGTACCGGAATCCCCGGTGCCGGGCTTCTACGCGATCGCGGCGACTGCGGAGATCGAGGGGCCTACGGAGGTCTTCGTGGCTCTGAATCCGCAACACCCCGCGATCGCCCGCAGCGATCGTTACGGTCGGCTTCTGCCGATTTCGAACTGGATCCTGCGCATCGATGCGGGGCGTCCGTACGGGCGGATTCGCGTCGTGTCGAACGCCAATCAGCTGCGCGATCACCTGGCACGAGGGGGCGCGCGGCATTTCACCTTGAAGATCGAGCTTCAGTTCCTCGAGAGCGCGGACGGCGCTCTGCCCGATGCCGCTGAGCCTCGCCAGGCGTACATCAGTCGCCGAGCCGTTCGCGTTCCGCTCTGATCTCCGGCGAGGCGCGGGGCGCGGTGTTTCAGAAGAATTTCTGCGCCATCGACAGCACGTCATCCATCACGGAGCCGTCCCGGTCCGAGTCCAGGAAGCTCTCCAGCATACCGACCATCCCCGACGTCTGTTGCGTCGCGACCTGTTGCGCTCCGCCGCCCATCGCGCTGCCGGCCAGTTGGCCGAGCAGACCGCCGCCCCCCGCGGACTGCCGACCGAGCTGGCCCATGGCCGCGGCCGCCACCATCGGCAACATCTTCTTCAGGATCGACGAGCTGAGGCCGGTCCTCTCTGCGGCGCGGCCCGCCACATTTCGACTCACGTCCTTGCTCCCGAGGATGTGGCCGAGAATCGAATTGCCGTCGGCAACCGTGTGCGGATCTCCGAGCAGGCTCGGATCCTTCGCGTAGCGCTCGTGCCCACCCGCTTGGAGTGCGCCGAACAGGCTCTCGAGGCCACCCGGTTGCTTGGCGTTGCGGATCAGGCCGCGGCTGAGCGCGGGCGTCAGTTGCTCGATCGCGGAACGCGTGTCGCTTTCGGGCAACTGCAGGTTGCGCGCGATCTCGCGCACGACGGCTCCACCGTTTTCGTCCAGTAGCGATTCGAGCAGGTTCATGGGAGAAGGCTCCTCTAGAGTTTCGGAATGCGAAGGACCTGTCCGGGATAGATCTTGTCCGGATCCGAGAGCATGGGTCGGTTCGCGTCGAAAATGATGGGGTACTTCATCGGGTCGCCGTACTCGGCCTTGGCGATCTTCGAAAGTGAATCTCCCGCGACGACCGTGTAATAGCGGGCCGGATCCGGTGCCTGGACGGTCATCTGGTCGTTGACCTGGGCGATGCCCTTGGTGTTGCCCGCAACCAGAATCACCTTCTCGCGATCTGCGTGGCTGGCGGCCACTCCGGTGATCGTCGCCACGTCGTCCTTGACGGCGATCGACAAGTCCTGAACCGAGATTCCGAGATCGGTCACCGTCTTGGCGAGCGCGTTTCCGACCTGCGCCTCGGCCTCCGCGTTGCCGCCGAAGACGCCGCCCTTGATTTCACTGGCCAGCTCGGAGGCCTGGCTGAGCAAGCTCTCGCCCGCGTTCTTGACGAAGTCGATCAAACCCATGGTCGTTTTCTCCTATGGCGGAACTGGATCCCGCGATCTGGGGGCACGGGGCGGTGCCCGGTGACTGCGATGTCGATCGGGCCTCGCCGCAGTCTGCTTGGACGTCACCAGGCCGTCAAGCATTCTCGAAAGCTTGCGCTTCGAACTCGTGGGGCATCGCCCCCGACGGCGGCGAGGTGCCCGGCTCGAAGCGACGTCAGCGGAGTCGTCGCTTCGCCGCCCCGATCTGCAGCGGCGCGGCGCGATGGCGGAAAAGCCTTGAAAACCCGCTGGCCTCGGCCGATAAGCCGCTGGAGCCGACGGGCATCTCGGGTGGCCACGAGCGAAACCGCCGATCGGCGCCCGTCGGTCGGCCGGGGAGGCGGCATGCGGAAGCACACACGGGGCGCGATGCGATTTCTCGTCATTTCGGCGGCCGTGGGAATCGCACTCGGCGCGACGGGCGCGGCCCGGGCGAGCGGGCACAGCGTCGAGAAGGTGGCGATCGCGGGCGACGTCGCGCCGGATGGCGGGGGCGCGCTCCACGACAACAGCTTCTTCTCCGCGGTGCTCAACGACGCGGGCGAGGTCGCCTTCCTGAACGATCTGACCGGGGGCGTGCCCGGCTGGGGCGTCTTCCGCTACGGGCCCGGCGGTGACGCGGGGCTGTCGTTCGAGGGGGACACGGCTCCCGGCACGGGCGGCAGCTACTTCCTGCCCGGCGGCTTTGCGAGCCTGAACGACGACGGTGACGTCTCCTTCATGGCCGTCGCGCTGAGCGGCTCCGCGATCGGCGGCATCTTCCTCGACTCGGGCGGCGGCGCCGATATCCCGATCGTGGTGGAGGGCGAACCCGCTCCCGATACCGGCGGCGGGAGCTTCGACGGCGCGATCAACGCGCTCAACTCCCATTCCCTCAACGCCGGGGGCGACCTCGCCTTCACCGACACGGTCAGCGGCGGCGGCGTCGGCAGCGGCGTGTTTCGCTACAGCGGCGGCGTGAAGACGGGCGTCTCGCTCGAAGGCGATGGCGCACCCGGCACGGGTGGCGGCGTATACGACGGTTTCGAGGCGCCCGCGATCAACGACGCCGGCGATGTGGTCTTCCCCGCGAACGTGCTCGGCGGCAGCGGCGCCACGCGCGGCCTGTTCCGCGACTCGGGGGGCGTGGATTCGATGCTCGCCCTCGCGGGGGATCCCGCTCCGGATACGGGTGGCGGCACCTTCGTCGATTTCCTGTTTCCGGACCAGAACGCGAACGGCGACGTCGCGTTCCTCTCGAACGTGACGGGCGGCGCCGCGACCGGGGGGGTGTTTCGCATCGTCGGCGGTGTCGTCGACGCGATCGCGGTCGACGGTGGTGTCGCCCCGGGAACCGGTGGCGGAACCTACGCGACGATCACGAGCATCGCGCCGATCAACCAGGCGGGCGACGTCGCGTTCTCTGCCACGCTCACGGGCGGTGTCGTCGACGCGGGCGTGTTCCTGTACGAAGCGTCCGCCGGGCAGGTCGAGCCGGTCGTGCTCTTCGGGGAAGCGGCGCCCGACGCTGGCGGCGCGAGCTTCGCGCAGTTCGGCTTCGTCGACATCAACGACGCGGGCCAGATCGTGCTCCAAGCGACCCTCTCGGACGCAAACCTCGGGCTCTTCCTCGCGTCGCCGCCGGCCCCGGTGCCCGCGCTCGCGACCGGCGGGGCGCTCGTGCTCGCGGCCGCGCTGCTCGGCGGCGCGCTGGCGTTCGGCCTGCGACCCCGCGGCTGAGCGGTCCGCGTCGCGGCGACCGCGCGATTCAAGCGCGCGCCGCGGCGCGCCGATGTGCCACCCAGCCGCGCGGCTTGCGCGGGAAAGGGTTCCATTTCGAAAGGAAAGACGCGTATGGCGACGAAGCGTTCAGGCTGGGAGAGGCTCGAGATCGGCCGCCGGCTCCAGCGGCGCGCGGCGGCCGGCGAGGAGGTCGCGGAGCCCCCGAAGCCCCCGAGGCCCGAAGAGCACACCTCCTACATCCACGAGGGGTGCGAGGTCGAGGGCTCGCTCTCGGTCGAGAACTCGCTGCGGGTTCAGGGGGAGTTTCGCGGCCGCATCCGCGCCCGCCAGACCGTCACCGTCGACGAGCGCGCGACCGTCACGGGCGACATCCAGGCCCGGACGGTGATCATTCGCGGCGCCGTGGTGGGCGACGTGGAAGCCTCGCGAGAGGTCGTGATCCACGCGACCGGGAAGCTCCACGGGGACGTCCGGACGCCCGCGTTCGAAGTCGCACGCGGCGCGTATCTGTGCGGCCGCACGGAGATGTACCGGCCCGAGCGCGCCCTCCAGGCGCAACGCGAAGCGGCATCCGAAGCCGATCTGGGGCGCGAAGCTCCGATCTGACGACGCCCGGCGCCTGATCTGCTGTTCACCGGCGTTCGACGGGCCGGCCGATCAGGCGATCTTTCCCACCCGCACCGCCGCGACCTTCGTCTCCGGGATCTTCGCCACCGGGTCGAGGGCCGGGTTGGTGATCTCGTTGGTGGGGCTCTCGCGGAAGTGGAAGGTCATCGAGCACAGGCCCGGTGGGCAGATGTCGGTCACGCGCGCGCGTACCCGGATCGCGCCGCGCCGCGAGTGCACCTCCACCTCTTCGCCGTCTTCGATGTCGAAGCGCTTCGCGTCCGCGGGGTTGATCTTGAGCCACTCGTTGGCGTCGAGCTGCTCCAACCCGCCGACCCGTCGCGTCATCGTCGCGGAGTGATAGTGGTAGAGGCTGCGGTCCGTGGTCAGGATCAGCGGGTACTCGTCGTCGGCGAGCTCGGCCGATTTCTTGTAGGTAAGTGGCACGAACTGGGCCTTGCCGTTGGGGCGGGCGAACCTTCCCTCGTGCAGGAAGCGCGTGCCGGGGTGGTTCTCGTCCGGGCAGGGCCACTGCAGGCCGCTGTCTTCGATGCGCGGGTACGAGATTCCGCCGTAGCTCGGGGTCAGGGAGGCGATCTCGGCCATGATCTCCGACGGCTCCGCGTAGTCGAAGCCGGGCTCGCCCATCCTCTGGGCGATCTGGCAGGTGATCTGCCAATCGGGCCGGCTGTCGCCGCGCGGCGGCAGCGCGCGCCGCACGCGCTGCACCCGGCGCTCCGTGTTGGTGAACGTGCCCTCTTTTTCGGCGAAGGAAGCCGCGGGAAAGATCACGTCCGCGTAGCGCGCCGTTTCCGAGATGAAGAGGTCGTGGACGACGCAGAAGTCCAGCGCCTCGAGCGCCTCGCGGACGTGATTCGCGTTGGCCTCGGTGAGCAGGGGGTTCTCGCCGACCAGGTAGAGCGCCGTGATCTCGCCCTCGTAGATCTTGTCGAAGATCTCGGTGTGGGTGAGCCCGAGCTCGCCGGATAGCCGGGAAAACGGCGCGCGGCCGCCGTTGCCGGATTTGCGCCCACGGTCGCCCTCGCCGATCCCCCACGCCCGCTCGAATTTCTCGCGCACCGCGGGATCGGTCACCTTCTGATAGCCCGGGAAGAAGTTGGGCAGCGCGCCCATGTCGCAGGCCCCCTGCACGTTGTTCTGGCCGCGCAGCGGATTGACGCCCGAGGAGGGCTTTCCGATGTTGCCGGTCAGCAACGCGAGGTTGGCGACCGCCATGACGCCGTCGGTGCCGTGCGAGTGCTGGGTGATGCCCATCGCGTAGAAGAGCGCCGCGGGCTTCTGGGTCGCGTAGGTGCGCGCCGCCCGGGCGATCCGATCCCAGGGCACGCCGGTGATCTCCGCGACGAACTCGGGCGTGAAGGCCTCCAGGGATTGCCGGAAGTCGTCGAAGTTCTCGCAGCGCTCGGCGATGAATTCCGCGTCCTGCAGGCCCTCTTCGACGATGTGACGGCACATGCCCATCAGCAGCGCGACGTCGCTGCCGGGCCGGTTCTGGATGAACTGGTCCGCCACCCAGGCGAGCTCGATCTCCTTGACGTTGGCGACGATCAGATTCGCGCCGTTCAAGGCTGCCCGCCGCATGCGCTGCCCGATCACGGGGTGCGCGCTGGTCGTGTTCGCGCCGATCACGAACAGCGTCGCGGCGCCGTCGATCTCGGCGATGGAGTTGGTCATCGCGCCGGAGCCGAAGGAGGTGACCAGACCGGCCACCGTGGGGCTGTGTCAGAGTCTTGCGCAGTGATCGACGCTGTTCGTCTGCATCACTGCGCGCGCAAACTTCTGGATCAGGTAGTTCTCTTCGTTCGTGCACT
>JBFGGA010000132.1:0-10253 GCA_041579295.1 Myxococcota bacterium | reverse complement strand
TGGGTATTCATCGGAGCGGGCTACGTGTTCAAGGCCGGCGTGGCGCTGTTCGACACCCTGCCGTTCTACATCGGGGTGCGCTGGCTCGGCGGCTATCTCGGAATCGACCCCACGCTCGAACACGAAGCGGACGCCGAGTCGCTCGGCTGAGCGGCGCGCCGCGCGCGCCCCACGAGCCCCGCGCGCCGCGCTGGCCGCGCGCGCGGCGCCCGCGGCGGCCGAAGCGGCTAAGATGGCAGCGAGCGCTCGGCGACGGTGGAGGCCATGGCGAACGAAATCGAATACGAGGTCGGGGAACGCATCGCGCGGCTGCGGATCAATCGCCCCGAGGCGATGAACGCGATCCACCCGGATCTGATGGCGGAGCTCTCCGCGGCGATCCGTCGCGCGGACGAAGACCCCGCGGTCCACGTGCTCGTGCTTTCGGGCAACGGGCCGCACTTCGGGGCGGGCTACGACCTCAAGTTCGACTGGAGCGGCCGCTACGCCGAGGGCGGCCCGATGGGCAAGCGGCGCATGCTGACCGACTGCCTGGACTTCGAGTTCACCCCCTGGGATTGCTCGAAGCCCGTGATCGCGATGGTGCGCGGCTACTGCCTCGCCGGCAGCTGCGAGCTCGCGATGATGTGCTGCGTGACCTTCGCCTCGCAGACGGCGAAGTTCGGAGAGCCCGAGATCCGCTTCTCGGCCGCGCCCCCCGCGCTGATCATGCCCTGGCTCGTCGGGCTCAAGAAGGCGCGAGAGCTGCTCTACACGGGCGACCTGATCGACGCCGAGGAGGCCGCGCGCGTCGGAATGGTCAATCGCGTGTTCCCGGACGATCGGCTGGAGGCGGAGACGCTGCGCTACGCGCGGCGCGCCGCCGCGATCTCGCTCGAGGGGCTCCGGACCACCAAGGCGTCGATCAACCGCGGCGCGGAGATCGCGGGCCTTCGCGAGGCGCTGCGCTACGGGGTCGAGACCGGCGCGATTCTCGACGGCACGGAAACCGAGATCCACCGCAAGTTCGACGAGCTGCGAGCGCGCGAGGGCCTCGGCGCCGCGATCCGCTGGCGCGAGAGCCAGTTCGAGTGATTCGGCTCGGCGCTCGCGCGCGCCACTCGGTGCGGGCCGGGATCGACCGTCGGGCGATCGCCTTCGCGGCAGCGCGCGAGCGCGTCGGAGCGCCCGGGCCTAGGGCGACCGCGAGGCCGTCCGCTCGGTCTCCGGTGAATCCACCCAGACGATCGGACCGCGCGCGCCGAGCGAGATGAAGCCCGCCCAGTAGAACGGGTGACGGCGGCTCTCGCTCTGCAGCATCGCCAGCTGAACGCTCCTGAGTGCCTCCGACCGCCCCTCGCCCGCGAGCAGACGCTCGTAGTAGGCGGTCATCAACTCCGTCGCGGCGGCGGGATCCGCGGTCCAGAGATTCACGAGCTGCGCTTCGGAGCCTGCGATCACCAACGAGCGCCAGAACGCGTAGACGGCTCGATCGATCGCAGCCCGCCGCGGCTCGACCGCGCGCGCCGCGACGGCCGCGAGCCGCGTTCCCCACAGATCGAGACCGGCGATCTCCAGCGCGGTCAACAGGCCGCGGTGCGCGCCGTTCGCGCTTCCGTTCGCGCCCGCGAACGCGAGGCCCGAGCGCAGCAGCGGGTTGTCGGTCGGCGGTCGGCGCACGCGCGCTTCGACGCCGAGCATCGACGCCCAGCGCGCGCTCGGCTCCCGGCCCTCCGGGTCGGGCAGGAAGAATGCGTCGCTGGCGACGTGCAGCACGCGCGGCGCGCGGGCGGAGCGCAGGGCCGCATCGCTCGCCCGCGCACCGGTCAGCGGCGAGACCCCGAGCAGCCGGCCGAGCTCCGCGGCGCCCGTCTGGGACACGTCGATCGGCTCGAAGCGCAACCCCGCGATCTCCGCCGAGAGCTGCCGCTGCGCCGCGTCGAGCGCGCCGCCGCGCTCGGGAAGCTTCGCCTCGTAGTCGGGTGCGGCGATCACGAGCGGCAAGCCGCCCGAGGCGAGCGGCGGATTCGCGAGCAGCAGATCGCGTCCGCTCGTCAAGTACGCGAATTCGCGCCGCTCGATCCAGTGGCGGCCGTCGGGATCGATCAACGCGCCAAACGGAACCAGCACCAGCGCGCCGTCGGGCGCGACCCACACGGTCCGGACGCCCTCGAGGTGCGGCTCGAGGGGCGCCGCAAGGCGATCGAAGAGGTCGCGGGCGCGCGCGCGCCGCTCTCGCTCCGCAATCGAGGTATCGACCAACGCCTCCCGGAACGCGCGGATGCTCGCCTCGAGCGGCGCGGTCTCTCCGAGCGGGATCCAGCGCGGATCTCCCGCCGCGCGCAGCACGAACGCCGCGAGGCGGGGAACCCCGGGGTCCAGATCGGCCGAGATCCGGGTGGGGTCGAGCTCTCGGTACTCGACCAGCTCGACCAACGCGGCGTCCGCGGCCAGTTTCGACTGAACGCCCTCGATGCGAACCGGAGCGGCCCACGAGCGCAGCGCCGCGCTCCCGCGCGCGGCCTTCTTTTCGAGGTCGCTCAACTCTCGCCGCAACGCGTCGGCGCGCTCTCGAGCCGCATCGGATCGGGGTTGGTTCGACTCCTGCCGGACCGACTCCGCGAGCTCGGTGCGCAGCGCGAGCAGCCGCTCGAATACGGCCCGTTCGTCGTCGCCCAGCCGGCGCGCGAATGCGGCCGCCGCATCCGCCGCGATGCCGAGCTCGCGCCCCTTGCGGCGAAGCGCGGTCTCGAGGGCCAGGCGAGTCGTCGACTTGCGGTCGCTCCGCTTGCGCTGGAACGACAGGATCAGGTCCGTGGATTCCCGGATCGACTCCATGGCCGCGAGCGCCCGCTCGTTGGAGCGCGCCGGTAGCAGCAGCGAGATCTGCCGCTCCTCGAGCTCGGCGGCGCGGGCGAGGTAGGTCTCCGCCCGCCCCCAATCGCCCAGTGCCCAGTGCGTCAGACCCAGATTGCGAAGCGACCGCGCGATGGCGGGGTGAACGGGGTCGAGCAGCTTCTCGCGCACCGCGAGCGCTTCTTCGTACAGGGGCTTCGCCTTCTCGTAACGACCCAGCATCAGGTTTGCGGAGGCGAGGTTGTTGAGGGCGTGCGCGTAGGTCGGATGATCGGAAGCCTTGCCCTCCTTGCGCGCGGAGAGCACTTTTGCGAAGAGCCGCTCGGCGCTCGCAAAATCGCCCTGCAGCCAGTGCATCGCCGCGATCTTCTTGCGGGTCTTGGCGACCGCGGGAACTCCTTCGCCGCGGGCCTTCACGAGGATTTCGAGCTTGCGTTCGTAGAGCTCGCGCGCGCGCGCGTACTCTCCCAGCGACCGATGCACCCAGGCGAGTTCGTCGAGGGTCTTGGTGAGGTCGAGGGGGCTCGCGCGCACGGATTGCGATTGGATCTCGTAAACCCGCTCGTAGAGGCGCGCCGCGCCCGCGGAGTCGCCCAGCTCGTGACGGGCCTTCGCGAGATAGCTCGCTGCGGTCGCGATATTGAGGTGATCGGGGCCGGGGTTTTCTTCCGCGATCTTCAGCACCCGCGCCAGGACCGGCTCGGCATTCGCGTAGTCGCTCGCGTCGAGGTAGAGCTTCGCGAGCCTGCTGAGCGCGACGGCCGTCTCGAACTGCTCCGGGTCCTCGCTCCGCTCCGCGAGCGCGAGCGCGCGCTTCAGGCGCGACTCCGCGCAGCCGAAATCGCCCTGGGCCTCGCAGATCGCAGCGAGCGCGTTCAGGGCCTCGGCGATCTTCTCGCGAGGGGGATCGGGGCTCCCCTCCCAGATTGCGAGCGCCCGCTCGTAGAGCGCCCGGGCCCGCTCGGCATCTCCCGCACTCTGATGGAGCGGCGCGATGCTGTGGAGAACGGCCGCGACGGTCTCGTGATCCGGGCCGAGCGCAGCCTCCCAGGTCGCGAGCGCTCTCTCGAGGTGCTCCAGCGCGCGCTCGCGATCGCCCTGCTCCCAGTAGAGCATCCCGAGGTTGTTGGTCGCCGCCGCGACTTCGGGATCACTCGGGCCGAGTGCCTGCGTCGCGATCTCGAGTACCCGCTCGAACAGGGCTTCCGCCGCCGCGTAGTCGTCCGCAGCCAGGTAGAGCATGCCGAGCTGGTTGGTCGCTTCCACGACGCGGGGATGCTCGGGACCGAGCTCGCGCTCGTCGGCCGAGAGCGCGCGCTCCGCGAGCGCGATGGCCTCGTCGAGCTTACCGGCGCGAGAGAGCCGATCGGCTTCGGCGTGCGCGGACTCCGCGTCCGCCGCTCGGGCCGCCTCCGGCTCGGCGCTTCGCGCAGCCGGCGGCAGCAGCGCGAGCGCCGCGATCACTGCGCAGGCCCGCGCACACCTCACCCCCATGCGTCGGATCTTCGAGCCCACCCCGTAGAATCTAGATGATCGGCTAGCCCCGGGCGCGCCGCCTCGAGAGCGCGCCGAGCGCGCCCGCCCCCGCGAGTAGCGCCAGCCAGCCCGAGGGCTCCGGCAGGATCCGGAGCTCGAAGGGGTTCGCGGCGGAGTCGTTGTGGTGGGAGACCCGGATCACCACGGTCTCCCCGAGCGGGATCGCGTACACCCCCGAGATCGGGACCGCGGCGTCGAGGTTGTTGGGATCGGGGTCGGTGATGCAGGCCGTCAGCGCCTGGCCGATCCCCCAGTCGTCGTTCGCGATGATCTCGTTGTTCTGCCGGCCCGGGCAACGCTGCTGAACCGTTGCCCCCTCGTGCACGGACACCACGCTGTCGATGCCGAACGAGCGCTGCGTCGTGCACGTGGAGATGATCAGATCCTGATCGATCACGTGCGTGTACTCGTACCAGACGTCCGGGCTCTGGCAGGAAACCCCGCCCGGCTGTCCGGGGGCGCTCGCGCAGCCGTCGTTCGACGCGCCCTCCAGCGTGCCGTAGATCTTGCCCGTCGAGACCGGGGGCGCGTTCGAGCAGGTGTCGGCCCCCGGGTCGCACGTGACGCCGCACTGCGTCTGGACCATGTTCACGCAGGCCGAGTTCCAGCTGCCGGCGGCGGCGTCGCAGCAGCTCGGATCCAGGAAGCAGACGAGCGCCGTGCAGCTGTTGCAGGTGGAGTCCAGCGCATCTCCGGTATCACACGGGCTGTGGCTGCAGATCTCCGCGCACCTCGGATCCCCGCAGATCGTCAGGACCTGGTCGACGCAGGTCTGGTCCCACTCGGTGTTGCAGCAGTAGGAGTCGACCTGGCAGATGTCGGTGACGCAGGGGTCGCAGTTCGAGTTCAGGCTGGGTCCCACATCGCAGATGTCGTGCGAGCACGAGGGCTGCGCGTGCGCCGGGGCGGGCCAGCACACCCAGCACAGCGCGATCGCGAGCAGCAGCAAGCCGGGATTGGTCGGAGAGCGGCCTAATAGCTTGGTTCGTTCCCGAGCCTCCGCGTGGCTCTCGATCTCGATCGGGTGGCGCGGCGACCGTTCTGCGTGCATGGGAACTCCGCTTGCGGTCCCACCCCGGCCCCCCGTCGCCTCGGGCCGGGGTTGGGACTCCGCCAGTGCCAACAGGAGAGTGCTAGAGGCGTCCAGCGACTACCTGCAGTCCTTCGTCAACCGTCTCGTTCCCTCGCAGAGATCGCCATCGCCGTCGGTTCCGAAGAACGTCGCCGTGAAGGTGACGGCTCCCCCGTTACAGCGCGAGATCGACATGTTGAGCTTGTCGCCCTTGCCGCCCTTGCCCACGCCGAGGGTGATCGGGGACGACGACTTCGTGTCCATGACGCCGATGGCGTCTTCGGCCTCGATCAGGAGCGTCGTGTCGATCGTGGTGCGGGAAACGGCCGTGCCCTTGAGGATTCGAGCCTTCGCGGTGACGTTCCGCGTCTGGTTCGGACCCGCCTGAACGGTCTTGGCTCCGGCGCGAAGCGCGTTGACCTCGATCTCCATCTCGACAGGAGTCCCCGCGCCGTCGTCGCAGCCCGGCACCCCCGTTCCCGCACTTGCCTGGGACGCGCTGAGGCCGACCGCGAAGACGACGCCCGCGATCCAGATGAACGTGCGCTGTAACTTCATAACCGATCTCCTTTTACGTGCCAACGTAACACTCGAATCTCAGATTCCGGATCTGCGATTTGCACACCGGCAGCAGTTGCCGCGGAAACCGAGCCCTCTATAGAAACCACAAAAGCGCGGCGAATGTCAACGCCGTTTTCCGCTCCACCAGCCCTCTCCGCAGACACAGATGAGCAATTCTGATGCCAAGCCGGGGGAAAGCCCAACAGCATCCCAACCTCCCAGATCTAAAGGTGTTTTTTGCCTCGGGCCGACTTGCCGGCCAGCCGCCGTGGGAAAAGGTTTTCCCAAAAAGAAGAGAAACCGACCTCGGGCTCGATCGCGGCTTGCTGCGGTCCGGCGACCCCGCCGGCCCGCCGCGGGCCCGCGGTCTGCAAGCCCGCCTCTGCCAAGGCCGCGGCGAGCACCGCAGCGAACGCCCGAAGCCTTCGATCCGCCTCGGCTTCTCCGCCCGCCCCGCGGCCCGCGGAAGTGCCGATGCGGATGACGCGCGGGCGCTGACTGCGCGCGAGTGGCGAGCGATCGGTGGCGAACAGCGCGCGCAACGCCTCGAGCGCCACCGAATCCAGCCCCTCGTACCAGTGGTAGGTGACGATCCGACGCTGTCCCGAGCGCGCCAAGACCCGCGTCGCGCGCGCGTCCCAGCCCTCGAGGGTGACCGAGCTGCGGCCCTCGACCTCCCAGCCGCGGCCCGGCAGCGCGTTCTTGCGCGAGAGCAGATGGGAGTTCCGATCCCGCCGGTCGCCGTAGCCGATGAACAGCTCCACCGCGTCGCCGCTTCGCCGGTACGGGCGATTTGCGTACTGCGCGAACCTCAGCGTCCAGATGAAGTCGCGGTCCAGCGGCATGGCGGCGCCCATGTGCCAGTCGCCGATCTGGAGCGGGAGCGCGAGGCTGGGTCCGGGGATGAACGACGCGCTCGCGCCGGGGCCGGATTCGGGCGCTTGCCAGCGCGGCATCCAGACCGACACGCCGCAGAGCGCCGCGAGCAGCGTGGCGGTCGCGACGCAGCGCGCACCCGCGCGCGGGCGGGCGAGAGGCCCGGGGGCGAGCGCCCGGCGCGGCGCCGCGCGGCGCCGCGCGGCGACCCGCTCCGCGCGCGATCGCATCGCGAACAGACGGCCGAGCCCGCGATCGACGAGCACCACGACCACGAGCGCACCGAAGAAGGCCGTCCATCCCTGCACGGTATGGGTCGCGGAGAGCTCCGTGGTCGGATCCCGGATGATGAAAGCCACCCGCAGCAGGTTGAACCCGTAGGCGATCAGCGGCGCGAGCGCGATCAGCAACCATCCCCGAAGCCGCTGCGCGGGAGTCCACTGGACGAAGACGAAAGCGGCGAGCGTGATCATCTCCATCGCGCGCAGGCCGCTGCAGCTGTCGATCACCTGCGCGACGACTTCGGGGCCGTGGATCACGTTGCCCTCGTGATAGGCGGGGAAATCCACGAAGGTGAGCAAGCGCGCGACCTGGTCGGCGGTCCACAGTCGCAGCGAGTAGAAGACCTGGTTGGTGAGCACCGCGGGGATCGGGAACGCAAACGCGAGGACCACGCAAGGCACGGCCCAAGCCGCCGCGAAGCCGGTTCCGAACCAGAGCAACGCGAGGCCCATCGTGACGGACAAGAAGGAGGCGAGCAGCAGGTCCGTCGCGCCCACGTAGTGGCCCCAGACGAACAACGCCGCGCCGACCGCCAGCGGAAGAGACGCCAGGCCCGCCGAGCCGCTTCCACGCATCGCGCGGCGAAACGACTTGCGCTTGCGATAGACGAGCGCGGCGGCGATCCCGTAGTAGATCTGGGGGATCGCATCGACGGACGAGAACAACCAGTCCTGGAATCTCACGTTCCCTTGCGGGTCGGGATTCCACGCGGCGAGCGAGCGGTACGCGAGCGCACCCGCGAGAACGCTCGCGATCGCCAGGATTCGATGCGTCCGGAGTGTCATCAGAGGTTCCGAAAGGCCCAGACGCGCGGGCGTTCTGCTGCGCCCGGCGCTGGCTGTCGCCAGGTGCACCGCCGGCGCGCGGCGAAACGCCCCGCGTCGAGTCGGCGGGCAGTATACACGCAGCGCGGGTTGCGACCCCGGAGCGCCGATCGAAGCCGAGCGGCGGGTTGCCCCTCGCGGTCGCGCGTCCGCAGCGCCATCTCCGGGGCGAGCTCGGCGCGCGCTTCAGCGCGCTGCGGAGCGCTCGCAGGACACGACGAGTCCGAGCGAAATCCAGCGGCGGAAGAACCCGACCACGGTATCGGGGTCCGCACCGCGCTCGGCGAGCTTCGCGGTCGCTTCGCCGAGCAGGTCCCCGTCGCGCAGCGCTGCGACGGCCTCGGCTTCGGCCTCCCCGATCGACTCCACGGCAACCTCGAAGCCGCGTCGGTAGACCAACACTCGGTCGTGTCGACCGACCAGGTCCACGTCGATCTCCGATCGCTCCAACCGGCAGGTCTCGCGCAGCTCGCGCAGCGGCCACGGCGCACGGACGAGCGCGAGCCCGGGCTGGAAGCCGATCTTCGCGCGCGCCCAATCCTCGAGCGACCAGTCGCCGCAGGCCGACGGCTCGAAGGCCGGAAGCAGGTCCGCGTGGAAGCAGCGTTGGACGGCCCACTCCAGCTCGGCGAGCGCGGGGAGAAACGGCAGATCCTGCGCCGCGCGATCCGATTCCAGGTAGGCGGGCAGCGCCGCCCCGATGGCGTTGAGATTGCGCAGATCGACGGGCACGCACCTCGCGAAGCGATCGGCGAGCGCCGCGAAGGATCCGTCGCCGAGGATCTGCGCAATCGCCGGAAAGGCCTCGCGCAACGCCTCCTGGATGCGGGCGGGATACCCCTGCACGTAGACCGCCAGTCTCGCCGCGGCATCGGCTCCCGGCGGCACCCCGATCCAGGCGTCCAGATCGGGACCGCTCCCGGTCGCGATATGCGCGGCGAGCGCGCGTTGCAGCTCAGCCAGCGACGGCCGCACGGCCTGCCCCGCCGCTCGAGAATGCCCGGGCGTGTTCTCGTCGGGCGCGATCGACCTCGCGCACCAGGCGTGACCACTCGGGAATCTCGTCGTCCCACTCGATCATCGACGACACCGAACCGATCCGCTCGAGCGCGTACCGATAGAGATCCCACACCCCGTCGGAGACCGCTCGGCTGTGGGTGTCGAAGAGGTGGGTCCCCATGTCCGTGAAACCCGCGAGGTGGATCTGCGCGACGCGCGGCGCGGGGATGGCGTCGAGATACGCCTTGGCGTCGAAACCGAGATTCTCGGCGCTGACGTGCACGTTGTTCACATCGAGCAGCAGGCCGCAGTCGGCGCGCTCCGCGAGTTCGGCGAGGAACTCCGCCTCGTGCATCGTCGAAGCGTTCCAGCGCAGATAGGTGGAGGCGTTTTCGAGCAGGATCCGGCGTCCCAGGTAATCCTGGACCACACCCACGCGCGCCACGACGTGCTCCAGACACTCTTCGGTGAGCGGAAGCGGAAGCAGGTCGAACAGCGCGCGCCCGTCGACGCCACTCCAGCAGAGGTGGTCGCTGATCAGCGCCGGCTCGATGCGATCGGCCAGATCCCGAAGCGCCCTCAGGTAAGCCCGATCCAACGGGTCCACGGAGCCGATCGAGAGCGAGACGCCGTGCAGCGCGATCGGGTAGTCCCGCCGCACGGCCTCGAGCACCGCGAGCGGGCGCCCCTTCGTCTCGAGGTAGTTGTCGCTGATGGCCTCGAACCAGTCGACCCCCCGCGAACCCGCGAGAACGTCCTCGTAGTGTTCGGCGCGCAGGCCGGCGCCGAAGCCCAGCCAGGGCCAGCCCAGCGCCGCGCCCGCGCGCCCCACACTCACCGCCTCGCCCCTACTCCTTCTCGGGCGTCAGCCTGCCGCCCTCGATCTTCAGGCAGGTCTCCTTGTCGATCTTCAGGTAGCCCTGCCCCTTGCAGGCGTTCTCGCCCGCGCACGAGTGGCCCTTGCCACCGCAGTCGCCCGTTCCCTTGCACTTGTTCACGCCGTAGCACTTGACCTTCTCGGCACTGTCGGCCATGGCGGTTTGTGCGGGCACCGCCAGCGTCAGCAGCCCGGTGACCGCCGACGCCAACAGCACCCCCCCTTTGGTGACACCGATTGCCATCTTCCTTCCTCCCTTTCTCTCGTTTCGGGCGGCCGCTTCGGCGCGGCGCCCCATCACTCGCCGAGGATTCCCTCGGCGTCGATCCGGATTTCGACCTCTTCGCCGACCAACAGCCCACCGGTCTCGAGCACCTCGTTCCAGTTCAAC
>JBFGGA010000131.1:0-10282 GCA_041579295.1 Myxococcota bacterium | reverse complement strand
GTGGAGGTGGCGGTCGGCTACATCCACACCTCGCGCCACATCCAGCACGAGATCAAGGACATCAGCGAGGCGCCGCTCCTGCTCGAGATGATCGACGTGCTGCTCGGCGACCGGCGCCGTCACGCGGAGCGCCCGATCTTCTCAATCGTTTGCTGCCCGGTCTCTCCGCTGCAGCACGAGTCCGACATGACGACGGCGAGCATCGAGCTCGCGCGCCACGACGTGCCGATCTGCGTGATGCCGATGCCACTCGCGGGCGCGACCGCGCCCGTGACGCTCGCGGGAACGCTCGCGATGACGCTCGCGGAGTTCCTGAGCGGAGTGGTGATCTTCCAGCTCGCGCGACCCGGCCTGCCGATGCTGCTCGGGATCGGCTCGACCATTCTCGACATGCGCACGGGTCTGTACTCGGCGGGCGCGCCGGAGCTGTCGCTGCTGAACATCGCGATGACGCAGATCGGCCGGCACATCGGGGTGCCGGTCGTCGCGCAGGGCATGGTGTCGGACGCGAAGACGCCCGGTCTGCAGGCCGGTTACGAGAAGGCCATCAACGGAGCGAGCGCCTTCCTCGCCGGCAGCGACGTCGTCAACGGTCAGGGCCTGCTGGATTCCCACCAGCTGCTGGCGCTCGAACAGATGGTGATCGACGACGAGATCGCGAAGATGCTGCGCCGCATCGAAGGGGGGTTCGAGATCGACACCGCGCACCTGATGCTCGATCTGATCGCCGAGGTCGGCATCGGTGGGCATTTTCTGGGGCAGCGCCGTACCCTGGAGTTCCTCAAGAAGGGGGAGCACTTCCAGCCAGGGCTGGGATTCCGCGGCGCCTATCAGGCCTGGCAGGATAGCGGTTACGACGAGCTGGCAGCGGCGCGCGAGCAGGTGGGCCGGCTGCTGAAGGAACACGAGGTGATGCCGCTCGCACCCGAAGCGGAAAAGGCGCTCGGGGAGCTGATCGCGCGCGCGGATCCGACGCTCGACTACGATCTGAGCGCGGCTTCACTGGATCGATAGGCTGCCAGGCGCAGCGTTTTACAGGAGGCGTAATGGCCGACAACGAGATCTACGAGGAAATCAATCAGTCCATCGCCGACGGCGATGAAGAACGGGCGTGCGCACTCGCCCAGCGGGGACTCGACCAGGGACTGAGTCCGGTGGAGCTGATCGAGAAGGGCTTCACGCCCGCGTTGCGCATCGTGGGTGAGCGCTGGGATTGCGGATCGATCTTCCTGCCGGAGATGATCCTGTCCGCAGACGCCATGAAGGCCGCCGTTCGCGTGCTGCAGCCCGCGCTGCAGAAGGCGGGTGGGGGAGCCAGCGAGACGCGGTCGTGCGTCGTGGGTACGGTCAAGGGCGACATCCACGACATCGGCAAGAGCATCGTCGGCGCGCTGGTCGAGGCGGGTGGTCTCAACGTCATCGACCTCGGCACCAACGTGGAGGTCGAGAGCTTCGTGAACGTCGCTCGCGAGCAGGGAAGCTGCGTGATCGGCCTCTCGGCGCTGCTCACCACGACGATGACGGAGATGAAGGCCGTGCTCGACGCGCTCTCGAAGGCCGGTCTGCGCGAGCAGGTGCGCGTGGCGGTCGGCGGAGCGCCGGTCACCCAGGCCTTCGCGGACGAGATCGGGGCCGACGGCTACGCGGAAGACGGCATGTCCGCCATGCACCTGATCCAGGATCTCGCGGGAAGCCTCGACGCGGCATCCGGCAAGTCCGCGAGCTGAGGCGCCTCCGCCGCCGGCCCAGCCGGCGGCGAAGGCGCAGCGCTCGGCGAACGAGCCGATCGGACTTCGCCGGGCAGTCGGCCGAGCGGCGATCTCGGGCGCGACGAATAGCGGGCCGAACAGCCGACCCGGGCGAGGCGAAGACCGGGCCGAGGGCAGAGGTACCGAGATGGCGCGCGCAGAAATGATCTTCCTGAACGAAGGGGAAGAGGCCCTCATCCACGAGCAGAGCATCCGGATCCTCGAGAAGATCGGCGTGAAGATCCACAGCCGATCCGTCTTGAAGATGCTGGAGGAGAGGGGCGCGGCGGTCGATCAGGAGGCGATGATCGCGAGACTGCCGGAAAAGCTCGTCGAGGATTCGCTCGACACCGCGCCGAAGGAGTTCGCGCTCTGCGCGCGCGACCCCGCGCGCGATCTGCGACTTCCCGCCCACCCCTACCCCTACGCGACGACGAGCGGACTCGCGGTCAAGGTCACGGACCATCGCACGGGTGAGTATCGGACCTCGACGAGAGAGGATGCGGGCCAGTTCGCGAAGCTCGGCGACGCGCTCGACCGGGTGGATTTTCTCTGGACGTCGCTCACCGCCAACGACGTGCCGGCCAACGCCCACGGACCCCACGAGCTCTGGGTGACGCTGCAGAACACCTCCAAGCACGTCCAGGGCGTGACGGTCCAGAGCGCGGAGGACGCCAGGGTCCAGATCGCGCTCGCAGCGCTGGTTGCGGGCGGAAGCGACGCGCTGCGCGAGCGCCCGCTGATGTCCGTGATCAGCTGCCCGATCGCCCCGCTCTCTTTCGAACAGGGAGCTATCGAGGCGCAGGTGGAGTTCGCGCGCGCGGGCATTCCCATCTGCTCCATGTCGATGTCGATGGGGGGGATCACCGCGCCGATCACCGTCGCCGGAACGATCACCAATGCCAACACCGAGAACCTCGCGAGCATCGTCATCACCCAGGCCGCCAACCCGGGGGCGCCGCACGTCTACACCTCCGAGTCCGCACCGATGGACATGCAGACGGGGGCCATCAACTACTCCGCGCCCGACAAGACCCTGATCGGAATCGGACTCGGGCAGATGGCCAAACGCTACCGACTGCCTTGCCTGGTGTCGGACATCGGTTTTGGGGACGAGACCCATCCCAACATCGGCCCGTTCGGCGATCTCGCGATTCAATTCATGGGCACCCCGAGCCACACGGACATCCTCACGGGGATGGGATGCGTCGACTCCGCGAAGGGTTGCTCGTTCGGCCAGCTCGTGATCGATGCGTACATCTGGGAATGCATTCGCGAGTTCATGAAGGAGGTCCAGATCACCGAGGAGAGGATCGGCTTCGATGCGATCGAACAGGTCGGCCCGGGGCGCCATTTCCTGAAGAGCAAGCACACGGTTCGGTACATGCGCGAGGATCTCACCCAGTGGGATGCCGACAAGCTCGAGATGCTCTCGTTGAATGCGGCGGACCTGATCACCGAAGCCAACGGCATCGCCGAGCGACTGTTGAAGGAGCACCGCGCCGCACCCATCGACGACGACCTGATCCGGCAGGGCGACGAGATCATCCGCGCCTACGAGAGCCGATTGGCTGCCTGAGCAAAGCGGCCAGCGACGGGGCCGCTGAAGCCGCCGGCGCCAGCGGGTGAGCGGGCGAAGATCGCCTCAGCGAGCGGTCGCGACGCCCGCCGCGAGCCGCTCGAACAGTTGCGCCTCGAGCCCGCGCAGCGCGTCGAGGGCGCGCCGGCAGCCGGCGAGCGCGTCGGCCGAGCGCGTCTTTCCGAGCTCCCACAGCTGTGAGGAGAGAGCCGTCCACTGCTCGGAGGCGCGGCTGGCCAGCCCCGGCGCCTCGGCGTCGACCAGCGCGGGCGCGATCTCGCGCGCCTCGCTGAGGAACGCCGCGTACAGGTTCCGGAAGTTTCCACCGCCGTTGCCCCACTTCTCCAAACACTGAGAGGTGTATGACGCGAGCCCCTCGCAGTCCTCGCGATCGGGCCAGTCCGGGAGCTGCTTCGCAAAGGCCTCCAGGCCGGCGAGACCCTGCGTGACGCGCATGGCCGGATCCGGCAGCGCGGGCAGCTCTCCTCCGCTGCGACCGAGCATGCGCCGCGCGGCCTTCTCGATGGCGCGCGCGCACGCCTCCTCGAGCGTGTGCCGGACGGTGCTGTTCTCGAATCTGCCCCAGAGGTTGTAGGTGGAGAAGAAGCCCCGGGGATTGCGGGAGGCGCGCAGCGCCCCGTAGGAGCAGGTCTGCGGCTCGGGGTCAACGCGATCCGCCACGTAGGCCTCTCGTCTCGCGTCGTCGAAGCCGAGCAGCACGAAGCGATGGGCGGGAAAGTGCACCTTGTAGTCGCGATAGTCGAGATAGAAGATGTCGCCCGACAGCATCGTGGGTCGCTTCTCGCACACCTCGTCGCGGACGGCCTCCCAGGCGCGGTCGTCGTCGAGCTCGACCCGCTCCACGTATTCGACGCCGAGAGCGCCCGCGGCGTCGACCTCCAGGCTCGTGCTGCGGCCGAAGAAGAGCACCGCCGGATCGAAGTCATGGCCTTCGATCAGCAGCAGATCGACGCCCGCGCCGAGGCCGAAGACCATCGATTCGGAGAGGTCGAGGTGGCAGTAGTGCTGCAGGAGGTTGCGCATCGCGATGCTCCCGCAGTGCTCGCCCGTTCGGTTCTCGTAGCCCTCGATCACAACCCGCATGGATCGACGCCCCGTCGCGTGAAGCCCCAGCGTATCACAGCCGCGGGCGGCGCATTCACACCCGCGAACCACGCGCGCGGCGCGAGCACCGCGCTCAGCGTCCGCTCTCGATCGGGAAGAGCCGATTCGGCATCCAGTCCGCGTCGGACCCGAGGTAGCGCGCGGGAAGCTCCAGGAAGTCGCAGTCGCGTCTGGCGACGGCCTCGACCCATCCCTCCAGGAACGAGATGTCGCCGCGCTCGGCGAGGTAAGCGAGCGGGATCGACTTGTCGGGGTGGCCGATGCGCGGTCGCTTCGCGATCAACCGCTCTTTTGGAAGCCGGGCGATGAACGCGTCCGTGAGCCCGAGCGGGTCGATGACCGCAACCTTCGGTCCGGCCAGATAGCCGAGCGTTCCGGGATTGCGGGCGTGCACGGTCACGGTCCCGCAAGCCTCGGCGTAGGCGCGCAGCTCGTCGGCCAGAGCGAGTGGGAGATAGGGATTCTGCAGGCGGCCGTTCTCGCGGTAGTAGTCGATCCGGTAGCCGGGATAGAAGCGCCGCTCGTCGACGATGCCGGACGTCGGAACGCCGCGGCTCGAAGCGGCGTCCGGCTCGGGCGCGAACGGCAGCGCCGCGAGCACGAGCGCGATCGGGATCGCGACCGTCCAGGGCGGCGCGGCGCGCGCGCGCAGATCCGCGACGAGCCGGAAGACACCGAACGCGAGGCCGGCCACGAAGATCGGGAGCAGGAAGCGCCCGCGCATGAAGTCCCCGCCGACCTGGATCACGTACGCGAGCTCCAGCCAGACCCCCGCCGCCAGCGCCCGCTGGGCGGCGCCGCGGGCGCGCAACGTCGCGTAGATCAGCGCCAGCGCGGCAACCGCCGCGGGGATCGGCTCGTGGCGGACCCAGTCGCCGAGATAGACGCCTCCCTGAGCCACGGCGTCCCACCAGGTGGGGAGGATTCCGACCTTCGCGTATGCGGGGTTGGGCGCGATGTCGCCGTAGTAGAGGAGCGCGAAGACGACCCACGCCGCGACCGGCAGCGAGCCCAGTGCGATCGCGCGCAGCGAGACCGGATCCCGCAACCGCGGCAGCAACGCCACCGCGAACGGCAGGATCGCGAACGCGAAGTCGGGGCGGTTCAAGACGAGCAGCGAGCCGAGCAAGGTGACCGCGAAGGGCCGCTCGAGTCCGTGAACGAAGACCTCGCCGATCAGGATCACGAGCAGCAGGTGCGAGAGCGCGTTCTCCAACCCGCCAGTCTGGAACGAGACCCACGAGTCGCTCGACGCGCAGACGAGCGCGAAGAGCGCCGCCGCGAGCGCACCGCGCGCGAAGCTTCCAGCGATCTGGATCAGGCTGCGCGTGACCAGGATCTGGGTCGCAACGGTGAGCAGCACGCCCAGCCCGGCTGCGAGCAGGATCAGATCCGGCGCGAAGCGGCCACCGACCCACAGCAGCGCGAACCAGAGGGGATGCGTGTACCCCTGGCTGAACTCGCCTGGGTTGAAGACGGCACCGTGGCCCGCGAGCGCATTGGCGACGTAGCGAAGGGTGATGAAGCAATCCTCGGTCACCCAGGCGACGCGCCACACCACGAGCGCCAGCGCGATGCCGAGAAACGCCCCCGCGCCGATCTGCAGGCTGCGCGCACACCAGGGCGGCGATTGCGTCTCGCTCGACATCACTGCTCTGGAAGGTATCCCAGGGATTGAAGCTCGCGGATCTCCTCTTCGCTGAGCGGAACGGCCTCGCTGTGGCCGACGGGCAGCGCGTCGCGGAAGCGCTGCATCTCGGCGGCCATGCGCGCCGCCACCTCGGGCTCGCTCGCGAGGCGATCGCGCTGCTCTCGCGGATCCTCGCGCAGGTTGAACAGCTGTCTGCGAGCCTCGGGAATGCGGGACTCGATCAGCTTCCAATCTCCCCGGGCGTAGGAGTCGAGTGCGACGGTTCTCACCGCCCGCAAACTCGCCTCGGCGAACACGGGCCGCTCGTCGGCTTCCTCGCGGGCCTCCTCTCCGTTGATCGCGCCCACCAGGCTCTCGCCCTGGACGGCCCCGGGAATCGGAAGGCCCAGCAGCTCGAGCAGGGTGGGGAGAACGTCGACCTGACGCGAAAGCGCGGAGATGCGCCGCGCGGGAAGCGCCGGATGGCGGATCATCAGCGGTATCCGGAGCTGCTCCTCGTACAGCGTGTAGCCGTGAAGCGCTGAGCCGTGCTCGAGGAATTCCTCGCCGTGATCCGAGAGAAAGACGACCAGGGACTCGTCGAGCAACTCCTTCGCTTCCAGCTCGATGAATAAAACGCCGAGCTGCGCGTCCAGATAGCGGATCTCCGCGTCGTAGAGCGCGCGCAGCTGCTCGAGGTCCGCGTCGTCGAGCTCGAGCTTCCCGGCGACCACGTCGTCGAGCTGGCGGTGCGACCCGTCGATGCGGCCGCGGTATTCGGGAGGGGAAAATTGCTCGACGAAGGGTCGCGGCGCCTGGTAGGGAGAGTGCGGATCGATGTAGTGGAGGTAGAGGCAGAAGGGTGGCCTGGGGTCGGCCTCGGCCAGCCAAGCCTCGATCCAGGCCAGCGCCGCGCGGCTGATCACCTCGGCCTTCTCCCAGCGGAAGAGCTGGTACGACTCGAAGCCCTGCGAGAAGCCGAAGCGCTCGGACACGTTGGGGTTGGCGGTGAAGCCCGCGCAGCGATAGCCCGCGTCGCCGAGGATCTCGGCCAGCGTGAGGTGGCTCGGGTCGAGCGCGCCCTTGGCGTCGAAGTGGCTGAGCGGGTTCACCACGCCGTGGCTGCGCGCGTGCAGTCCCGTGAAGAGGGTCGCGACCGAGGGCCCCGTGCGCGAGGCGTGGGCGGTGTGGCGCAGGAAGACCAGCGAATCCTCCGCGAGCGAGTCGAGGCGCGGCGAAGTCGCGCGCGCATAGCCGTAGTGCCCGAGGTGATCGGCGCGCAGGGTGTCGACCAGCACGACGATCAGGTTGAGCGGGCGCGCATCGCGCGGGGTGTCGGCGCTGCAGGCGAACGCGCCGACCGCGACGATCAGGTCGCACGCCACGCGGCGGAGGAGTCGGCTGCGGCCCGGCGGCATGCCGCAGACGTTACCACCGTGGCCCGACCGGACGAGGCGTTGGAGCGACCGCCCTCCTCTTCGACCCGGCCCGCGAGGCGCTCCCATTTCGACAGCGCGGAAAATTCTGCCGCATGCTATGGTGACTTCGTCATAGGGCTCTCCGTCGGCGTTCGGAATCGGTCGACCCAGAGGGAGGCCCGCGATGACGCGCAGCGACATCGGATGAAGACACCTGGGGGGGGTTCTCAGGGAGTAGGCAGGCGTGGATGCTGGTGAGCGCCCCTCGACGCGGGTCGACAAGCTAGAACCAATCGCGCAAAGACGAGCGGCTTGGGTCGTCTTCTGCGTATTACTTGCCGCTTCTCCGGCCGCCGCGGCGCAGCCCGACATCGACGTCGAGGGCCAGGGAGTCTCGATCCTCGACGGCGACACCACCCCGAGCCCCGCGGACGATACCGACTTCGGGCTGGTGCTCGTCGCCGGCGGCTCGGTCGCCCACGTCTTCACGATCCGCAACCTGGGCAATGCCGACCTCGAGATCAGCGCGGTCGCCACGACCGGCGCGCACGCGGGCGACTTCGCGGTCAGCGGCTTCAACCCACCTGTCACGCTCACGCCCGCGAGCTCGACCACCTTCACGGTCACCTTCGAGCCGAGCGCCGGCGGCCTGCGCAGCGCCACGCTCGAGATCACCAGCACCGACCCGAACGAGAACCCCTACGACTTCGCGATTCAGGGCACCGGCGACACCCAGCAGCCCGACATCGACGTCCAGGGCCAGGGCATCTCGATCCCCGACGGCGACACCACCCCGAGCGTCGCCGACGACACCGACTTCGGGCCCGTCAACGTCGACGGCGGCACGGCCGCGCACGTCTTTGCGATCCGAAACGAGGGCACGGTCGACCTCGAGGTCACCTCGGTCGTCAGGAGCGGCCCGCACGCGGCCGATTTCGCGGTCAGCGGCATCGCACTGCCCGCCACGATCGCGCCCGCGGGCTCCACTCCCTTCACGGTGACCTTCGACCCGAGCGCCGTCGGCCTGCGCAGCGCCGCGATCGACATCGCGAGCGACGACCCGGACGAAAACCCCTACGACTTCTCGATCCAGGGCACCGGCGCCGTGCCGGAGATCGACGTCGAGGGCCAGGGCATCTCGATCCCCGACGGTGACGTCACCCCGAGCGTCGCCGACGACACGGACTTCGGAACCGCCGCCGTCGGCGGTGCTGGGGTCGCGCACGTCTTCACGATCCGCAACGAGGGCGTGGTGGATCTCCAGATCACCTCGGTGATCTCAAGCGGCACGCACGCGGGCGACTTCGGGGTCAGCGGCATCTCGCCGCCCCTCACGCTGGGCCCCGCGGGCTCGACCACCTTCACGGTCACCTTCGATCCGAGCGCCGCGGGCCTGCGCAAGGCCGCGATCGACATCGGAAACAGCGACCCGGACGAGAGCCCCTACGACTTCTCGATCCAGGGCACCGGCACGATCCCGCAGCCCGAAATCGACGTCGAGTACCAGGGCGTCTCGATTCCCGACGGCGACCTCACCCCGAGCGTCGCCGAAGGCACGGACTTCGGAGACGCGGACGTCGATGGCGCCACGGTCGTGCACGTCTTCGAGATCCAGAACGAAGGCACGGACGACCTCGAGGTCACCTCCGTGATCTCGAGCGGCGCGCACGCGACCGACTTCGAGGTCAGCGGCATCGCACCGCCGGTCACGATCGCGCCCGCGAGCTTCACCACCTTCACGCTGACCTTCGACCCGAGCGTCGTCGGGCTGCGCAGCGCCGCGATCGACATCGCAAACGACGACCCCGACGAGGGCGCCTACGACTTCTCGATCCAGGGCACGGGAACCGCTGCGCTGCCCGAAATCGACGTCGAGGGCCAGGGCATCTCGATCCCCGACGGCGACCTCACCCCGAGCGTCGCCGACGACACCGACTTCGGAACCACCGACGTGAACGGCGGCACGGCCGCGCATGTCTTCACGATCCAGAACGAGGGCACGGACGACCTCGAGGTCACCTCCGTGATCTCGAGCGGCGCGCACGCGGCCGACTTCGCGGTCAGCGGCATCGCGCCGCCGGTCACGATCACACCGATGGGTGCCACCAACTTCACGGTGACCTTCGACCCGAGCGCCCCGGGCCTGCGCAGCGCCGCGATCGACATCGCGAACAACGACCCGGACGAGAACCCCTACGACTTCTCGATCCAGGGCACGGGCGGCGGACCGCTGCCCGACATCGACGTCGAGGGCCAGGGCATCTCGATCCCCGACGGCGACCTCACCCCGAGCGTCGCGGACGACACCGACTTCGGAACCGCCGGCGTCGGCGGCGCGGGGGTTGCGCACGTCTTCACGATCCAGAACGAGGGCACGGACGACCTCGAGGTCACCTCGGTGATCTCGAGCGGCGCGCACGCGGCCGACTTCACGGTCAGCGGCATCTCGCTGCCGGTCACGCTCGCACCCGCGGCCTCCACCACCTTCACGGTGACCTTCGAGCCGAGCGACGACGAGCTGCGCAGCGCTGCGATCGACATCGTCAACGACGACCCCGACGAGAACCCCTACGACTTCTCGATCCAGGGAACCGGCAGCTTCCAGGTGCCCGCCCTGCCCGGAGCGCTGGGCGTGGGGCTGCTCGCGATGGCGCTCGCGGCGAGCGGCGCCGCGCGCGTCGCGCGCGGCTCGGCGAGAGCGCGGCGCTGAGATCCGAGCGCGCGACGGCGCGCCGCGCCGGGGCGGGTTCAGCTCGAGGAGTCGGCCTCACAGGGGCGCTCT
>JBFGGA010000130.1:0-10347 GCA_041579295.1 Myxococcota bacterium | reverse complement strand
CGGCGGCGGCCGGTGAGCGGTCGCAGGATGCCGGCGAGCGCGGCGAGACCGCCGACGCGGCGGCCGGCGGCGAGCCGCCGGGAGGCGAGGCGGGCTCGCAGCAGCAGCGCGCGGGCAGCGAAGCGACCGGCGCCGAGCACGCGGGAGCGGCGGGCGCCGAGCAGTCGGGCGGCGCCCGCGCGAGCGCGGAAGGCCGCGAAGCCGGTGCCCCGCAGCGGGCCGGCGCCGAGCACGCGGGGGCCGACGGCGGCGCACGCGCGGCAGCGGGGCGCGAAGCGGCGGGTGCGATCGGCGCAACCGGCGGTCCGCAGCGCGAGGGGGAGCCGGGCGAGACCGGGGGCGGCGGCGCGCCGGGCATTCCGATCGACGAGGTTCCACCCGAGCTGCTCGCGGCGTTCGGCCGCGGAGAGGCTGGAAATCGCGCGGACGCGTCGGGCGACGAGGCGCTCCGGGGCGCGCTCGAACGACTCGCGGAACACGAGAGCCAGGTCGACGAGATGATTCGACACGAACAGGCGGCGGCGATGGCCGCGGCCGGCGACATCGGAGCCGACGCGATGGGGAGCGGCGCGGCGGTGCCGCCGCTGGCGGGGGCTTCGGACGACGGCAGCGCGGAGGCCAGCGGCGACGCGAGCGCCTCGCGCGCGTCTGCAGCGAGCAGCGACGGAGCGGAGGATGCGGGCGGTGGCTACCGACCGCCGCCGGACGTCGGCGACGGCCGCGACGACGACACGCTCGCCGCCCAGCTGCGCGAGCTCGCGATGAAGGAAACGGATCCCGTGCTGCGCGAGCGGTATTGGGAGGAGTACCGCAAGCACAAGGGCATCGATTAGGTGATCAACTCGTCGGACGGAGCTGGATCGAGCGAGCGATTCCGAATCCATTCGGCAAAGGCGAGGCTCGCCCTCCGAGTCGCCGCAATCCTCGCGCTCGCAAACGCTCTCGGGTGCGCGACGATCGGCACGCTCCCCGCAACCTCGCCGCAGGCGATCGACGCGCCCGACGATCTCCCGGCTGTGGCGCGGCTCGACGTCGCCGTGATCGAGTTCGATCCGGGCCTGCCCGCCGATGGCGAGCCGATCCCGGAGGGCCTCTATCCCGAAGTCCGCGAGGCGGAGGCCAAGCTGCTGGCGGTTCGACTCGTGGAGACGCTCGCGTCGACGGGGCACTGGGGAGCGGTCAGCGTGCTGCCCATCGAGCCCATCGCATCCGACGTGACGGTGACCGCGAAGATCCTGCACTCCGACGGGCGCGATCTGCATCTGATGGTTCGCGTCGGCGATGCGACGGGCCGCACCTGGTTCGAGCGGAAGTACCAGACGCAGGCCGACGAAGGGGCCTACCGAAGCCGCAACAAGGAGCTCGATCCCCACCAGCCGATGTTCAACACCATTGCAAACGCGATGCTCGAGGCGCGCTCCGAGCTGGACGCCGAGCAGCTCGAGGAGATCGCGACGATCTCGGAGCTCCAGTTCGCCGCGCGCCTGTCGCCGGAGATGTTCGAGGACTACCTCGACGAGGATCGACGGGGAAACGTCGAAGTCGTGCGACTACCCGCCCGCGACGAGCCGATGCTCGAGCGCGTCCGGGAGGTGCGGCTGCGGGACGAGATGTTCGCCGATACGATGGGCATCCACTATCGAAACTTCGCTTCGCAGCTCGAATCCAACTACTGGTACTGGCGCGAAACCTCGAGCCAGGAGATGTTCGCGAAAGACGCGCTCCGGCGCGAGCAGATCGCGCACGGCATCGGCAGCCTGCTCACCGTCGCAGCGGTCGCACTGACGGGAGCGATGGGCAGCAAGGAGGCCGCGGCGGGCGCGGCCATAGCCGGAGCCGCGATCATCTCCTACCAGATGCAGGTCATCCACGCGCTCGGCCAGCAGAAGCAGTTGCACGAGGAGGCGCTCCTCGAGCTAGCGGAATCCTTCCAGGCGGAAGTCCAACCGATGGTCGTGGAGCTCGAGTCGACGAACGTGCGGTTGACGGGGACGGCCAGCGCGCAGTACGAGGAATGGCAGCGCCTGTTGCTCGACATCTACCGGGCCGAGAACGCGGTGGTCGCCGACGTCTACAGGATGCCGCGACGACCCACGAAGGAGACCTGGGTCGGGGACAACACGCTCCCGATGCTGCCCGCTCGGCAGGAGATCGTGCGCCCTTGAGCCCGGTCCCGGGCGCGAGAGCCTTGGGAGACGCGTTGCGATGATGGAAGGCCGGCTGCTCGCCGAGCGTTTCCTGATCCTGAAGACGATCGGCGCGGGCGGCGCCACCGAGCTGAGCCTCGCCCGGGACACCGAGCTGGATGAGCTCGTCGCGCTGCGGGTGCTCGCCGACGGGCGCGCGGCCCGATGGGAGGCGCTGCGCGACGCGTGCCGCGAAGCCAGACGGCTCGCCCATCCCAACATCGCGCGCGTCTTCGACTTCTACCGCAGCGACGACGCGGCGTTCGTCTGCCGCGAGTACGTCGAAGGCGTGAGTTTCGGCGATCTCGCAGCGCGTTCGAACGCGGAGGATTTCGGCCTGCTCGCGGCGGTTGCGGCTGCGCTCGAGGCCGCGCACGGCGCAGGGGTCGTGCACGGCGATCTGAAGGCCTCGAAGATCCTGCGCGACGCGCGCGGCGACGCGCGGGTCGTCGACTTTCGGATGGCCGCGGCGCTGCGCGGTGCGGCAACGCCTGCGCAGCGCGGCGGGCCGGCCAGCCCGCAGGTTCGAGCGGGCGAAGCCCCGCGCGCGGCGGACGACGTCTACTCCCTCGGCGCGCTGATCGCCGAGGCGATCCCGCCCGCGCGCACACCTCGAGAGCTCGGCGAGCTCGTCGGCGCGATGCGCGCCGAGCGGCGCGAGGCGCGCCCCGCGAACCTCGGTGAAATCCGCGAGGCCCTGGCCGCGCTCGCGAGCGGGAGCCCGCGCGCCGCCGACGCGAACGCTGCGGCCGCTCCCGTGCTGCGCCCGCCGAGCCCGAGCAGCGCTCGGCGCGAGCCCGCCCCGGCGCGGCGCGAGCTCGCGCGCTCGTCGCGCAACCTCCAGTACGCGCTCGCGGCGGGCGCGCTCGCGCTGGCCGCGCTCGTGGTCTTCGTCGCGTTGCCGCGCTGGGTCGAATCCTCGGGGAAGCTCGGATCTCGGCGCGGCCCGTCGGAGCGGGCCGAAGCGGAGACGACCCCCACGGCGGCGCAGGCACGCGCCGCGAGCCGATCCGGCGTCGAGTCCCTGCGCGCCCGGCTCATCCCGCTGCGCGAAAGCCTCGAGGCCGCGGCGGTCGAGCGCTGGGCGCCGGACGACCACGCGCGGGCAAAGGAGCTCGAGGCCCTGGGAGACGCCGCATCGCTCGCGGCGGATTACGCGGCGGCTCGATCCCACTACCGCGAGGCGCTCGCGCTCGTCGAGGCGCTGATCGCGCAGCGCGAAGCGGTCTTCGCCGAGAGCCTCGAAGCGGGCGCGATCGCGCTCGAAGCGGGCGACCCACGCCGCGCGATCGCGGCCTTCGAGCTCGCCCTCGCGATCGAGCCGGGCGACGCGGCGGCGGTCGAGGGCGCGCGCCGCGCCGAAGGGCTCGGCGCGCGGCTGGCCCACATGAGCGCGGGAAGGGCATTCGAAGCCAACGCTGCGCTGGACTCCGCGCGCGACGAGTACGCGAAGGCGCTCGAAGTCGATCCGCAATACGCGCCCGCGCGCGAGGCACTCGCGCGCGTCGAAGCCGCGCAGGCCGATGCGGACTACCAGTCGACCCTCTCGCTCGCGCTGGTCGCGATGGCCAACGGCGATCTCGC
Source organism: Myxococcota bacterium (assembly GCA_041579295.1). Classification (GTDB taxonomy): domain Bacteria; phylum Myxococcota_A; class UBA9160; order UBA9160; family SMWR01; genus JACZVU01. Next base: position 6,577 of record JBFGGA010000130.1, on the reverse strand, counting down.
CGCTGCGCGCGGCCGCTTCGAGCGGGCGCGCGCGCTCCGGCCCGACGCGCCCGAGGTGGTGGACGGCCTGCGGCAGCTGCGGCAGATCGAGAGTTCGCGGGCGATCGCCTCGCTGCGCGAGCGAGCGGAAGCCGCGGAGCACTCCGAGGAGTGGCGCGAAGCCGCGTCGCTCTACCAGACAATCCTGAAAACCCAGGATAATCTCCCCTTCGCCGAGGAGGGACTGAGACGCAATCGCGAGCTGGCCCGAATTTCCGAGCGCATCGGGGAGCTGCTCGACGATCCCACCCAACTGTTCCGAGCCAAGGCGCTCGCGGAGGCCGCCAATCTGGTGGAGCTCGGGCAGCGCGAAGCGGGGGGAAGGCCCGAGCTCGCCGACCAGGTGCGCAAGCTGCAGATCGCCTTGCAGCTGGCCTCGACGCCGATCAGCGTGACGTTCGAGTCCGACACGCTCACCGAGGTGGTCATTCGCGGCGTGGCGACGCTCGGAAGCTTCGCGCGCCGCGACGTCGCGCTCAAGCCGGGCCGTTACGTGGTGGTCGGCCGCCGGAACGGCTACCGCGATACGCGAAGCGAAATCTCGGTCATCCCCGGAGGACGGCCTCCAGTCGTGGAAGTCCGGTGCACCGAGAAGATCTGAGCCGGGCGGAGCGGTGCGCGGGTGGCTGAGGTAACCCGGCTCATCCTCTCGCGCGACGGCGAGCAGCGGCGCATCGAGCTCGACGCGCTCCCGCTTACGATCGGCGCGCGCAGCATCGACGAGATCCGCGTTCCCGTCTCCGACGACTCCTGCGCGGTGGCTTCGATCGGCGTGCTGGATGGCAGCGCGTTCGTCCAGAGCGGAAAGTCGGCGGAGCCGGTCCGCGTCAACGGCGAGCCGCTGTCCGGATCGCGCAGGATCGCCGACGGCGACAGCATTCAGATCGCGGGCGAGCAGATCGCCTGCTCGCTCCGCGGAGCGACCCTGCACCTGCAATGGCGATCGCGCGCGGCTTCGCGCGGCGCGGAGCGCGGCGAGCGCCAAGCCGACGTCATCGCACCGACTCCCTTCCGCCCGTCGAGCCAGGCCAAGGCCCCCGCGGCGCGCCGGCGGGTGAGGCCCGCGGTCGTCGCGACGTGGGCGATCGGAACCCTGCTGCTCGTGCTGCTCTGGTTCAGCTTCACGGCGGTCTCGGTGCGTCTCGTCGTGGAGCCCGCCCCGGACGAAATCGCGGTCCCGAGTACGCTCTTCGGCTTCCACATCGGCGAGCGCTACCTGCTGCGTCCGGGCTCCCATCGGGTCGTCGCCGAGAAGCGGGGTTACGAGCGACTCGAGGCGACGATCGAGGTGACCCGCGCACCCAGCCAGCGCATCGCGCTCGCGCTCGAGAAGCTGCCGGGCATCGCGCAGATCGCGAGCCGGCCCGTGGCTGGCGCGAGCGTCGAGGTCGACGGCGAGCAGGTGGGCGTCACCCCGCTCGAGGCGCTGCCGATTCCGCCCGGCCCGCACCGCCTGACCGTCCGCGCTCCCAGGCACCTTCCCGCCGAGCTCGCGATCGAGATCGAGGGCGCGGGAATCGAGCAGCGATTCGAGGTGGAGCTGATTCCGGCGTGGGCGCCGATCTCGATCACGTCCGATCCGGCGGGCGCGCGCGTCTGGGTCGATGGCGTCGAGATCGGCGAGACACCCGGCCGCTTCGATCTCGACGCCGGCAGGCGAGCGATCGAGCTGAGGCTCGAGGGGCACGAGCCCTGGCGACGCGAGATCGAGGTGATCGCCAACCGGCCCCAGACGCTCGCGGAAGTCGCGCTCGCCAAGGCCGACGCGCGGCTGCACATCGAAAGCCGCCCGCCGGGTGCCCAGATCGTCGTCGACGACCAAGCGGCGGGCCGCACGCCGATGGAGCTCAGCCTCGCGTCGGGAGAGGTGCACGAGATCTCGCTGTTCAAGATCGGGCACGAGCTCGCCTCGCGCAGCGTCGAGCTCGACCCCGGCGAGACGAAGCGCATCGAGATCGAGCTCGAGCCGCGGATCGGTGTCATCGATCTGATCGTCGATCCCGCCGGCGCTACGCTCCACGTGGATGGCAAACCGCAAGGAGAGGCGAACCAGAAGCTCCGGCTGCTGGCCTCGCCTCACGCGCTCGTGATCGCCAAGGACGGCCATCAGGCGCATAGCCTGACGGTCACGCCGCGACCGGGCTTTCCGCAGCGCATCGAGGTCCGGCTCGAGAAGGAAGGCGTGACTGCGAGCGCGGGAGCGCCCAGGCTCGCGACCTCGCTTGGGCAGGAGCTCGTGCGCGTCGGCCCGGGAACGTTTGCGATGGGGTCGCGGCGCGGCGAGCCCGGGCGCCGCCCGAACGAGACCGAGCGCCAGGTGAGCTTGACGCGCGCCTTCTACATCGGCGCCAAGGAGGTGACGAACCGCGAGTTCAGGCAGTTCGCGCCCGGGCACGATCCGGGCTCCCACGCGGGCTTCGACCTGGGCGGCGACGAGCAACCGGCGAGCCGGATCTCGTGGCGGGAGGCCGTGCTGTTCTGCAACTGGCTGAGTCGGAGAGAGGGGTTGACGCCCGCCTACGAGCAGCGAGACGGAAACCTCCTGCTCGTCGAGCCGGTCGGAACGGGCTACCGCCTGCCGACCGAGGCGGAGTGGGCGTGGGCGGCGCGCTACGCGGCCGGTGCGACGAACCACCGATTTCCGTGGGGCGACGACGCGGAGCTCCCGCCCGGATCCGGGAATTACGCCGACGCCTCTGCGGCGGGCATCGTATCGAGCGCGCTGCTCTCCTACCGCGACGGCTTTCCGGTGTCGGCGCCGGTCGGCGCGAACGGCGCCAACCCGCTGGGGCTCTTCGACGTGGGTGGAAATGTTGCCGAATGGATCCACGACCGATATGGGATCTATGCGAGGTCGAGCGCCGCAGCTGCGGCGGTGGATCCGTTGGGTCCCGAGACCGGTGGGCTGCGGGTGATCCGCGGTTCGAGCTGGAAATCTGCGAGCGAGACACAGTTGCGGCTCGCCTATCGCGACTACGGAAAAGAGGGACGGGACGACGTTGGCTTCCGCATCGCGCGCTACGAGAAATAGACGCGACCTCGCGGCGCGAGCGCTGCGCGCGCTCGCGATCGGCGCGCTCGCGGCGGCGCTTGCCGCGAACGCCGCGGGCGCACAGACACCCCGATTCGATTCGCACGAAGCCGGCGCCGCCGCCGAGACGATGACCGGCGCTGCGACCGACGGGAAGCTCGCGCGAGCGGCCGGTGCGGAGGCCGGCGATTCGCCGAGTGCAGCGGCAGGCGGCCCGAAGGATTCGGACGCCGACGAAGCCGCCGCGGCACACACGGAACCCGCTCCCGTCAAACCCCGCAAGAAGACCTCGAAGCCCTTCGTGCCGACCGACAAGATCGACGCGGAGTCGGTCGTCTCCTTTCCCGCGGACATCTAGGGGCCAGCCATGCGAATTCGATTTCCGTTGCGGCGCGAGCTTCCGTTCGAGTTCGTCTACGAGCTCTTCTCGTTGCTGGCCGCGATCATCGTCGTTCACGCGATCTACGTGACCCTCGTCCGCCCGCTCGCAGCCGCGGATCTCGAGGAGCAGGCCATCCGCATCGAACAGGACGAGAGCTACGTACCCGAGCGATCCGTCTACGTGGTGATTCGCGACCTCGAGCAGGAAGCCTGCTTCGTGCTGATGCTCTGGGCGCTCGCGCTGGTCGGCTACAAGGGAAGCAAGGTGATCCGCGAGCGGGCCCTGCTCGGCGAGGAGCTGATTCCGATCGAGGATGGAACCCGGATCTTGCACAGCGATGCGCGCAGCTTCGAGAGGCACATCCGATCGCTGCCCGAGAGCGCGGTCGGCTCGTTTCTCGCGCGCTGCCTGCTCGCGGCGCTGCACCGCTTCGAGTCGAGTCGGAGCATCACGGACGCCGCGGCCACCGTGGAGTCGCTGTGCCAGGCCGAAGGGGAGCGACTCGACTCCGAGCTCTCGATGATCCGCTACATCGTATGGGCGATCCCGTCGATCGGGTTCATCGGCACCGTTCGCGGCATCGGGCAGGCGCTCGCGCTCGCCTATCAGGCGATGGAGGGCGACATCACGGGCGTCACCCAGAGTCTGGGCGTCGCGTTCAACTCGACCTTCGTCGCACTGCTGCTGAGCCTGGTCCTGATGCTGCTCGTGCATCAACTCCAGCTGCTCCAGGAGCGCCTGGTCCTCGAGGCGCAGGACTACTGCCAGACCCACCTGATCCGGCACATGGACGCGGGCCGCGCCCAACCGGCATGACGAGCCTCGCCATCGAACTCAACGACGCCTCGATCGCGATCGCGCGACTGAGCGGTCTGATCGCGACCGAGCCGGGCTGCGCGATCGAAACGGGCGACGGCCTCGCGTTCGGCGACGCGGCGCTGCGAGCCAGCCGCCTGCGACCGCGCGACGCCCACGACCGCTATTGGTCGGACCTGGGTCTGAGCCCGCTCGCGAGGCCGCTCGCGACGGCGCGCAACGCTGCGGACCTCGCGCACGAGCAGCTGCTCGGGCTCTGGCGGCGCTTCGGCGAGCCGACCGACGAGGTCCTGCTGGTCGTTCCGGGCAGCTTCGGACGCGAGCAGCTCGGCCTGTTGCTCGGCATCGCCGAGGCGTGCGAGATGCCCGTGGTCGGCCTGGTCGACGCGGCGGTGGCGGCCTGCGAAAGCCTGCATCCGGGGTGGGACTCGCTTCACCTCGAGGCCCAGCTGCACGGCTTCGGACTCACGCGCATCGGCCTGTCGCGGCGCGGTGGTCGCGAGCAGGCCAGCGCCGGAGCGTTCGAGATCGCGAGTCGCATCGGAGTCGCCGAGCTTCGCGAGCGCTGGGCCCGGCGCATCGCGGCGGCCTTCGTCGCGCAGACCCGATTCGACCCGCTCCGCGACGGAAACAGCGAGCAGCGCCTGTTCGACGCGCTTCCGAGCTGGCTCGCGGCCTTCGGCAGCCTGCCGTCCGCGACCGTGGAGTTCGACGTCGGCGAGACGACCCGGAGCATCCAACTCGAGCGCAAGGCGCTCGTCGCGGAGGCCGCGGACGTCTACGAGCGCCTCGCGGAGCGCGTCGCGGCGGCGCGGCGCGCGGGCCGCGGGCTCGCGGTGCGGGTGGGCTCCGTGCTCGCGGGCCTGCCCGGGGCGGCCGAGCGCCTCGCCGAGATTTCGCGCGTGCGGGTCGTCGCGCTTCCGCCGGGCGCCGGTGCGCTCGGCGCGCTCGCGCGCGCAGCAGATGTCCGGTCCGCGCCGGGCGAGACCGCGCTGGTCAAGTCCCTCGCCTGTCGAGCGCCCTCGGGACGACTCCCCGCGCTGCGGTCCGACGAGCTGGACGACCCCGTCGCCGAGCCGACGCACCTGCTGATCCGCGCCACCGCGCATCCGATCGGCGCCGGCGACCTGAACCTGCGCGTCGACGAAGCGGGCAGGCTGCAGATCGTCGCGAAGCGCGGCGACGCGCCCGCGGACTTCGCGCTGCGACGCGCGGAGGACGGCCTGCGGCTCGAGTGTGCGGGGAGCACGGGCGTGCTCGTCAACGCGCTGCCGACGAAATCCGGCGCGCGCCTCCACCCGGGCGATCGCATCGCGGTGGCGGGATCCAGCGAAGAAGCGCAGCTGATCGCGGTGAGCGGCGATGGCGCGTAGACCCGTCAACGCGTTCGCGCTGTCGTTTCTCGACTGCATGTGCTGCGGATTCGGGGCGGTGATCCTCGTCTTCATGATCATCAGCGCGAAGATCCAGGAGGCGTCCAGCGAGAAGCTCGAGGGCCTCGAGTCGGACCGGACGCGGCTCGAGAGCCTGGCGATGGCCGGCGAGCGCGCGCTCGCCCAGCTCAGGGCGGAGTTCACCGAGATCTCCGAGCGGCAGGCCGCGGCGCGCCGGGTCCGGAGCCGACTCGAGCGGGACATCTCCTCGGCCGAGAGCGCGTTCGAAGGCGAGCGAGGCCGCTACCTCGACGCGAAGGCCGAGCTCGACGCGCACAAGCGACGGCTCGCCGAGCTCGAGGAGATCAAGCGGGTGACCGCTGCGACCCCCGAGGAAGAGGGAACGCAGACGCGAACGATCCTCGCGGAGGGCGACCGACAGTACCTGACGGGGCTTCGGATCGGTGGACGGCGCATCCTCATCCTCGTGGACGCGTCGGCGAGCATGCTCGCCTCGACGATCGTCAATGTCGTCCGGCTGCGCCACCTGCCCGAAGAGCAGAAGCTACGCGCCGCCAAGTGGCAGCAGGTGGTCGGGACGGTCGACTGGCTGACCGCCAACATCCCCGGGGACAGCCGCTTCCAGATCTACACCTTCAACACCCGCGCCACCCCGCTGCTCGACGACCGCGGCCCCGGTTGGATCGAGGTCGGCGACGGCTCGGCGCTCGAGCAGGCGGTCGCGCGCCTGCGCAAGACCGTCCCCAGGGAGGGCACGAGCCTGCACGCCGCGTTCTCCGTCGCGGCGACCCTGCCCCCCCGGCCGGCCAACGGCTCCCTGCTGGTCGACGGCCTGCCGACCCACGGCGCGTCGCCGCCGAGGGGAACGATGGTCTCGGGCAAGCAGCGGCTGCAGAACTTCACGCGAGCGGTTCG
>JBFGGA010000129.1:0-10370 GCA_041579295.1 Myxococcota bacterium | reverse complement strand
CGAAGCCAGGTCCATCGCCCCGCCCACGCCGAGCAGCGGCTTGCCCGGAACCGCCCAGTTCGCGAGGTTGGCCGCCTCGTCGACCTGCAGTCCGCCCATGATCGCCACGTCGACGTGGCCGCCGCGAATCATCGCGAACGAGTCCGCGCTGTCGAAGTAGCTGCTCCCCGGCAGCGCGGTGACGGGAATCTTGCCCGCGTTCACCGGGTAGTCCATCGCGCCGCCCTCCGTCGGCGCGGGGCCTACGCCGAGCATGCCGTTCTCGCTGTGGAGGATGATTCCGTGCTCGGGCGTGATCAGGTCCGCCACGAGCGTCGGAATTCCGATCCCGAGGTTGACGACGTCGCCGCGCGCGAGCTCCTGGAGCGCGCGACGGGCCATGTTCATGCGCGCGTCGTCGACCTTCTTGTCGCTCGACGCGACCGATGCGGACGTGCCCAGCTCTTCCAGCGTCGTGCTGGCCTGGACGAGATAGTCGACGAAGCAGCCCGGGGTGTGGACGTGGTTGGGATCGATTTCGCCCACCGGAACGATCTTCTCGACCTCCGCGACGACGAGGTCGGCCGCGGTGGCCATCGCCCGGTTGAAGTTCTGCTCGGTCATCCGGTAGACGAGATTGCCCGCGGTGTCGGCCCGCCACGCGCGGATGAACGCCACGTTGCCCCGGATGCCCGGCACCAGCACCTGGGGCTTTCCGGCGATGACCCGGGTCTCGTGCTTCTCGCCGATCACGGTTCCGGCCGCGGTCGGCGTGTAGAAGGCGCCGATTCCCGCGCCGCCCGCGCGCAGCGCCTCGGCGAGGGTGCCCTGCGGAATCAGCTCCACCTCCAACGTTCCGGCCTGCGAGGCCGCGACGGCCTCGGGGTTGCTGGTGAAGAACGACCCGATCGCCTTCTTGAGCTGGCCGGTGCGCACGAGCCGGCCGCCGCCGAGCCCGACCTCGCCGACGTTGTTCGCAACGTAGGTGAGATCCTCGACGCCGGCCTCCGCGAGCGCGTGAACCAGGTGCACCGGGTTTCCCGTCATCCCGAATCCGCCGACGAGGATCGTGTCTCCGGGCTTGACCAGCGCGACGGCCTGCTCCAACGAAATCTGGGGAACTTCCTTCATCTCCTACCTCTCGCGGTCGGCTCCTTCGGCTTCACCGGCTGGCGCGCTCGCTTCGGGTTCGCCCGCGACGTCGCGCGTTCCCTCCCCGGGGTCGCGCGCCTAGAGCTTCTCGACGATCGCGGCTTCGCCCTGGCCCACGCCCACGCAGAGCGTCGCCAGACCGTATCGGGGAGGCTCGCCGAGCTCGGAGCGCCGCTGCATCTCGTGCAGCAGCGTCGTGAGCAGTCGCGCCCCCGAACACCCGAGCGGGTGGCCGAGCGCGATCGCTCCGCCGTTGACGTTGGTGATCGCGTGGTCGAGCCCGAGCTCGCGCAGCACCGCGATCGACTGGACGGCGAACGCCTCGTTGAGCTCGGCGAGCTGGATGTCGTCGAGCGACAGACCCGCTCGCGCCAGCGCCTTGCGGGTCGCGGGGATCGGCCCGAGGCCCATCACGCGCGGGTCGACGCCCGCGGCCGCGGAGCACACCCAGCGCGCGAGCGGCTGGACGCCGAGCGCCTCGGCCTTGGCGGCGGACATCAGCACGACGGCCGCGGCGCCGTCGTTGATGCCGCTCGAGTTTCCGGCCGTGACCGTCCCGCCCTGTCTGAAGGCGGGCCGCAGCTGCGCGAGCTTCTCCATGTCGGTGGCGAGCCGGAACATGTCACCCTCGCGCGTGCAGCGCGGAAATTCGTCGGTACCGAAGAGGATCGGGTCGCCGCGGCGCTGCGGCACCGGCACCGGGACGATCTCCCGCTCGAATCGGCCCTCCTGGATCGCCCGCACCGCTCGCGCCTGGCTCTCGAGCGCAAATGCGTCCTGGTCGCTCCGCGTGATCTCGCCGCCGGCGATCTTTCCGTCGCGGCTCAGCTCGTAGATGTTCTCGGCGGTCTCGCCCATGGGTTCGAGCGGAAACATCGCCTCCAGCTTCGGGTTCGGAAATCTCCAGCCGAGCGTGGTGTCGTAAGCCGTGGCGTTGCCCGAAGGGCCGAATGGCTGGGGATTCTTCGGCAGCGCGTACGGGGCGCGGGTCATGCTCTCGACCCCGCCCGCGAGGTAGATGTCGCCCTCTCCCGCGCGGATGGCCCGGGCCGCCTGGTTGATCGCGGTGAGGCCACTCGCGCACAGCCGGTTCACCGTCGAGGCCGGCAGCGATTGTGGAAAGCCCGCGAGCAGCACCGCCATGCGCGCCACGTTTCGATTGTCTTCGCCGGCCTGGTTCGCGCAGCCGGCGATCACCTCCTCGATCTCCGCCGCGTCGATCCCGGCGCGATCGACGGCTTCGCGCAGCACCAACGCGAGCAGGTCGTCGGGGCGCACGTTCGAGAGCGCGCCCCGGATCTGCCCGATCGGTGTGCGCACCGCGCTCGCGATGACGACTTCACGCATGCATCCACTCCAACGCGATTCGGACGGGGTCGCCGCGGCGGCGGGTCGGATGCCCCGATCCCGGCTCGGGCGCGCCGGTTCCGGCTCGGACGCCCCGACGCCGGCGCGGGCGATTGCCCCGCCAGGCCGAAAGTTAGGCCTTTGGCGATCGTTGGGCCATGCGGCGCGCGGCTCGCGCGCGGCGCGCCGGGTTCGCGTGGGGTGCGCGGGGCTCGCGCGCGCCGCGCCGGGCGGTCGATCGGGCTCGCGGGCCGGCCCGCGCTTGCCGCTGGGCGACCGGCCGCGGATACTCCGGGCGGTCTGCAACCGGACTCGAGGTCGAAGCATGAGCGGGGGCAAGCACTTCTTCCCGATGGCGCGGAGCGAGAAGCGCGCGCTCGGCGCGCTGATCGCCGTCGCGGGGGGATCCTTCCTCCCGGCCGCGCGCGGCGTCGAGATCGCGGGCATGGCGCTGTTCGGCTGGCTGATGGCCGCGCTGATGGTGCTCTCGCCGATCGTGACGCTCTGGGTCTTCCGGCGCGGCCGGCCGCGACGCTAGCGGGGCATCGGAATGCTCGTCGAGCGGGTCCTGGTGCTCCTCTATCTCGGCGCTTGCATCGGCATCGGTGTCTACGCGTCGCGAAGGGTGCTCACCTCCCGCGACGAGTACTGGGTGGCGGGGCGTCGGATCGGCACCGCGGTCAACACCATGGCCATCATGGCGAGCCTCGCGAGCGGCGGCTCGATCATCGGCGTGATGGGCCTCGCCTACTCGATCGGGATTCCCACCACCCTCGCGCTCTTCGCTGGGGCGGTGATCGGCTTTCCGTTCGCGTCGATCCTGGTCGCGCGGCAGCTTCGCAACTTCGGCCGCTACACGATCACCGATTTCCTGTCCTTCCGCTTTCCGAGCCCCGTCGTTCGGTTGCTGGTTCCGACGCTGATCGTGGTCGCGTTCACGGCCTACATCGTCGCCCAGCTCAAGGCGGCCGGGATCACCGCGAACGCGCTGCTCGGCGTCCCGTACGACACGGCGCTCGTGATCGCGACGCTGGTCTTCGTCACCTACGTCTCGATCGGCGGAATGATCGCCATCACCTGGACCGACGTGGTTCAGGGCGTGCTGATGCTGATCGTGGTCATCGGTACCGCGGTCGCGGTGGTCTGGCGCGTGGGCTCGCCACTCGAGCTGATGCGGCAGGCGACGCGGGCGGCGCCCGAACTCGGCCAGCTCGCCGATCGCGACATCGGGAGCTCGATCGGGTATTTCGTCATCTGGGCGACCGCGGTTCCGGTGATCCCCCACATCGTGATGCGGGTCTTCACCGCGAAGGACGCGCGCAGCGCGCAGCTCTCGCTGAACCTCGCGATGCTGGCCTACAGCGCGATGATCCTCGCCGCGGTGCTCGCGATCGTTCCGGTCGGAAAGCTCGCCTTCCCGGACCTCGCGGACGCCGATCGGGTCTTCCTCCGCGTGATCCAGCTCGAGTTTCCCGCGGTGATTCGCGGGCTGGCGGTGGCGGCCGTGCTCGCGGCCGTGATGTCGACCACCGACGCGCTGCTCCTCGCTTGCAGCTCCGCGATCGCGCACGACCTGCTGGGCGGCGTGCTGCGGCAACGGGCGAGCGACCGGACGCTCGCCGCGGTTCGCGTGGCCACGGCGTGGGGGGTCGGGATCCTGGCCCTCGGTGGGGCGCTGTCGCCCCCCGAGCTCTTGACGCGGTTCTACACCGCGGGCATCGGCTTGCTGAGCGCGGGGCTCTTCGTGCCCACCGTCGCGGGCCTGTGGTGGAAGCCCGCGAACCGGGCCGGCGGGGTGGCTTCGCTGGTCGCGGGTGCCGGGACGTACGCCGTCGCGCTCGCGCGCGGCGTGGACTTCGGCTTCCCCCCGATCGTGCTCGCCCTGTCGGCGAGCGCGGTCGCGATGGCGCTGGGTAGCCGGCTGGGCGCTCCGGATTCCGAAGCGATGCGCGGGCGGATCGCGGCGCTCCACGCCGACGAGGCGGCCCGCTAGGCGTTCGACCCGGCGCGCCGCGCGATCGATTTTTCCCCGGGATTGATAGAATACGCCGATGTCCCCGACGACGCGGAACCGTTACCCCGCCGGACACGTGCTCTACCGGAAGCTCACGGGGTCCTTTCCGAAGATCGTCCGCGGCGAGGGCTGCTGGCTGCACGACGACACCGGCAAGCGCTATCTGGACGCGAGCAGCGGCGCGCTCGTCAGCAACCTCGGCCACGGCAACGCCGAGATCGCGAAGGCGGTCGGCGAGCAGGCCGCCTGCCTCGGCTACGTGAGCGGCATGGCGTTCACCCACGATGCCGTCGAGGAGCTCGCCGCCGAGCTCAGCGCGCTGGCCGCCGACGGCCTCGACAAGGCGCTCTTCTGCTGCAACGGCGGCGACGCCGTCGAGGCCGCGCTCAAGGTGGCGCGTCAATTCTGGGCGGAGTCGGGTCGGCCCGAGAAGCGCAAGCTCGTCGCGCTGATGCCGAGCTATCACGGCAACACGCTGCTCGCGCTCTCGGTCTCGGGCCGCCCGGCCTACCGCAAGCTGTTCCACGACTGGCTGGTGCCCGTCTGCACCGTTCCGGCGCCCTACGCCTACCGCTGTGCGTGTCGCGGAGAGCGCGAGGACTGCCCGGCCTGCAGTGGTTCTGCGCTCGAGGAGGTGCTGCTGCGCGAGGGGCCCGAGAGCGTCGCGGCCTTCATCGCCGAGCCGGTGGGCGGCGTCTCGACGGGCGCTTCGGTGCCGCGCCCGGACTACTGGCGGCGGATCCGGGAGATCTGCGATCGCCACGACGTGCTGTTCATCGCGGACGAGGTCCTGGTCGGCGCCGGGCGCACCGGCACCTTCTCGGCGCTGGAGCCGTACGGAGTCGCGCCGGACTTCCAGATCTTCGGCAAGGGGATCGGCGGCGGCTACGCGCCGCTCTCGGCGATGCTGACCTCGCGAAAGATCACCGATGTCCTCGCCCGCGGCTCGGGCGCGCCGCTGCACAACCAGACCTTCTCGCAGTTTCCGGTCTCCTGCGCGGCCGGGCTGGCGACCCTGCGACAGCTGCGGACGCAGGGTCTGATCGAGCGCTGCGCGGAAATGGGGGAGGTCCTCCGGCGGTACCTCGACGAGCTCCTCGCGCACCCGAACGTGGGGGACGTGCGCGGGCGCGGGTTGCTCGTGGGCGTCGAGTTCGTCGCCGACAAGTCGACCCGTGAGCCCTTCGACCGCGCCCTCCGCATGGCGGATGCCTTCGGGCGAGCCGCGCGGGACGAGGGGCTCGTGGTGTGGCCCAATTCGGGGTACACCGAACGGGAGAACGGCGACCTGGTCCTGATCGGCCCCCCATTCATCATCACCGAGGGCGAGATCTCCGAGCTTCTGGAGCGGTTCCGAGCGGCGCTCGACGCGGCGATCGAGACGACGCGCAAACGCGCGGACGCCTAGGGCCCGATCGCATCGATCAACCGACCACGCACGAGGAGACGACATGACGGACGAGACGGTGGACCGGATGAAGATCACCTACACGACCTCGGCGGCCGACATGGATTTGATCCACGCGGCGTTCGACGAGGCGCTCGCGGCGGTTCGATCGCAATGCGGTCGCGATCATCCGATCTACATCGACGGCAAGGAAGTGCGATCGGATCTGCCCAGGATCGTCGATACGTCGCCGATCGACACCGATCTAGTGCTCGGCGAGTTCACGTCCGCGACCGTCGAGCAGGTCGACCGGGCCATCGAGTCCGCCTACGCGGCGCGCCTGACCTGGGAGAAGGTCGGTTGGCGCAAGCGCGTCGCGATCATGCGCGAAGCCGCCGAGCTGGTTCGCCGCGACAAGTTCGAGATCGCCGCGCTGATGAGCCTCGAGGTCGGCAAGAACCGCCTCGAGGCCCTCGGAGACGCCGAGGAGGCGGCGGACCTGATCGACTACTACGCGCAGCAGATGGAGGACGCGAACGGCTTCCAGCGCAAGATGAACAAGCTCACGCCGATCGAGGACAACACGGACCTGCTGCGGCCCTTCGGCGTCTTCGTCTGCATCGCGCCGTTCAACTTTCCGATGGCGCTGGGCTGCGGGATGTCGTCCGCGGCGCTCGTGGCCGGAAACACGCTCGTCTTCAAGCCCGCCCAGGACACGCCGTGGACCGGGCTTAGGCTCTACCAGATCTTCCGCGAGGCCGGGGTTCCGGGGGACGTCCTGCACTTCGTATCGGGGCGCGGCTCCGCGATCGGCGACGCGCTCTGGCAGCACCCCAAGGTGGGCGGCGTCGTCTTCACGGGGTCCAGGGAGGTCGGCACCCGGATCTACAAGGGGCTCAGCGAGAAATGGGTCAAGCCGTGCCTGATGGAGCTCGGTGGCAAGAACGCCTGCATCGTGATGGATTCGGCCGACGTCGACGCGGCGGCCGAAGGCGTGATGAAATCCGCGTGGGGGCTCCAGAACCAGAAGTGCAGCGCGTGCTCGCGGGTCTACGTGCACCGGAAGGTGGCCGAGGAATTCACCGCGAAGCTGCTCGAGAAGACGAGATCGATCTCGATCGGCAATCCGACCGAGCGCGACGTGTACTTCGGCCCGGTGATCAACGCCAACGCCGTCGCCACGTACGAGCGAGCCGTCGAAATCGCGAAGCGGGATGGCTCGATCCTCACGGGCGGACGCCGGATGCAGGGGGGCGCGTTCGGCAAGGGCCATTACGTGGAGCCCACCGTCATCAAGGCTCCGCTCGCAAGCCGCTTGTTCGAGGAGGAGTTCTTCGTCCCCGTGCTCGCGGTCGGCGAGGTCGACTCGCTCGAGCAGGCGCTCGCCGAGGCCAACAAGGTGGAGTACGGCTTGACGGCGGGCCTGTTCTCGAACGACGCGGCAGACGTGGAGAAGTTCTTCGACGAGATCGAGGTGGGCGTCACCTACGTCAACAAGCGCAGCGGCGCGACGACGGGCGCGTGGCCGGGCGCGCAGCCGTTTACCGGCTGGAAGGCTTCCGGCTCGAGCGGGAAGGGGGGATGCGGCCCCTACTACGTGATGCAGTTCATGCGGGAGCAGAGCCGCTGCGTGATCGAGGAGTAGCCGCGGCGATCGAACGCGGCAGCGCGCTCCAAGACTTGTCAGGGGATGCCTGAAGATGCAGACAGCCAATCGCTTCGGTGCGCGGGCGATCGCCTTCCACGGCCCGTCCGCAAGAATTCGCAATCGCCTCGGTGCGTGCGCGGTCTTCACCCTCGCCCTGTCGATCGCGGTTCCGAATCTCGGCGCGGCCGCCGGGCGCGAGCCGGTCCTCAAGCAGATCGCGGTTCCCCACAGCTACTACTACCGCGAGATGTACCTGCCGCAGCCCACCACCGGCCCGAGCTCGGTGGCGTGGTCGCCCGACGGGTCCGCGCTCGTGTATTCGATGGGCGGTCGGCTGTGGCGCCAGCGGCTCGGAAGCGAGGAGGCCGAACAGCTGACGGCGGGAGCGAGCTACGATTTTCAGCCCGACTGGTCGCCCGACGGTCGATCGATCGCCTACACGTCGTATCGCGGCGACGCGATGGAGCTCTGGCTCCTGGATCTCGAATCGCTCGAGCCCCGCCCGCTCACCGCGAACGGCGCGGTCAATCTCGAGCCGCGCTTCTCGCCCGACGGCGATCGCGTCGCCTTCGTCTCGACGCAGTTCGAGGGGCGCTGGCACATCTTCGTGATGGAGCTGCGCGAGGGCGACGTGCGCCGCCTGACCGAAGACCACCGGAGCGCGCTGCCTCGCTACTACTACAGCGCCTACGACCACTACCTATCGCCCACGTGGTCGCCCGACGGAAACGAGCTCCTCTTCGTCTCGAACCGGGGGCGCATCTGGGGGACCGGCGGATTCTTCCGGATGCGCGCGAAGCGCGGCGCGGAGCCTCGCGAGATCCGCTACGAGGAGACCACCTGGAAGGCGCGCCCCGACTGGTCGCCCGACGGCCGACGGGTGATCTACTCCTCCTACCTCGGTCGCCAATCCCACCAGCTCTGGATCATGACCGACGAGGGCGGCGACGTCTTTCCGCTGAGCTACGGCGAGCACGACGTCACCGCGGCCCGCTGGTCGCCCGACGGAAAGAAGATCGCCTACGTGTCGAACGAGGGCGGCAACACCTCGCTGTGGGTCCAGGAGATTCCCGGCGGCCGCCGCCATGAGGTCCGCGCGGCACGCCGGATCTACCGGGCGCCGACCGGCCGATTGCGCAT
Organism: Myxococcota bacterium; assembly: GCA_041579295.1. Taxonomy (GTDB): domain Bacteria; phylum Myxococcota_A; class UBA9160; order UBA9160; family SMWR01; genus JACZVU01. The sequence goes on along the minus strand of JBFGGA010000129.1, from coordinate 1,703 downwards.
CCGCATCGTCGACGCGGCGACTGGCGCCCCGGTCGCTGGGCGGGTCTCGGTGACGGATGCGGCCGGGCGCGGCTACGCGCCCGACGACGCGCTCTGGCACTCCGACGACGGCTTCGATCGGGCGGAGCGCCCGTTCGAATACCAGTACTTCCACGCGCGAGGTCGGGCCGAGCTCGATCTTCCCGCGGGCGACGTGAGCGTCGAGGTGATGCGCGGCACCGAGCATCGCCCCGTGCTCCGCGCGCTGAAGGTCGCGAGCGGCGCGGTGACGGAGGTCGAAGTGGCGCTGGAGAGGATCGCGGATCTCGCTGCGGAGGGCTGGTGGAGCGCAGACCTGCACGTGCACATGAACTACGCGGGCTCCTATCGGATGGACCCGCAACGGCTCGCATTCCAGGCCTCTGCGGAGGACGTCCGACTCGTCGAGAACCTGATCGTCAACAAGGAGCAGCGCATCCCCGACATCAATTATTTCGACGGGAGCCCCGATTACTTCGCGGAAGCGGGCGTGATCATCAACCACGGCCAGGAGTTCCACACCAGCGTCTGGGGTCACCTGGGTCTGCTCGGCCTGCGCGATCACCTGCTGCTGCCCGACTACGCCGCCTATGTGAACACCGCGGCGGCGAGTCTGTATCCGCCCAACGCGGTCGTCCTCGATCTCGCGCACGCGCAGGGTGGGGTCGGGGGTTACGTGCATCCGTTCGACAGCGTTCCGGACCCCTTCGACACCGAGCGGCCGCTCACGCACGAGATCCCCGTGGACGTGGCGCTCGGCAAGGTCGACTACTACGAGGCGGTGGGCTTCAACGTGGATCCCTTCGCGACCCAGAGCGTCTGGTATCGGCTGCTCAACTGCGGGTTCCGGATTCCCGCCGGAGCCGGGACCGACGCGATGACCAACTACGCGTCACTGCGCGGACCGGTGGGGTTGAACCGCGTCTACGCGAAGACCCCCGCGCCGCTGGAGCACCGCCGATTCCTCGAGGCGCTCGTGGCCGGCCGAACCTTCGCGACGAACGGGCCGCTGCTGGGCTTTGCGCTCGGCGGCCGGGAGATCGGCGACGCGATCGAGCTGCCCGCGGGCACCCACGAGCTCGAGTGGAGCGCGTCGTTGCGCTCGATCGTTCCGGTGGACCACCTCGAGCTGGTCGGCAACGGCGAGGTGGTGGCCTCGATCCCGATCGAGCCGGGTGGACGCTCGGCTCGCGTGGCGCAGAAGATCGAGGTCTCGCGGTCGGGCTGGTATCTGCTGCGGGCCTGGAACTCCGAGGCGACCCATCCCGTGCGCGACTTCCGCCCCTTTGCGACGACGAGCCCGATCTACGTCACGGTGGGCGGAGAGCCGACGCGCTACGCGGACGACGCCGCGTACTTCGTCGCCTGGATCGACCGCCTGATCGAAACCGCGCGCGACCACGACGCCTACAACACGCCCGAGGAGAAGTCGGTGGTGCTGCAGCTGCTCGACCAAGCGCGCGCGATCTACCACGCGCAAACCACACCCTGACGCCGTCGCGGTCCGTATAACTCCGAAGCGCACCGCTATCGGGTGCCCTCGCCCAAACGGTGCACGTCCGAAACGCATGGCTGCGAGATTTTCTTGCGCGGGCCGGTGCGCGGGTTCGAATGGCGCCGAAACCTACACCCGCGCTCGCTTTCCCTTGAGCAGCAACGCCATCGGGGGGAGCCGGGGGGGAGGG
>JBFGGA010000128.1:0-10486 GCA_041579295.1 Myxococcota bacterium | reverse complement strand
GCTCAGCGCGAGCGCGAAGCGCAGCGCCGCGCGCGGCGAGATCTGGTTCGTGGGGAGCGGGCGGCTGCGGGTTCGATCCATCAGCGCGTCGCGGTCGCGCTCCAGGTAGCAGTTGAGCGCGTTGGCGGCTCCCGCGGCCAGCGCGATGCCGCCGAGCGTCGCCGCCGCAAACGCGGCGCCCGGCCATCCGCCCGTCGCCATCGCCATGGCGGGCAGCCCCGTGAAGATCACGAGCAGCAGGATCCGCGGCTTGGTGAGCGCGACGTAGGCGTGCAGCGTCTGGGCGGTCGGCGTCGTCATGGTCCTGGTCTTGCTCACGCTCGCGGCTGGATGGATGCGCCGGACGCGGTGCGCGCCACGGCGTTCGGGCCCTCGGCCCGCAATGGGTACCACAGCGCATCCGGTGGGTCGACGGGGGCCGCCGGGCCCGGTCTGCGGTCGCGCGCGCGGCGGCTCAGCCGCTCGGAAGCACCTTTTCGATCGTGGTGCGCAGCCACGGACCGATGTCGGGGTGCTCGAGCAGCCCCGCGCTCCGGAGCCGGGCCGCGGCGATCCGATGCACCTCGCCCGCGGTGCCCGCATCCTGGGCCGCGCGCGCGTCGGCCTCGAGGTCGCCGAAGTCGAGCTCCCGAATGATCTCCTTCACCAGCGGCACCGCGCTCGGAATGCTCGAGAGCTCCTTGATGCCGAGGCCGACGAGCAGCGGCACCGCGAGCGGGTTGCTCGAAACCTCGCCGCAAACCGAGATCGGGATGCGGGCGCGCGCCGCCGCGCGCACGCTCGCGTCCATCAGCGCGAGCACCGCGGGGTGCAGCGGGTCGTAGATGTGGGCCACGTACTCGTTGCTGCGATCGACCGCGAGCGTGTACTGGGTGAGGTCGTTGGTGCCGATGCTGAAGAAGTCGCACTCGCGCGCGAGCGTCTCGGCGTTGATCGCCGCCGAGGGCACCTCGATCATCAGGCCGACGGGCACGTTCGGGTCGTAGGGGATGCCGGCCCGTTCGAGGTCCTCGATCGACTCCGCGATCAGCGCCCTCGCGCTGCGCAGCTCGTCGATCGAGCTGACCATCGGCAGCATGAGTCGGACGTTGCCGGCCGCGCTCGCGCGGTAGATGGCGCGCAGCTGCGCCTTGAAGATCCCCTGGTTGGCGAGGCTGAGCCGGATCGATCGGCAGCCGAGCTGCGGGTTGTCCTCCAGCCGCATGCCGACGTTCGGCATCTCCTTGTCGCCGCCGAGGTCGAGCGTGCGGATCGTCACCGGGCGCGGGGCCATCGCCTTCGCGACGCTCTCGTAGAGCTCGGCCTGCTCCTCTTCGCCCGGAAATCCGCGGTGCGCGAACGCGAGCATCTCGGTGCGGAACAGCCCGACGCCGTCGGCGCCGTGCTGATCGACGAGGCGCAGGTCGCTCACGAGTCCGACGTTGGCCGTCAAGCGGATGCGGCGGCCGTCGCGCGTCTCGGCGGGCCGGTCGCGCAGCGCGTCGAGGTGCTCGATCGCCACCGTGTAGCGCTGCTGCGCGCGCCGATACTCGTAGAGCAGGCCCTCGTCGGGTGCGAGGATGATGCAGCCCTCTCCGCCATCGACGATCGCCATCTCGCCCGAGCGAACCGCGGCCTGGATCCCGGGGACTCCCGTGACGGCGGGGATCTCGAGGGTGCGGGCGAAGATGGCGCCGTGCGAGGTCGGCCCGCCGTGCTCCGCGACCACGGCGGCGACCTTCTCGACCTCGAGCCGCGCGAACATGCTCGGCAGCAGCGTGTTCACCACGACGATCGCGCCCTCGCCGAGCGGTGTCGTCTGGTGGCGCTCGCCGAGCAGGCTCTCCATCACGCGGTGGCCGACGTCTTCGATGTCGGCCGCGCGCTCGCGGAAGTACGGATCGGAGAGGCGTCGGAAGGTCTCGCGATAGGTTCCGATGACGTTCGACAGGGCCGCGAGCGCGTTGCCCGTGGCGAGCGCCTCGCTGCGCAGCTTCGCGACGAAGCCCTTGTCCTCGAGGATCTGGATGTGGGTCTGGAAGACGGCGGCCAGGTCGAGCCCGAACTTCGAGCCGAGCTTCTCGCGCATCCCGTCGATGGCGCGCCGCGCCTCGCCGATCGCGTTCATCAGCTCCTGGGCTTCGCGCTCGGGGTCCTCGTTGGGCGTGTACTGGAGCTGCTCGAGGTCGAGCGGGCTCTCAAGCCGGCACACGGTTCCGATCGCGATCCCGCGCGATGTCGGGATACCGCGGTGCTGGATGTTGTGCTCCACACGATCTGCGGCGCGCAGGTCCGCGGCCTCGCGGCCCGCGATCCGCAGCGAGGCCTCCTCGTCCGAGACGCCCACCAGCGCGAGCAGCCGGGCGTTGAAGACCACGGGCGCGATCAGCTGCGCGCAGGTGCTGAAAATTCCAACTTCGCTGGAATCGAACTCCCGCGGCGCGATGGTCTGCACCGCGAGCACCCCGATCGTCGTGCCGCGCACGATCATCGGCACCGCCATGAACGATTCGAAGCGCTCTTCCCCGGTCTCCGGGAAGTACTTGTACTGGGGGTGCTCGCGCGCGTGGATGGTCACGACCGGCTCGCCGGTGGTCGCCGCCAGCCCCACCAGGCCCTCGCCGTGGGGCAGGGAGACCTGGCTCACGGCCTCCGGATGGAGACCGATCGTCGCCTCCATCGTGAGCTCGTTGGTGCGCGCGTCGGCCAGGTAGAGGGAGCACGCGTCCGCGTCCAGCCTCTTGGCGACGAGGTCGACTACGTTGCTCAGGGTCTCGCCGAGGCCGTGAGAGCGAGAGACGAGTTCGGCGACGTCGGCGAGCAGCGTGACGCGGTCCGGAATGGCGGATCTCCCACGGGCGAATGCCCGAGCAGCGATGCCGCCATGTTACCGAAGTCCGGGGTGGTTCAAGAAATCCGAGGCTTTTCCCGACGAGCCAGGGCGTGCCCGTCGACGGGCGGAGCCGAGGGGATCAGAAGGAGGACGAGTTGGGATCGTTGGTCCGATAGCTGGACGGGAATACCTGGTCCTTGTCTTCGAAGCGCAATCCGAGGGCCAGCAAGATCTTGCGCTTGGTATCCATCCGGCAGTTCATACCCTTTTCGACACTGTGAATCGTGCGAAGGGCGACCTTTGCTTTGCGCGCAAGCTGGGCCTGGGTCATCAGGCGGTTTTCTCGAAGCTCTCGGACGCGATTCTTTCGAACCGGGTGCGATTCATTAACTTCCACAGCGCACTCCTTGCTCGGCAGCTCTGCTCCGGGAGTTCCTCGGAGTCGAGTCAACTTCTCGTCGTTTCGACCGAACTCAGGATTTCTTTAGTGGGAATGCGGTCTTGGAGCGGCGGGCTCGACGCGGGCGCGGGTTGCGAGAAGCGCTGCCGCCGCCGGGGGATGCGTGGCCGGGGCGCGTGAGAAGAACGTGCGGATGAAACTCAGGTTGGGTTCACGAGCCCGCAGGACGCCCGCCCGCGCCGTCGCGCGCGCGGGTCGGGCGGGCCCGATGCCGCTCGCGGTCGCCGGGAGGGGGGCGTGAGCCGCTATCGGACCGTCCTCGTCTTCGCGCTCGTCGCGATCGCGGCGGCCGCGGCCTTGGCGGGGTGGCTGCTGATCTGGGAGGTTTCGCCCCAGATCCTGCAGTCGAAGCTCGAGGGGCGCCTGTCGGCGGCGCTCGCCACTCCCGTAACCATCGATGAACTCACGGTTTCTCGGCGCAATTGGATCCAGCTCGAAGCGCGGGACGTGCGCGCCTGGCCGCACGAGGGGGGCTCGGGGCTGCAGGTCCCGCGCGTGGTGGGTTCGATCGACGTGCTGTCGATGTTGATCGGCGAGCTGCGCCTGCGGGCGCTGCACGTCGAAGGGGCGGCGCTGCGCATCGCAGCCGTCCGCGATCGGGCGAATCGGCCGGGCGCGCCCCCGGGCGCTCCCGCCGAGCCCGGGATGAAGTCGCCGCGCGAGCTGTTGCGCCCGCTGATCGCGCTCGAGATCGCGGTCCGATCCCTGCTCGAATCCCCGCGGCTCGCCTCACTGATCGAGCTCGAGAACGGCCGGCTCGAGCTCGACGCGATCGGTCCCCAGGGTGCGGCCCCCGTCGAGCTGCGCGACGTGAGCAGCCGGCTCGTTCACCGCCGGTTCCGCGGTGAGAGTCGACTCTCGCTCGCGGGCCGCCTGATGGAGGGCGAGCGCGTGCTCGGCGAGATCGCGCTCTCGGCCGAGCGCCGGCGCAATGGGCGGATGCGCATCGCGCTGCACGTCGATTCGCTCGCGCTCCGGATCAGCGACACCTACGTGCGTGACCTCGGCTCCGACGCGCGAATCGACGGCAGCATGAGCGGCGAGATCGTCTACGAGACGCCGGAGCCCGGCAGCGGCCACCTCGAGATCGCCATCGCGTGTTCGAACCTGCACAGCGCGGTGCCCGCCGCGCACGGAGGCCCGCCCGAGCGCACCGAGCTTTCCAGGGCCGACGTGCAGGGGAGCATCGTGGTCACGCCGCAGAGCATCGCGGTCCACGAGGGCGTGATCACCACGCCCGAGACGACGCTGCGCATGAGCGGGATGGTTGCGCGGCCGCTGCGCAGCGATTCGATGGCGGACCTCTCGCTCGAGTTCGACGAGGTGCAGGTCTCGCAGGTGCGGCACCTGATCGGCTGGCTGCCGGAGATCCGCCGCGAGGAGGCGGCCGCGATCGTCGCTCCGCTCGAGAGCGGTCGGCTCGTCTCGCTGCGCGCGAGCGGCGGCGCCACGCTCGCGAACTGGCAGGACTTTCTGGCCGGACGCACGCGCACCATGCCCGAGGGCTTTCGCCTCGGTGCCGAGCTCGCGGATACGGTGATCCGGGTCGGCGAGTCCGACCGAATCGAGGAGCTGGCCGGTCGGGTGCTCTGGATCGGCGCGCGCGCCGAGGTCATCGGTGTGACGGCCGTGCTCAACGGGACCCCGCTGCCGCGCCTGGACCTCGTGGTGGACGGCTTTCCGAACTTCTTCGCGGGCGATCCGGACGCGCGCAAGATCGTCTCCGGGGCAGAGCCGCTGACCGGACTGGGGGCGCTCTGGCGCAGCCTCCGCTCCACGCCCGAGCCGGATTCGCGCGCTGCGGGCACGACGATCGAGGTCCACTTCGACTACCTCGATCATCCGATGTTCCTCTGGCCGATTCGCGATCTGGAGCTCGCGATCGAGACCGAGCCGCGCGGCCTGCGCGTGAAGCGCGCCCACGGCCGCTGGGCGGGGGTGCCGATCGATGGGAAGGTCGAGTGGCTCTTCGTTCCCGACGAGCACGTCGACGTGCGCATGGCCGTGGGGCGACCGGGCGGCCACCCCGTCGCAGCGATTCCGCAGGGCACCTGGGCGCGGGGCCGGTTCTCGGTCGGACCCATCGCGCGCGAGCGCTGGCAGCAGCGCGCCGCGCGCGGAAGCTTCGAGGCGTCGGCCGATCGCGTTCGCAGCGACGATCTCGCGATCGAGCTCGCGCCCTCGGGCAGCGCCGAGGTGAGCGCGGGCCTTGACCTCTCGGAAGTCGACGCGGTTCCGTATCAGCTGCGCTTCGACCTCAGATCGGGCGATGCGGCGGCGATGGCGAACGTGTTCGGATTGCCGCCGAACCACATCAGCGGCCGCGTCGATCTCACCGGGAGCTTCGAGGGCACGCTGCTGCCCGACGCGTCCTTCTACGCCGCGCTGCGCGGCAAGCTCAACGTGAGCGCGAGTGACGGCCTGATCCGCAAGAAGGCCCCGCCCGTGGCCGCGGTCTCGCGCGCGAGCGAGGCCCTCGAGGACTTCGATCCGAGCGAGGTGATGCGCTACCGCAGCTTCGAGACGATCCTCGAGTTCGAAGACGGCACGCTGCGCACGGAGGCGTTCTCGCTCGAGGGGCCGGAGCTCGGCGTGCTCGCCTCGGGCGAGGTCGAGCTGCTCTCCGAAGAAAAGCCGATGCACGGCAAGGTCGCGATCTTCCTGTTTCCCAAGCTCGACCAGGTGCTCGGCAAGATTCCGATCCTGAATCGCGTGCTGCTCGGGAAGGACGCCAACCTCGTCGCCGCCTACTTCGAGGTGAAGGGCCCCTGGGGCGACCCCGAGGTGAAGCCGATCCTGCTGCCCGCGTCGGCGGGCCCCACGAGCGTGGTGCTCCAGAGCGTTCCGCTCTTCGTCAAGCGCGGCTTCAAGGCCCTCGGCTCGCTGATTCGCCCCGAGGCGCGGGAAGCGTCCCCGGCCGAGCCGCCGTTCGCTCCGCTCGACGCGGCCGTGCCACCGCCGTTCGACGCCGCGGGCGCACCGGATGCGGACGGGCCGCTCGCGGCCGACCCCGCGGCCCCCTCGGAGTCCCGGGTTCCACCCCCGGCCGAATCGGCCGGTGCGCCCGGCCCATCGGCTGGCTCGCCGGAGTGATCGGCGCTCCCGGCGCCGCGTGAGCGCCGAGCCGGTCGGGCCTCGGCTGCGGCGAGCGACCCCTCGTGCGCTCGCGCGCGCGAACGGAAGGCTCCGTTCGATTCGAGCAGGGTGTGTGAAATGAACCTCTGTGCGGTACCTAGTGCGAATTGACGGGGTCGAGCGGCTTTACGATCGTGTGTGCATGGGGATGTTGATCGATGGCCAGTGGTCGGATCGCTGGTACGACACGGAATCGAGCGGCGGGCGCTTCGTGCGCGCGAAGAGCTCGTTTCGCGACTGGGTGCGCGCGGACGGCTCGACGCCGCATCCGCCCGAGGCGGGCCGCTATCACCTCTACGTGTCGCTCGCGTGCCCGTGGGCGCATCGCACGCTGATCTTCCGCAAGCTCAAGGGGCTCGAGGAGGCGATCACGCTCTCGGTGGTCGATCCCGTGATGGGCGAGAACGGCTGGGCGTTCAGCGCGGCTTCGGGCGCGATCCCCGATCCGCTGTTCAGGAGCCGCTACCTCCACGAGATCTACACCCGGGCAGATCCGAGCTACACCGGCCGCGTGACGGTCCCGGTGCTCTGGGATCGCGAGCGCGAGACGATCGTCAACAACGAGTCGTCCGAGCTCATCCGCATGTTCAACGGCGAGTTCGACGCGATCGGCGAGTCGTCGCTGGACTTCTATCCCGAAGCGCTGCGCGCGGAAATCGACGAGCTCAACCAATACGTGTACGCGCGCGTCAACGACGGCGTCTACCGCTGCGGGTTCGCGACGAAGCAGGCCGCCTACCGGGAGGCGTTTCGCGAGCTCTTCGAGGCCCTGGACGCGCTGGAGGAGCGCCTCGCCACCCGGCGCTACCTCGTCGGCGATCGCATCACCGAGGCGGACTGGCGCCTGTTCACCACGTTGGTTCGCTTCGACGTGGTCTACGTCGGCCACTTCAAGTGCAACCTGCGCCGCCTCGCCGACTATCCCAACCTGTCCGGCTATCTGCGGGATCTCTACCAATCTCCGGGCGTCGCGATGACCGTGAACTTCGAGCACATCAAGCGACACTATTACGAGAGCCACGTCACGATCAATCCCACGCGGATCGTCCCGCTCGGGCCGGAGCTCGATCTGCATCTCCCGCACGGGCGCGAGCACCGCTCGGCTGAAAACCCCGCGCAGAGCCCGGGGCGCGACCGATTCGACGAGGATTGAGCGCGCCGCATCGCGCCGGCCCAACGGGGCCGCGCCGCTCGGTCTCCAGTGCCGAGCGCTCGGCTCCGTCGCCGGGTGACGATCGGCAGCGCCGGCCGGCTTTCTCTATCGCCTCACGGAAATCATCCGCCCGGAGCGCAACGCGGCGCCATTCAGGTCTCGCCGCGAGCGCGACGATACGTTCGCCATGGGCCGCGTGCTGTTCTTCATCCTGCTCGTGGGCACGGGCTGGTTCCTGCTCAACGTGATCGGCGTGTCGATCGATCCGCGCGGCGTGGGGACGAAGATCGAGGGGCGCGAGATCGTGCGCGACGCGGGTCAGCTCGAGGCGAGCTTCCGCGTGGCCGGCTCGCTCCACGAGAGCTACATGCTCTTCGGCGGAGACGCCAAACAGCGTCGCAACAGCATCACCCATGCCACCGCTGCGGGCCTGCCGATCCGCAACGCGCGCGCGATCGCGTCGGTCTACCCGGACTTTCACATGTGCAAGTCGCCCGGTGCCAAGCAGGCGATGCAGCACACCCAGACGCTGAGCTTCATCGCCGCGGACCGCAGCGCACTGAACACGCTGGCCGACGCGGTGGAGCTCTTCGAGGAGCGGCTCGGAAGCGGCGGCGAGCGCACCTGCATCAGCGTGAGCGGTGCGTCGCTTGCGCTGCAGTCGGTTCGCGTCGAGGAGAACGGCGCGGACATCACGCGCGACGTCGCCCCCGCACTCGATCAGAGCCGGCTCGTTCTCGCGCAGAGCGTCCAGATCCAGGACTGCCAGTCGCTGTTGCGCTGAGCCGGGGTGGTCTCGGCGCGGCGCGGTTCGCGAGCCACTCGTGGACGACGCCTACCCGCTTGGGCGTCCCCGAACATGCGGGCCGGGTGGAGCCCGGGTTGGCTTTGCGCGGCCCTCGGTCTCCGACCCGCGGCTCGCCAGACCTCCGAGGCCCGCTGCGACGCTTCGCAGCGAGCTGCCGCACGGTCGCTCCAGAGCCGCTCCGTCTGCGCGGTTACAGCTCGAAGCGGTCGAGGGTCATCACCTTCGTCCAGGCGGAGACGAAGTCCTGCACGAACTTCTCGCCGCCGTCGTCGGCGGCGTAGACCTCGGCGACCGCGCGTAGCTCGGAGTGCGAGCCGAAGATGAGATCGACCGGAGTCGCCGTCCATATCAGCGCACCCGTCGCGCGGTCACGACCTTCGTAGACGCCTTCCATGTCCTTCGACCTCGTCCACGTCGTGGACATGTCGAGGAGGTTCACGAAGAAGTCGTTGGAGAGCGCGCCCGGACGGTCCGTGAGCACGCCGTGCTTCGCGCCGCCGGTGTTGGCCCCGAGCGCGCGCATGCCGCCGACGAGCACGGTCATCTCGGGCACCGTCAGCGTGAGCAGGTCGGCCCGGTCGACCAGGCTCTCCGTCGGCGACAGACGGTTGCCCTCGCCGTAGTAGTTGCGGAAGCCGTCCGCCTTCGGCTCGAGCACGGCGAAGGACTCCCCGTCGGTCTGCTCCTGGCTGGCATCGGTGCGACCCGGTGCGAAGGGGACCTTCACCTCGTAGCCGGCGTCCGCGGCCGCCTTCTCGATCGCGGCCGCGCCGCCGAGGACGATCAGGTCGGCGAGCGACACCCGCTTGCGGTCGAGGACTCCGCCGTCGAAGTCCTCCTGGATCTCCGCGAGGGTCGCGAGCACCTCGGCGACTTCCTCGGGGTCGTTGACCGGCCAATCTTTCTGTGGCGCGAAGCGCAGCCGCGCGCCGTTCGCGCCGCCGCGCATGTCGGTGCCGCGGTAGCTGGCGGCCGCCGCCCAGGCGGTGCGGACGAGCGCGGCAACGGTCAGACCGGAATCGAGGATCTCGGCTTTCAGCTTCGCGATGTCGCGAGCGCCGATCAGCGGATGGTCGACCTCGGGAACTGGATCCTGCCAGATCAGCGCCTCGGCGGGCACCTGCGCGCCGACGTAGCGGGCGCGCGGACCCATGTCGCGATGCGTGAGCTTGAACCAGGCCTTGGCGAAGGCCAGCTCGAACTCCTTCGGGTTCTTCAGGAAGCGCTGCGCGATCTCGCGGTACGCCGGATCGGTCTTCAGCGACAGGTCCGTCGTCAGCATGATCGGCGCGTGCCGCCTGCCTTCGACGTGGGCGTCGGGAACGCTGTTCGCGGCTTGCCCGCCCTTCGGGATCCACTGGATGGCTCCGCCGGGGCTACGCGTCTGCTCCCACTCGAACGCGAAGAGGTTCGTCAGGTACATCATCGTGAACCGGGTGGGCGCCGCGGTCCAGGCGCCTTCCAGGCCGCTGGTGACGGTGTCCTCCGCGTCGCCCTTTCCGCAGCGGTTGCTCCAGCCGAGGCCCTGCTCCTCGAGGGCGGCGGCCGCCGGCTCGGGCCCCACGCAATCGGATGGCTTGTGCGCGCCGTGAACCTTGCCGAAGGTGTGGCCGCCCGCGATCAGGGCGACGGTCTCCTCGTCGTTCATGGCCATGCGGCCGAAGCTCTCGCGGATCTGCTCCGCGGCTGCGAGCGGGTCCGGGTTGCCGCCGGGGCCTTCGGGGTTCACATAGATGAGCCCCATCTGCGTCGCGGCGAGCGGATCCTCGAGCCTGCCCGCCGGGTCGAAGCGCTTGCGGCCGAGCATTTCCGTTTCGGGTCCCCAGTAGACGAGATCCGGCTCCCAGTCGTCTTCCCGACCGCCCGCAAAGCCGAACGTCGTAAAGCCCATGTCCTCCATCGCGACAGTGCCGGCCAGCACCATCAGATCGGCCCAGGAGATGTTGCGCCCGTACTTCTGCTTGATCGGCCAGAGCAGGCGGCGGGCCTTGTCCAGGTTGGCGTTGTCCGGCCAGCTGCTCAGCGGCTCGAAGCGCTGCTGGCCGCCGCCGGCGCCGCCGCGGCCGTCGGCGACGCGGTAGGTGCCGGCGCTGTGCCAGGCCATGCGGATGAACAGCG
>JBFGGA010000127.1:0-10559 GCA_041579295.1 Myxococcota bacterium | reverse complement strand
GGAAGTCGAGCCGCCCCGTCTCTGGATTCATGAAGCGCTGGCGCCCGACGAAGAGCGAGTGGATCACGGAGCCGACGTGGACCGTGAAGTAGAAGATCGTGACGATCGCTCCGAGTCGGTGAAGCACTGCCGCAACCGCCTGGCCTCCCATCATGTCGAGCATCACCCTGGCCCAGTCCGTGTAGTAGAACTTGAGCGGCATCCCGGTCGTCACGAGCAGCAGGAAGCTGACGATGATCAGGCCGTGCAGGAAGCGGTCCAGGGGCGTGAAGCGTGTGAACTCTTCGGTGTCGTCTCGAGCCTGGACCTTCTCTTCGCGCCACTCCCTCGAATCGCTCATGTAGAGGGCCATCGACCGGTAGAGCCAGAGGATGGTGTGCAGTGCGAAAAACGCGAAGGTGCCGATCAGCAGCGCGGTCATTCCCCAAAATACGTAGTAGAGCTGGGGATAGGATTCTTTGTCCGAGTGGTCGGCGTGAACGATGTAGTTCGCGAAATTGCCGTTCGCGGCGGGATGGCATTTCCTGCACGTCTCCACGCGGCGCTCGTCGCTGGTGTAGGAGGCGGGGTCGTGGGTTTCGGCGACGTCGTGATGCCCGTGGCAGTCGAAGCATGCCGCGACCTCCGCGCGACCCAGCGCGATCGCCTTGCCGTGAAAGGTGTCGCGGTAGCCCTTGAGCTGCTCCTCGTGGCACTGGCCGCACATCCTGTCTGCCTTCAGGCGAAACTCCGCGGAGTGCGGCGGATCGGAGACGTGGGACGGATGGCAGGTGGTGCAGATCGGGGCGCCGGTGTCGTGCGAGTTGAGCAACTTTCCGTGGACGCTCTTTTCGTAGATGCCCTCCACCAGGACGTGACACGCGCCGCAGGTCTTGGGCACCTCCTCTCTTCCGATCTTCGAATTCGGATCCTGGTGGGGGCGTATGTCGTGCACGCCGTGGCAGCTGTTGCAGCTCGGAGCCACGACGAGGCCGTCCACCAGCAGCGCCTTGCCGTGGATCGAGTCGACGAAATCCGCGACGGCCTCGTCGTAGCCGATGGGGCGCGTCTCGAGCACGACGTCGCTCTCGTGGCACCTCGCGCAGGTCCGGTGGAGATTGAACTTGTTGGTCTGCGACCTCGGGTCCGCGGAGGGCAGGATCGCGTGGTTGCCGTGGCAGTCCTTGCAGGTCGCGGCTTCCTTGTCGCCCTTCTCGTGCCAGACGCCGTGGATGCTCCCGTCGTACTCCTCGATGACGGCGTCGTGACAACCGGAGCCCGCGCAGTTGAGCCGCAGCGGTTCTCCGTCGTTGTGGGGCGAGTCCTCGAAATCCCGCGCGCCGCGGTGGCAGTCGGTGCAGAGCCGATCCGCGTGCACCGAGCCCGCGAGAATCTGCTCGTCGACGTAGAGCTCGAGCGTCTCGCCGCGAGGGGTGTCGCCTTCGAGCCCCTCGTCATCGTGACAGGCCAGGCAGTCGTCGTTCGAGAATTCCTGGTAGTCGCTGTCCGTGTAGACCCGCTCCACGATCTCTTCGGCCGCGATGGGCGCGCCGGCGAGAAGGGCCATCAGCGCGACGCACGACGCGATTCCGGGTCGCTTCGACATGTTTCTTCCGTTTCCTCTGGCCGCGGAGTTCGCCCGCGCGCCGCGCCGGCGAGTCCGCGTTCATTCGGGGCGAGCGCGCCGGCTCCGCGCGGCTGCGCCCCTTCGATCCGAGTCCCCGACCCCGCGGACCGGGGGCGATGGGTTGGAGTGTGGTCGGCGTCCTCCGAACCCGGCCCCCCGGCTGGCATCCGGAAGCGCTCCGAACGGCCCGTTCGCGGGGCGCGCCCTCCGCGGGCGCCGCCGCAGCACCCGCTGGGTCCCGCCGCCAGCACCTGCGACCGCGCGCTCGCTCCGCCGACCGCTCCCGAGGTCCCTCGGGCTCGGCGTTCGGTTTCGCAAGCTCTGTGCCAGTTTCGCCGCAAACCCCTGAGTCAAAAACCTCAATGCTTCCAGCTATTTATGCAAGATTGATTCGGCCGCAGACGGGTCGCGAGCGCGCGCCCTGCGACAACGCGCCACCCGCTGGGGCATTCCGGGACCGGGCTCTACGAGGCTGCATCGCGGCGCCGCGGCGCGAAGCGCCGCGCCCCGTGCGCGAGGCGCTGGCTTACGGGTGCGGGCTGGCGACGGGCTTGACGACGCGGCCGCCGAGCATTGCGAAGCGGACGTCCTCGAGGACCGCGACGTCTGCGAGCGGGTCCCCCTCCACCGCGACCAGGTCGGCGAGCATGCCGGGCTCGACGGCGCCGCGGTCTGCCACGCCGAGGAGGTCCGCGGCGTAGAGCGTCGCCGCGCGGATCGCCTCGATCGGCGCCAACCCCAGCGCGACCAGCTCGGCGAACTCCCGCGCGTTGTCGCCGTGGGGATAGGTGCCCGCGTCGGTCCCGAACGCGATGCGGACGCCCGCGCGGATCGCAGCGCGCACGCTGCCGTCGACGTGCGACTGCACCTCGTCGATCTTGCGCGCGATGAGCGGCGGGTAGTCGCCCGGTACCCGCCAGGTGTAGACCGTGGGCACGAGGTAGACGCCGCGCTTCTTCATCAGCGCGATCGCCTCGTCGTCGAGCATCGATCCGTGCTCGATCGATGCGACGCCCGCGCGAATCGCCGCGATGATTCCCTGCGCGCCGTGTGCGTGCGCGGCCACCTTGACGCCGTGCCGCGCGGCCTCTTCCACCAACGCGTCGAGCTCCGCCTGGGAGTACTGCAGCGCGCCCGCTTGATGTTCGAAGGACATCACGCCCGCGGTCGCGCAGGTCTTGATCACGCGGGCGCCGTGCTTGATCTGGTAGCGGACCGCCTCGAGGATCTCGTCGACCCCATCGGCGATGCCGCCCGCGGGGCCGCGCTCCGCGACGCCCGGGATGAATCCGGTCGTGTCGCAGTGCCCGCCGGTGGCGCCGATCATGTTGCCCGACGGGACGATGCGCGGCCCCTCGACCCAGCCGTTCGCGACCGCGCGCGCGAGCGCCACGTCGGAGAAATCCCAGGCGCCAAGATCGCGCACGGTCGTGAAGCCCGCCATCAGCGTGCGCCGCGCGTTGCGCGCGCCGCGCAGCGCGAGGTCCGCGAGGCTCTCCTTCACGGCCTGGTGGATCCAGTCGTCGGCGAGCTCGTAGGTGAGGTGGGTGTGGGTGTCGATCAGACCGGGCAGCAGCGTGAGCCCGGGAAGCTCGATCGCGCGGTCGCCATCGGATGCGCCGGAAGCGGCGGGCTCCACCGCGACGATGCGCTCGCCGCGGATCCGCACGACGACGCCGCGAAGCAGCTTTCCGCGGCGCACGTCGAGCACCTGCGCGGGCCGGATCGTGACGATCTCCGCCTCGTCGGCGCGCGCCGGTCCGGCCAGCGCAAGCGCGGCGGCAGACGCCGCGAGCCCGACCCATCGCGAAATCGAGCGGCGCGCTGCAGTCGACATCCATGAACTCCGGCGATCGCGTTTCCGATCGAACGGCCCCAGGATGCACGCGCACCCGGTTTTCTGCAATCTGTGCCCGTGCCCGAAGCGAGCCACACCTGCTTCCGGCAATCGCGAGCCGAAAGATCGGAGGATGCCATGACCGAGGAGATCGTTTCGAAGACGAGTGCCGATTCGCTTCCCGACCGCGCGCGCGTGGTGATCATCGGCGGCGGCGTGATCGGCTGCAGCGTCGCCTACCACCTGACCAAGCTCGGCTGGCGCGACGTCGTGCTGCTCGAGCGCGCCAAGCTCACGGCTGGCACCACCTGGCACGCGGCCGGGCTCGTCGTGACGAGCGCGTTCGCGACCGAGATCACCGTCAACATGTCCAGGTACAGCCGCGACCTCTACGCGAGACTCGGCGAGGAGACCGGGCAGGACACGGGGTTCCGGCCCGTCGGCTACCTCCAGATCGCGAGCAACCCGGAGCGGGTCGACAAGCTGCGCCGCGTCTCCGCGTTCGTTCGCGGCTTCGGGATCGAGATGGAGGAGATCCCGCCGTCGGAAGTCGCGCGGATGTGGCCGCTCTTCGAGACGAGCGACGTGCTCGCGGGCTTCTACACGCGCGGCGACGGGCGCGCCAACCCCGTCGACGTGACGATCGCGCTCGCGAAGGGCGCGCGGATGGGCGGCACGCGCATCTTCGAGGGGGTGCGGGTCACGGGAATTGCGCGGGAGAACGGCCGCGTGACGGGCGTCGTCACCGATCGCGGCCCCATCGAAGCGGAGTTCGTCGTCAACTGCGGCGGCATGTGGGCGCGAGAGATCGGGGCGATGGCCGGCGTCGACGTGCCGCTGCACGCCGCGGAACACTACTACCTGATCACCGAGCCCATCGAAGGCATCCACCCCGGGCTGCCGATCGTCGAGGATCCCGATCTCTTCGCGTACTTTCGCGAGGAGGCGGGTGGTCGGCTCATGCTCGGCATGTTCGAGCCCATCGCGGGGCCGTGGGGAATGGGCGGCATCCCGGAGGACTTCAGCTTCGGCGAGCTGCCGCCCGACCACGAGCGCCTCGCGCCCTACCTGGACGCGGCGATGGCGCGAATCCCCGTCGCGAAGAACGCCGGGATCCATCAGTTCTTCTGCGGCCCGGAGAGCTTCACGCCGGACATGAGCCCGCTGATCGGCGAGGCCCCCGGGCTCGCGAACTTCTTCGTCGCCGCGGGCTTCAACTCGCTCGGCATCATCTTCGCGGGTGGGGCGGGCCGGATCCTCGCGCAGTGGATGGCCGACGGCCTACCGCCCGACGACGTGCGCGCCGTCGACATCGACCGCATGCTGCCGTTCCAGAACAACCCGCAGTACCTGCGCGACCGGACCGTGGAGATGATCGGCTGGCAGTACATCAGCTGGCCCGGCCTCGCGCCGCAGACGGCGCGCGGCGCGCGGCGCGCGCCGATGCACGACCGCCTGGCCGAGGCGGGCGCCTGCTTCGGCACCTCGGGAGGCTGGGAGTTTCCGATCTGGTTCGCGCCCGCGGGCGTCGAGCCCGTGGTCTCGTATTCTTGGGAGCGAACGAAGTCGTTCGAATACACGGCCGCCGAGCACCGCGCGGCGCGCGAGGGCGTGGTGCTGATGGACGTGACCCACATGTCCAAGTTTTTGGTCCAGGGCGCGGATGCGGAGCGGGTGCTCAATCGCATCTGCGCCAACGACGTGTCCGTGCCGCCGGGCGAATGCGTCTACACGCAGTGGCTGAACGAACGCGGGCGCATCGAGGCCGATCTCACCGTGACCCGCCTCGCCGAAGACCGCTACCTCGTGGTCGCGGGCGACGTGATCCACACCCACGTCGAGAGCTGGCTCAAGCGCAACACGCCCGCCGAGGCCCATGTCTGCATCAGCGATGTGACCTCCAGCTACGCGATCCTCAACGTCCAGGGCCCGAGGTCCCGCGAGCTGCTCGGCGGCTTGACGAGCGCGGACCTGTCGAACGACGCGTTCGCGTACCGATCGCTGCGGGAGATCGACATCGGCTACGCGCGCGTGCTGGCGCTGCGCCTCACCTACGTCGGGGAGCTCGGTTGGGAGCTCTACGTGCCGACGGAGTTCACGCTTCACGTATTCGACCGGCTGGTCGAAGCGGGCGGAGCGGTGGGGCTGCGGCACGCGGGGCTCAACGCGCTGGAGACGCTGCGCCTCGAGAAGGCCTACCGCGACTACTGTCACGACATCGACAACCTGGATACGCCGCTCGAAGCGGGCTTGGGTTTCGCGGTGGCCTTCGACAAGCCCGGTGGCTTCATCGGCCGGGAGGCGCTGCTCGTGCAACGCGAAGACGGCGTTCGGGTGCGTCTGGTGCAGTTCCTGCTCGAGGATCCGGAGCCGCTGCTGCACGGCGAAGAACCCATCTACCGCAACGGCGTGCGCGTGGGTTACGTGAAGGCCGGAGGCTACGGACACACCCTCGGTGGCGCGGTGGGGCTGGGGCCGGTCGCAAACGAGGACCGCGTCACCCCGGACTTCGTGAAGAGCGGCAGCTACGAGATCGAGGTCTCCGGCGTGCGCCATCCGGCCCGCGCCTCCCTGCGCCCGATGTACGACCCGACGGGCGCGAGAATCCGCGCCTGAATCCGACGCGGCCGCTCAGCGCTTTCGATGCCGCCACCCCGACTCGGACGGCGACCGGAAGCGAGGCAGCGACTGCGCGAATCGATCCCAGGTGGGCGAGCGCCCCTCAGTCGTTGCAGCGAATCGAACTGGGCCGCGTGTTGCCGCACTGGATGCCGGACGTCACGCCGCCCGAGAGCACCACGCAGGCCGCGCTCGTGGCGCCGTCGACGGCGCGATCGCGGTCCGACGCGATGGCGGTGCGGCAGGCGCGCCCGCCGCCGAACTCGATGCAGACCTCGCACTCGACCTGGGCTTCCCTCATCAGCGAAACGACGAGCACCGTGAAGAAGATCGCGGCGAGGACGATTCCCGTGGCAACGCGAGCCATGCCCTGAGGTTACCGGTTCCGGGGCTCGCCGAAAGCGTGGGCCGCGGACAAAAATGACGGGAAGCCGCTAGCGAATTCGCTCTGCGCCGCCTGGGTTCGCCGGTCGGAAGCTGAGCGCATTCAGTTCGTAGCGGCGCGGGCGCGATCTTCGACCTCGGACAGCTCCCCCACGCCCGGGATCGCGCGCAGGATGTCCAGCGCGGAGATCACGCCCTTGACGTGCAGCCTCTCGTCGACCACCACCAGCCGGTGGATCCGCTGGCGGATCATCGTGGAAGCCGCCACCGCGATCGGCAGGTCGGCGCGGATGCAGTGGACCAGCGGCGACATCACCTCCTCGACCGTCGCCGTCTGGATGTCGGTGAGCCGCAGGCCCGCGATCGAATTTTCGTCGCTGACGTGCAGGCGAGAGGTGTCGTAGTACGCCCCTCCGTCCACGCCGCTGTTGTAGTGCCAGGCCATCAGATCGGTCTGGCTGATCACGCCGACCAGGATGCCCTCGTCGTCGACGACGGGAAGCCCGTGCACGCGCCTCTCGAGCAGCACCTTCTCCAGCTCGTGCACGTCGCTCTTGCGGTTGATCACCGCGACGTCGCGGGTCATCAGGTCCGCCACCAGCTTCGCGCTCATTCAACGGCCTCCGATACCTCTCGACGCCCTGCGGATTGCCGCACTTCAATGATGGCGTGACTGCGGGTCGTTGGCCAGTGGCGGGACGCGCGATCACGGCGGCATCCCGGCGAGCCGCCGTGCAGAAACGCTTGATGGCCCGGCGGATGAAGTTGCACACCGGCATGCTCGAAAACACGGGTCGTCGGGGAACGCGGAAAGCAAGAGAATCCAGCTGACGCGGCGTAGCCGTAGATGGGAACGAGGATCCTCTTCCGTCAGAAAAGATGCGATTTTCTGATGAGATCGGACGGCGTGCACATTTACTTACGGCCTTGCTCTTCGCCTCCCCAGACCGAGGAGCAAGGCCACGCCCGATGCGAACTGCAGCATCAAGGAGGGCTCCGGGACCATGAAGGTATCCATCGATCCCCGGCCGAGCGTCGCCTCGGCGAAGGATTTGGGGAACCCCGCCCCGTCGGGGCCGCCGAAGTCCGCGGACTGGATGTTGTAGTAGGCCATCTCCGAGCCGTTGAGGGGGTACTGGGAGAAGACGACCAGCGCGGCCTTGAAGTCCTTCTGCGCGACCGTCCAGTCGGGGATCCTCGCTCCGTGCGCGGTGATGATGGAATCCACGCTGGTGTTCACCACCGCATCGGCCGAGAACCGTATCCGGGTGCAGCTCGGATCGTCACAGACCAGGCTGTTGCAGTCGACGTTCTGGGGCATGGGAAAGTCCGGAACCTCGTCGGGAGACGCCAGGCCCGCGAGATAGAGCTCGAGCATGCTGTAGTTCACGCTGTCGCCACCGTTCGCGATACTGCCGAAATATCCCACCGTGTACTCGCCGCCGCCCTCGTCGATCAGCGTGGCGGGATCGAATCCCCCGAGCTGGGATTTGCCGACGCCGGCGATGCCCCAGTGGCTTCCCGCGCACTGCTGGAAGCCCAGGCTGGTGCTGAGCGATACGCCCCAACGGTGCATGAACTCGTGGAGTGTCGGTCCGTTGTTGCCGAAGTTTCGGCACATCACCGACCCGAGCTTTCGCGCGCTGCCCCAGAAGGCGGTGTTGTCGAAGATCGACCGCCCGATGCCCTGAACCTGATTCTGCGCCTGCGTCGCGGTGCCGAACGACCCTCGGACTGCGGGCGACTCGGGGAACATCATGATCAGGTCGTAATCGTCCCCGAACTCGGTATAGAAGGCCTGGGTCGCGAGCTGCAGCGACGAGGAGGCCGGCATGAGGAACTTCTTGATCTCCAGGCTGGCCAGGGGCTCGATCATGTTGGCCAGGTGGCTGACGACCTGAACGTTCGGTGCCAGTGGCAGGGGCGCCTCGACCTGGTTCGCGTCCACGATACCCAGGCGGAACCGGTCGAACGAGCCGCCGACGACGGCGTCCAGGTCGAAGATCTCGTTCAGCGATCCGTCCGTGACCGTCAGCAGGTCGAAGTCGCGGTCCGTGACCCGGTTGGTGACGGCGCTCGAGTTAATACCGTCCCGTGTGAAGATGCGGTCTCCCGCGACCCGATCGCCGTGGCTGCCGTCATCGAACAACTCCACGCCTCCGCTGTCCGGAACCGCCACGGAGTCCACGAACACGTCGCCGACGTACGAAGAGCTGTCGACCCACACCTGCGTGATCGCCGGCCCCGCGGTGATCCGCACTTCGAGTCGCGTCGAGTCGGACAGGTCATTCTTCACCGCGAAGGGGATGAACTTCCCGCAGCTGACCTGCCATTCACCGAGGCCGGGGTCGACATCGTCGTTGGCGCCAACTCCGTCGCTGTTCACCCAGCGGCTCTCCAGCGCGTCGATGATGCCGTCGCCGTCGGAATCGATGGGATTGAATACGTCGACGCCCACCTCGGTTCCGTCATCGAGGCCATCACAGTCGCTGTCTACATCCCCCGGATCGGTCTCGAGAGCGACTTCGTCGTCGTCCGACAGCCCATCTCCGTCCGAGTCGACACCGCTTTGCGCCATCCCGTGCAGGCCGAGATGCTCGACGTCGACGAGGATCGGCACGTGCTCCCCAGCTCGATCGAGATCCACGCGCGGCCGCCCGACCGCCTTCCCGCTCGCTCCCACCGCCATCTGCCCGCTGGCCGTTTCCGAGGTCGTGACCAGCAGCAGGGCCAGCACGCCAAAGCGCGCGAGCTTGCGCGCCGGTCGGACCGCATCGTCCGACTCATCGCGCTCGCGCTCGCTGAACCGATACGCCCGTTCAGGCTTCCTCGTGGACATCGATTCGTCTGATTTCGGGTGCTTTTCACCCCGATAATGTGAGATCGGTCACAGATACCGACGAACTTCGCGACCGAGGCGACCTCCTCGAGCGGGTCGTTCGAGCCGACGGGGAGAAGACGAGGCTGGATCGTGGCGACGATGAGCGGCCGCCGTTGCGGCGGGCCTTTCGAGCGGGGGCTGCGCACGCGTGGCTCCGCTCGAGCGGCGGCGGAACCGTACGAGTGGCGCCAGCGCTTCGGCGGCGCTAGGAAGGGGCCCGTGAGCGCCGGAGCTTCGTCACCCATCGCGCTCGGCGCGGCGGCTGCCGTCGTCGTGCTCGGGGGCGTGTGGTACGTCGCGACCCTGCGCGCGCAGAACGCGATGCTGCGCGAGCAGATTGCCGGCTACGAACGCGCAGCGCTGGCCCAAGAGCGCGGAGCCGAGCGGGCGACCGCGGAGCCGAAGCCCGCATCGCGCGGCAGCGCATCCAGCGATTCGAGGCCGCAGCGGATGCTCAGCGACGAGCAGCGCGAAGCCATGCGCTCGACGCTGAGCGCCGAGCCGGGGAGGCGGGTCTGGTTCGTGAGACAGCCCAACGATCCAGAGGCGGAATCGTTCCAGCGCGAACTCGAGGCCGTCTTCCAGGAGTCAGGCTGGGAGATCGCGGGCAGCTCCGAGGCCAGCTACCGGATCAAGGCGGGCCTGTTCATGTACATGGCGGACGCCGAGCCGGCGGACCATGTCTGGACCGCGCTGAACGGGCTGCGGGCCACCGGTCTCGAGCCGTTTGCCGGAACGGGTTACCGCGCGTACTACGAGAAGAAGAAAGCCGAGGATCCGAGCTTTCGGGGCAACGAGCTCGCACCCGAGCAGGACTTCGTGATCGTCGTCGGACCGAATCCGGACTCAGCGACCTGAGAAGCGCTCCCCATTTCGCGGGGACGTAGCTCCCACGCGGGCGGCGCCGCGCTCACGACCGCTGATTCAATCCCCAAGTAGAGCCGAGCTGCTGAGTCCGGGGGCGCGAACGGCCTCCGGGCCCGGCCCATCGGAGGGCCGGGCCCGGAATCGTTGCTCACTTGCGCCGTTTCTTGGGCCCTGTGTCCTGACCCTTCCAGCTGGCGTCGATCGCTCCGGTCGAGACGTCGAAGTTCACCTCGGCCCAGCCGTTGGCCTGGAGCTCGATCAGCTGGTCCATGGGTGCGCCCGCGCCCCAGAGGGTGATCAGGTACAGCGCCCTCTTGCCCTTGTGCTGGTACGGAAGCAGGTAGTAGCCGTCCTCGTCCGTCGTG
>JBFGGA010000126.1:0-10797 GCA_041579295.1 Myxococcota bacterium | reverse complement strand
TACGAGGCGCTGATGCGCGACGCGCTGCAGCGCTACCGCGACGCGGGCGTGTCGCTCGTCGCGCACGGCGACATCTTCCTCGAAGACCTCCGGGCCTACCGCGAGCGGAATCTCGCGCGCTTCGGGATGCGCGGGGTGTTTCCGCTCTGGAGGCGCGACACCGCCGAGCTGATCCGCGCGTTCATCGACGCGGGCTTCCGGGCCTATCTGAGCTGCGTGGCGAGCGAGCTCGGCGCGGCGTTCGCCGGGCGCGCGATCGACGCCGCGCTGCTCGACGACCTGCCCACGGGCGTCGACCCCTGCGGTGAAAACGGCGAGTTCCACTCGTTCGTCTACCACGGCCCGATCTTCCGCGAGCCGATCGACGTCGTGGTCGGCGAGGTGGTGCGCCGGGACACCCGCTACTTCGCGGACCTGCTGCTCCGGGAGCGCTCCGCGCGAGCATCGCGGGCGCTCGCGAAGCGGCCGCCCGGATGCGCGGCGCGATGACGCGGCTTCACCTCGTCGACGGGACCTTCGAGCTGTTCCGCGCGCACTTCTCGCCGCGGCCCGGCCAGCGCGACCCCGCGGGCCGCGACGTCAAGGCCACGATCGGGCTCGCCGCGTCGCTGCTGCAGCTGCTCGAAGACCGCGAAGAGGCGGTCACGCACATCGCGGTCGCATTCGACAATCCCGTCGAGTCGTTCCGCAACGAACTGTTCGACGGCTACAAGACCGGGGAGGGCATCCCCGAGGAGCTCGCCGCGCAGTTCGACGCCGCGGAGCGCGCGACCGCCGCACTCGGCGTGGCGGTCTGGTCGATGGCGCGCCACGAGGCCGACGACGCGCTCGCATCCGGCGCGGCGCGCTTTCGCGACGAGGTCGAGCAGGTGCGGTTGATGACTCCCGACAAGGACCTCGGGCAGTGCCTGCGCGGGACGCGCGTCGTCCAGGTCGATCGGATGCGCAAGCGCGTCACCGACGAGCGGGCACTGCGCGCGCTGCGCGGCGTGGGCCCCGCGAGCATTCCCGACTGGCTCGGGTTGATGGGCGATGCCTCCGACGGCATTCCGGGCATTCCGGGCTTCGGCGCGAAGACGGCGTCCGCGGTGCTGGCCCGCTACGAGCGCATCGAGGACATCCCGGACGACCCCGAGCGCTGGGAGGTCGCGGTTCGCGGTGCCAGACGGCTCGCCGCGACGCTCGCCGGGCGCCGCGCGGAGGCGCTGCTCTACAAGCGCCTCGCCACGCTCGTCGAAGACGCGCCGATCAGCCGGCGCCTGACCGAGCTCGAGTGGAAGGGCGTGCCGCGCGGCGCGTTCGAGGACCTCTGCGCGGAGCTCGGTGCGGACCGACTGCGCGCGCGCCCGCGGCGCTGGGCGGGCGGCGCGACGTGAGTCGGCCGGCGCAGGCGCCACGGCAGCCGCGGGCGGAAGCGCCCGCGAGCTCCTTCAGCGCGCCAGCGCAAGCGCGCCGAGCGATCCCAACAAGAGCGCGCCGTCGACGAACAGCGGGCTGAAGCGCTCGGCCGGCCGATAGGCGAGCAGCGCGAGCAGGGTCGCGAGCGGAATCGCGGTGAGCGCACGCGAAGGGGAGGGCGCGAGCGCGCCGAGCGCCACACCGACGGCCGCGCAGGCGCGCGCGACGCGCAGCGCGCGCGCGCTCGCGGTCAGCGCGGATCTCCGAGCTCGACGGATCGCAGCCGAAGCGCGTTGCCGATCACGGAGACGGAGCTCAGGCTCATCGCCGCGGCCGCGATCATCGGATTGAGCGCGATTCCGAACACCGGAAACAGCGCACCCCCCGCGATCGGGATCCCGAGCCCGTTGTAGAAGAATGCGAAGAAGAGGTTCTGGCGGATGTTGCGCATCACCGCGCGGCTGAGCTCGATGGCCTTGGCGACCGCGCGCAGATCGCCGCTGAGCAGCGTGACGCCCGCGCTCTCGATCGCCACGTCGGTTCCCGTTCCCATCGCGATGCCCACGTCGGCTGCGGCGAGCGCGGGTGCGTCGTTGATGCCATCGCCCGCCATCGCCACGCAGCGCCCGCGATCGCGGAGCGCGTCGATGTGGTCGCGCTTGTCCCGCGGCGAGAGCTCGGCGGCGAAATCGTCGATGCCGAGGCGTCTCGCGACCGACTCCGCGACCCGCCGGTCGTCCCCGGTCAACATCACGACGCGCAGGCCGAGCGCGTGCAGCCGCTTGATTGCGGCCGGCGTCTCCGCCTTGATCGGGTCTGACACCGCGAGGACGGCCGCGAGCACGCCGTCGACCGCGAGGTAGATCACGGTGTGCCCGTCGGCCTGGAGCCCGTCGGCCTCCCGGTCGAATGCCGCCAGGTTGCGAACGCGCTGGGCCTCGAGAAAGGAGCGCCGGCCGACGGCGATCCGCTGACCGCCGATCGCTCCGACCACGCCGCCGCCCACCTCGGCCTCGAAGCCGTGTGCCTCTTCGAGCGCGAGGTGGCGCACCTCGGCCTCGGCGACGATCGCGCTCGCGAGCGGGTGCTCGCTGTAGCGCTCGATCGAGGCCGCGAGCTGCAACGCGCGCTCTTCGGCCACCGCCCCGCGAGCGATCATGCGCGTCAGCTTGGGTTTGCCCTGGGTGAGCGTGCCGGTCTTGTCGACCACGAGCGTGTCGACGCCGCGCAGCGTCTCGAGCGCGCTCGCGTCCTTGAACAGCACGCCGTCGCGCGCGCCGCGCCCCACGCCCACGGTGATGGAAATCGGCGTGGCGAGGCCCAGCGCGCACGGGCAGGCGATGATCAGCACCGCGACCGCGGCCACGAGCGCGTGTGCGAGCCGGGGCTCGGGGCCGAGCGCGGCCCAGGCCGCGAACGCCACCAGCGCGCACAGCACGACGGCGGGTACGAAGCGCGCCGCCACCACGTCGACGAGCCGCTGGATCGGCGCGCGGCTGCGCTGCGCCTCGCCTACCATCGCGATGATTTGCGCGAGCACCGTCTCGGCGCCCACGCGCTCGGCGCGCATGCGAAACGCGCCGGTCTGGTTGACGGTGCCCCCGACGACTTCGTCTCCCGCGCCCACCTGGCGGGGCATCGGTTCGCCCGAGAGCATCGATTCGTCCACGCTGCTGTGCCCCTGCGTGATCCGCCCGTCGACGGGCACCTTCTCGCCGGGTCGCACGCTCAGCAGATCGCCCGGATGCACCTCGGCGAGCGGAACCTCGAGCTCGCGATCGTCACGGATCACCCGCGCGGTCGGCGGGCTGAGCGCGAGCAGCTCGCGGATCGCGTCGCCGGTGCGCCGCTGGGCGCGGAGCTCGAGAACCTGCCCGACGAGCACGAGCGCGACGATCACCGCGGCGGCCTCGAAGTACAGGGCGATCCGGCCGCCGTGCTGAAGCGACTCCGGAAAGACCCCGGGCGCGACCACGGCGAGTGCGCTGTATAGATAGGCGGCCCCGGTGCCGATCGAGATCAGCGTGAACATGTTGAGCTTCCAGCTCGCGATCGAGCGCGCGCCGCGCGCGAACAGCGGGGCGCCCGCCCAGACCACCACCGGGGTCGCGAGCGCGAACTCGATCCAGTCGCGCAGTCCCGCGGCGATCCAGCGCCCGACCGGCAGGCCGAGCATCGGACCCATCGCGATCGCGAACAGCGGAGCCGTGAGCGCCGCGGCGATCGCGAGCCGGCGCGACATGTCGCGCAGCTCGCGGTCGGCTTCCGCGTCCGCCGCGGCCGGATCGAGCGCGGAGGCGACCAGCGCCATCCCGCAGCTCGGACACGCGCCGGGCCGGTCGCTCTCGACCCCTTCGCACATCGGGCAGTAGTAGGCGGCGCGCACGCTCGGCGGCGGCGGCGGCGGCGCGAGCCCGAGGAACTTGCGGCGGCAGCCCTCGCCGCAGAAGTAGAAGGTCTCGCCGTCGCGCGTGGCGCTTCGGGCCGTCGACTCGTCTACCTGCATCTGGCAGATCGGATCGGTAGCGATGCCGGTACCTCCCGCAAATGCGGTCGGAGTATAGTCGCTGACCCGCGCGCGGGGGTCCGGAGGGAGGGGCGTGAAGCGCATCGGCATCTGCTTCGTCTGCTCGGGCAACATCTGTCGCTCGCCGACCGC
Source organism: Myxococcota bacterium (assembly GCA_041579295.1). GTDB lineage: Bacteria > Myxococcota_A > UBA9160 > UBA9160 > SMWR01 > JACZVU01. The sequence goes on along the minus strand of JBFGGA010000126.1, from coordinate 6,740 downwards.
CGAGGGGATCATGAAGCACCTCGTCGAGGAGGCGCAGCTCGGCGATCGTTTCCGGATCGAGAGCGCCGGGACCTCGGCGCACTTCGAGGGCGGGCCGCGCGATCGGCGCAGCGAGGCCATCGCCGAAAGCCGCGGGATCTCGCTCTCCGGTCGGGCGCGGCGGTTCCGGCGCGAGGACTTCGCGCGCTTCGACCACGTGCTCGCGATGGACGAGCGCAACCGCGCCGATCTCCTCGCGCTCGCCGAGCGCGCGGAAGATCGCGCGAAGGTCGCGCTGCTGCGCGACTTCGATCCCGCCGCCTCCGAGCGCTCGATGCCCGACCCCTACCGCGGCGGGGAGCGCGGCTTCGAGCGGGTCTTCGAGCTCTGCGAGGCGGCCTGCCGCGGCCTGCTGGCGGCGCTGCGCGAGCGGCTCGACGCGCGCTGAGCGCGCCGCGGGCCGCAGCGCGCCGGGGTTGCGGGGCGCGCGCTAGACGAGCAGGTCTCGGAGCAGCGCGAGGTTGTCGCGCTCTTCGGGCGAGACCTGGCCGTCTGCGAGGATCACGCCCTCGATCGAGTCGAGGAAGAGCTTGCGCTGCTCGAGCGGGATGCGCGTGGGGTCGATCGACTCGGGGCTCGGGGGGACCGCCAGCCACCCCTCGACCTTCTGCTGATCCGCGTCGTCGAGCTTCAGCGAGTGGACGATGTGGTCGACGAACCTCCGCTCCTCGGGGCGGACTTGGAGGTCCGCCCACGCGAACGAGCAGACGAACTTCACCAGGCGGAGCCGATCCTGGCGGTCGAGTCGATCCAGTGCCGTGGTGGCCATTTCGAATCCAGCATATACGAAAGCGCGTGGCGCGGATCGACAATTCGACGGCGGCGGAGTTGCGCGGCGGTTGCCGGTCTCCGGGCCCGACGCGGCGCGCGCTGCGGCGAGCAGCGAGCTCGCGCGCGGACCTCGAATCGTTTTGGGTCTAAATACCCTCACTTGCTCGACGAGCGGCCGCCGGGCCCCGGCGAGCCGGCGCTCCAGCCAGCCGTTCGCGGATACCCTCTGTGCTCCCGAGGGGCGGAGCCTCGGGCCAGCGGGAGGGCGGCGAATGGGTTCGAGCGCGGGTGGGCGAGCCGGCTGCGGGCACCTCCGACGGGTTTGCGCCGGCTGCGCGCCGCGCCGAGTGCTTCCGCAGCGCGGCGCAGCGACGCGCGGCGCCGGAATTCGCCCGAGCGTTCCGAGGTCGAGGCTCGGCTGCGTCGCCCTGCTCGCGATCCTCTGCGTCGCGCTCGCGATCGCGCCGGGCTGCGCGCGCCGCTCGACGTTCGACAACGTCGTGCTGGTGACCATCGACACGCTGCGAGCCGATCACCTCGGCTGCTACGGCTACCCGAGGCCGACGTCACCGTTCATCGATTCGCTCGCGTCTCGGGGAATTCGATTCGAGCGGGCCATCTCGGCGAGCTCGCACACCGCGCCGTCCCACGCGTCGATCTTCACCTCCCGCTACCCGTCCTGGCACGGGGTGGATCGAAACGGCCTGCGGCTCCGGGCCGACCTTCCGACGCTCGCTTCGGTGCTCTCGGAGAGCGGTTTTGCGACCGGCGCGGTGACGAGCGTTCGCTTCTTGAAAGCTGTGGCAAGCGGTTTTCAACACCTGCACGGGCCGCGCAGCGAGGGATACCTTCCCGCGGACCTCACCGTGGATTTCGCCCTCGATCTGTTCGAATCGAGCTTCGACGCCGGCCGATTCGCGCTGTGGGTGCATTTCTTCGACGCGCACGAGTCCGATCCCCGGGTGGCCCGCAAGCCGTCGCTGCGCCCCTTCATCGACGCGATGCGGCTCGACGCCGCGGAGCGCGGGGAGGCATTCCTGAAGTACCTCGCGGCGGAGCACGGGGTCTCCGAGGTTCTGCTCCGCGAGGATCCGGACCGATTCAACCGCTACGACGCGCAGATCCGCTTGGTCGACGCGGAGCTCGAGCGGCTCTTCGCGGCGATCGAGCGGCGCGCGAGCGGATCCACGCTCTGGGTGATCACGGCCGATCACGGCGAGGGGCTGGGCTCGCACGAGTATCTCGGGCACGGCCGCCATCTGTATCAGGAGCAGCTCCGGGTGCCGCTGATCCTGTTTGGCGGAGGCGGTCTGGAGGCGGGCCGGGTGATCGCCGATCAGGTGCGAACCGTGGATCTGTTTCCGACGATCGTCGATCTCCTGGGCGCGTCGGACGTTCTTCCGGCATCCGGTCTGGAGGGGAGCACGCTGCGCCCGCTTCTCGAGCGTGGCGAGCCGGGCGGAGCGCCGCGGGTCGCCTTCGCGGAGCGCAGGCCCGTCGACGCGCAGCGGCTCCGCGAGGGCTGGGTCGACGAGACCGTGCTCGTGGCGCAGACCGCGAGCGCGAAGTACATCCGGCGCTCCGTCGGCGAAGACGAATTCTACGATCTCGACGCCGATCCGCTGGAGCGGGTCGATCTCTACGGCAAGGGCATGCGCGAGGAACGGGAGCTCGCGCGCTGGCTCGACGCCAAGCGCGCGGCGATCGCGGACGGGCTCGCGGGCGGCAGGCCGGAAGATCGAGAAGTCGATCCCGAGTACTTGGAAGAGCTGCGCGCGCTCGGCTACGTCGAGTAGCGGTGGTCCGGGTTCGGCCGCTAGCCGATCGCGTACGCGCTGACGTACTGCTTCTCGAAGCCCTTCAACTCCAGCTTTTCGTCGAGCAGCGAGAATCGCGCTGCGAGCGCCGGGATCTCGGTGCGCAACTTCTCGACGACGGCCTCGGTGGCGATGATTCCATCCGGCGGGATCTGCTTCAGCAGTCGCGCGGCGAGGTTGATGCTCGGGCCGATCAGCGCGACCGAACGACGCAGCGGCGTGCCGATCAGGCCGATCACGATCTCACCGACGTCGAGACTGAGCCTCGCTCGCAGTGGCGGTTTCTCCGCGGCATTGCGCGCGGCCAGCGCGTCGCGAATCGACAGCGCGGCCTGGGTCGCCTCGGCGACGGATTCGAAGTAGAGCAGCGCGCCGTCGCCCTCGTAGTCCTTCACGTCACCGCAGTAGGTGAGTGCCGCATCGGTGACGATTCCCATGAAGCGCTGGACGAAGCGCAGCGCTTCCTCGGGGGACGCGCCGGTGATGGCCGAGGTCGAGTCCGCGATGTCGACGAACAGCACCGCGAGCTCCCGTTTGAGCGGCAGCTCGTGGCGGTTGGCGTAATTCTCGACGAGGCCCGGGAGGTACGCGTGCGTCTGGGTGCCGGTCAAACTCGCGGGTGCCGCGTCGGCGGTCCGCGGACCCCGTCCCGTCCGATCCGCGAGCGCCTCGGCGCTCAGCGGACGCGTCGGGAAGCCCGCCTCCCGCCACGCTTCGAGGCCGTTCTCGAGCACGAAGACCGACTCGAAGCCCTCGCCCGAAAGCCACAGCGCCGCACGGGCGCTGCTCGCGTCCTCGGGTCAGGTGCAGTAGGTGACGATGGCGGTGTCGCGCGGTAGCTCGCTCGCCTGCTCGACGACCTCCGCGAGCGGCAGCCAGCGGCTGCCCGGGATCTCGTAGGGGAGGACCACGCGCGCGTCGTGGGTCCGCACGTCGAGCGTCAGGAGGCTCTCGCCGCGTGCACGGCGGACGCGGAGCTCCTCGGGCGTCCATCGCGTGACCGTCTTCGCCTGCATGCGCGGCCTCCTGCTGGATTCATGTAGCAAAATCGGGCCAGCGGATTGACGGAAATGTGTCCGCTGGCCCCGCGGTTCCGAAACGCCCGCGGCGCCGGCTCCCATTCCCGCAGTCGCCGCAGCGGGCGGCGTCGCCGGGCGCGCCGCGTGTGCGGCGCGGCGCGCGGGCCGGGAGGCTTCGGCGCGGGCTGCCCGGTAGGCAGGAGGCGGGCGTGGATTTGGCAGAGCTCGACGAATTTCTGCGGCCGACGTGGTTTCTCGATTGCGACTCGCCCGAGGTGCGGGCCTTCGCGCAGCGCGCCACGGCTCGCGTCGAAGGGCCGCGCGCCCGAGCCGTCGCGCTGTTCTACGCGGTGCGCGACGGCATCCGGTACGACCCCTACACGTTCTCGAGCGATCGCAGCGCCTACCGCTCGAGCCGGGCCGCGACGGCCGAGCGCAGCTTCTGCGTCCCCAAGGCGGTCCTGCTGGCGAGCGCGGCGCGCGCGCTCGGGATCGCGTCGCGGCTCGGCTTCGCGGACGTTCGCAACCATCTCGCCACGCCGAAGTTCCTGGAGCTGCTCGGCTCGGACCTGTTCGTCTTTCACGGCTACGCGGAGTTCTACCTGGGCTCGCGATGGGTGAAGGCGACCCCCGCGTTCGACGCGGCCCTGTGCGAGCGCTTCGACGTCGCCCCGCTAGCGTTCGACGGCGTGAGCGACGCGCTCTTCCAGCCCTTCGACAATCGCGGGCGCAAGCACATGGAGTACGTCGCCGATCGCGGGACGCACGCGGACCTTCCGTTCGACGAGATGCTCCGGGCGCTGCGCGAGGCGTACGGAAACCTCGAGCCGCGGCTGAGCGCCGTCGAGGAAGACGCGCCGCTTCACGCTGACTGACGAGCGAACTCTGCGGGGTCGCTTTGCGGCGACGCGACCTCGCGGTTCCGTCTGGCGAGCGGATCTTCTGGATTCGCTTTGCGGCGTTGCGCGATGCCTCTGGGATCGCGCTGCTGCTCGAAACTACATCCAGCCCAGCTCGCGCAGCGTCCAGGGCGCGTTCCAGATCTTGACCATCTTCTCGACCTTGCCATCCGCGTTCATCGTCAGGCAGTACACGTAGTGGGCGTGCGCCTCCTTGTTGGTGGGTGGCACGGGCCCGCCGTCCTTCGTGTGCTTTAGGTGATAGGTTCCGAAGAACATCGCGGTGCGGGTCTGCTCGTCGTAGCTCGCGGCGTGGACGTCGTAGGTCGCGCCCGGGGTGGCGTCGCGCACGACGCCGGCGATCCACTCGCAGTAGCCCTTCACGGTGTCGATTTCGGCGATGGGCTCGCACTGCGCGGCGAAGGTCGCGCCCTCTGCCACGTACTGCCGGCAGCCCTCCCAACCGGTTGCCGATTCGCAGGCGTCGAAGAATTTTCGCGCGTTTTCGAGTGCCGTCATCAGATCGATCTCCTTTGGTGATACGAGCGTCGATGCTACGCGATTCGCCAGTGTTCGCGGATGAAATCCGCGATCTCGTCCAGCAATTGCTCGGCGTCGGGAATCTCGAGGATCCCCTCGTTGATCGGCTCCGTCTCCTCGTGCTCGAGCTTGCGCAGGTTCTCGACGTTGCCGCCCGCGAGCGACCAGCGCTCCAGCGGCTTGGCTTCCGCGAAAAACCGCCGGGCCTCTTCGCTCATCGTCTCGGGGATCGACCACTTGAACTCGCCCATCGCGCGCTCCCCTCCGCGGTGCGACCGTCGGCCGTCCGGATCCTATCACGACCCGCTCGGCATCGGGATCCGCTCTCGCTCCGAAATCTACCGGGTGTGCGGGTTCGGTGCTCGTCCGCGGCATCGGGGCCATCGGCTGCGTCGACGGAGTTTCGCGCAGCGGCGTGCGGTGGGGTCGCGGCCCGCCTGGCAATCCGAGCGCGCGATGCGATGCTGTCGGCCGTCGGGATCGACTCGTCGCTCTGGGTCCGGGAGAATCGCGGGTCGCGCGCAACGGAGGAGCGCCATGGCCAAATTCGACTACGACCTGTTCGCGATCGGCGCGGGCTCGGGCGGCGTCCGCGCCAGCCGGGTTTCCGCGTCGCTGGGCGCGCGGGTCGCGGTCGCCGAGGAGAGCGACCTCGGCGGCACCTGCGTGAATCTGGGCTGCATTCCGAAGAAGCTCTTCGTCTACGCGTCCCACTTCCGCGACGATTTCGAGGACGCGGCGAGCTTCGGCTGGTCGGTCGGGAGCCGCAGCTTCGACTGGCCGACGCTGATCGCCAACAAGGACCGCGAGATCGCCCGGCTAAACGGCGTCTACCGCAAGCTGCTCGCCGACGCGGGCGTCGAGCTCATCGAAGGGCGGGCCCGGGTCTGCGATGCCCACCGCGTCGAGGTCGGCGGCCGGAAGATCACGGCCGCGAACATCCTGATCGCGACGGGCAGCCGACCCTCGCTGCCCGAGATTCCGGGCATCGAGCTCGCGATGACCTCCGACCAGGCCTTCCACCTGCGCGAGCTGCCGCGGCGTTTCATCGTCGTCGGCGGTGGCTACATCGCGGTGGAGTTCGCGGGGATCTTCCACGCGCTCGGCGTGGAGACGACCCAGCTGTATCGCGGGCCGCTCTTCCTGCGCGGCTTCGACGACGACGTGCGGAGCTTCCTCGCCGCGCAGATGCGGGAACGGGGCGTGGATCTTCGTTTCGAGTCGAGCGTCGCTTCGATCGGGAAGGAAGCGGGGGGGTTGCGCGCCATGCTCGAGGATGGCTCGACGCTGCAGTCCGATGCAATCCTCTATGCGACCGGTCGGGCGCCGAGGACAGGCGGCATCGGGCTCGAGGAGGTCGGCGTCGCGCTCGACGCGAGGGGCGCCGTCCGCGTCGACGCCTGCTCGCGCTCCTCGGTTCCGAGCATCTGGGCGATCGGCGACGCGACCGACCGCATCAACCTCACGCCGGTCGCCATCCACGAGGGCATCTGCGTCGCACATACGCTGTTCGGCGGCGTGCGGAGGCAGCCCGATCACGCGGGCGTTGCGTCCGCGGTCTTCAGCCAACCGCCAGTCGCGACGGTGGGCCTCGGCGAAGCGGCCGCGCGCGAACGCTACGGCGAGGTCGACGTCTACCGCTCCGCGTTTCGCGC
>JBFGGA010000125.1:0-10842 GCA_041579295.1 Myxococcota bacterium | reverse complement strand
GGGTCGCCGTGCTCAGAGAACCATTCCGCGCGGCGACCCCGCCCCACCCAACCCCCAGGATCGGCCTTTCGCGCGATTCCCTCTCGGAGTTCGCCGGGTCGTGTAGCTAGTCACCCATTCTCGGCGCGAGCCGACACCGCTCCTGCAGGCAGCCGACCGCGAGGGGTGGGCAGGGGGGCCTGCAAGCGACATGGGGTTGGAGCGCGCAGGCCCCCCTGCCCGCCCCTCGCGCGCGCCGCGTCGGGTTATCGAGAGCCGCCGCCCAGGTCCGCCAGGAAGCGATCGAAGACGGCGTGCACGGCTTCGCCGAACGCGGCGGCCGACGCCGCGATCGCGGTGCTGCCGGCGGGGCGCTCCTCGCGGTAGCTGCGGTTGACGAGGATCTCCTTGCCCGTCGCGCTGGTGACGCTGAGCTGGATCTCCACCACCGCGCGCACCTCGGGCTCGAGCACGCGCTCGAAGTCGAGGATGCGGCCGGAGACCATGTAGTCGGGCTTCACGCGTGCGGTCGCGGCCATCACGCTGTCGGCGGCTTGCGCGGCGGTCAGGAACGCGACGAGCTCGGTCTGCAGCAAGTTCGCGGGCGGATCCGACCAGCGGTGGTAGGGGTGCTGGCGGATCTCCACCGCGTCGGCGCGCTGCTTGTAGAGCAGCTGTCGCTCGCCGATCAACGCATCCGTGCGCAGCCGATCGACCTGCAGGATGCCGTCGAGCTTCACGGCGGCCGGCGCGTCCGGGACGCCCGCGTCGATCTGGTAGTAGTGGTCGACCGGCGCGGGCGAGAGTGCGCATCCCGAGAGCGCCGGCGCCAGCAGCGCGCCGACCAGCAGCAGTCCGATGCCATGCCCCGCACTCCGCACCGCCATCACTTGGCCCCGTCGTCGGCCGCGTCGCGGCCGCGCAGCAGCACGCTCGGGTCCTTGCGGATCTGCTCGCTGAACTCGTTGGCGTTGCGCGTGGTGTCCTCGAGGTTGCGCGCGATCGCGTCGATGTGCCGCGACACCGCCTCGAGCGAGGCGTGGAGATCGCTGAGCGAGTGGCCGAGCTCGCCGCTGTTGCGGTCGATCATGCCGCGCAGCGTGGCGAGGATGTCGTCGACCTGCTCCTTGGTGACCTCCAGGCCCGCGGTCAGCCCCGCCACGTCTTCGGAGACCGCGCTCAGGTTGGTGAGGATGCGCGCCACGCGCTGGGCGTTCTCCTCGCTCAACAGGTCCTCGACGCGCTCGTTCATCGTCTGCAGCATCGACTGCAGCTGCTCGGCGTTCTGCTCGTTGAGCACCGAGCTCACGGAGTTCGTGATCTCCTCGATCCGCGGCTTCACGAACTCGAGCACGTCGGAGACCTTCGACATCGCGTCGCCGGCGGCGCTGAGCAGATCGCCCTGCTCCTTGCTCTGGATCACGCTGCCGGGCTCGAGCATCCTCTCCGAGTCGCCGGCCTCGATGTTCACCACGAGAGCGGCCAGGAACGAGGGCGCGGTCGTCTCCGCGACCGCGCTGTCCGGGATCGGCCAGCCCTTCTCGACCTCGATCTCCACGCGGTAGTTCGGGCTCGCCGCCTCCGCGGTGCGCTCGATGCTCTCGATCAGGCCGATCTGGTAGCCCTCGAACAAGATCTGCGTGCCCGGCTTCAGGCCCATCACGTTGTCCCAGAGGATGTAGTAGCGGTCGGTCGAGCGCGCGCCGCCCGAGAGCAGCGCGATCCAGACGACGAGCGCGGCCAGCATCGCGAGCACGAAGACGCCCACCGCGACGTAGTTCCGGTTGGTCTCCCTCATCGATTCGAAACCCTAGGTCTGCCCCATGAGTCGCGCCAGATATTCATCCGGGTCCACCTCTTCCTCCTCGAATCGCCGATTCAGGAGGTTCTGGATGCGCTCGTTGCTGCTGTTCCGCACCTCGTCCACGGTTCCGATGGTCAGGATCTCGCCGCGGTCGAGCACCGTGATCCGGTCCGCGATCTTGAACGCGCTGTCGAGCTCGTGGGTCACCACCACGATCGTCATCTGCATCGCGTCGCGCAGCCGCAGGATCAGCTCGTCGAGCGCCGAGGACACCACCGGATCGAGGCCCGCCGAGGGCTCGTCGCAGAACAGCAGCGCGGGGTCCATGATGATCGCGCGCGCGAGCGCGGCGCGCTTGATCATGCCGCCCGAGAGCTCCGAGGGCATCAGGTTCTCGAAGCCCGCGAGGTCGACGACCTCGAGCTTGAGGCGCGCCATGATGTTCATCGTGGTGCGGTCGAGGTCGGTGTGCTCGCGCAGCGGCAGGATGATGTTCTCGCCGACGGTGAGCGAGCTGAACAGCGCGCCGCCCTGGAACGCGACGCCGATCTTCCGGCACAGCGCGTAGAGATCCGTCTGGCCGAGCTCGCTCAGCTCGTTTCCGAGCAGCTTGATCGAGCCCGAGGTCGCCCGCTCGAGCGCCATCAGGTGGCGGAGCAGCGTGCTCTTGCCGGAGCCGCTGCCGCCCATGATCACCATGATCTCGCCCTGGCGGATCGTCAGGCTCACGCCGTTCAGGATGCGGCGCTCGCCGTAGTGGGTGACGAGGTCCGCGACCTCGATCACGGGCGGCGCTGTCTGGGCTTGCGTCATCTCAGGCCGTCGTCGCGAATACGAAGATCATGTCCGTGAGCACGATGGCGGTGATGCCGTGGACCACGGCCGACGTCGTCACGCGGCCCACGCCCTCGGCGCCGCCCTTGACGGAGATGCCGTCGACCACCGACACGATCGTGATCAGCACCGCGAAGATCAGGCTCTTGGTGAGGCCGTGCGCGAGGTCGTCGACGTCGATCGAGAGGTTGACCTGCGCGAAGAAGGCCGAGACCGTGGTGCCGATCTGCGGCGCGACGTACAGCGACGAGCCGATCAGCGAGATGCCGATCGACCAGAGCGTCAGCGACGGCAGCACGATCATCATCCCCAATAGGGACGGAACGACGATGTAGCGCACCGGGTTGATGCCCATCACCTTGAGCGCATCGACCTCCTGGCTGATCACCATCGTGCTGATGCGCGCCGCGAGCGCCGAGCCGGAGCGGCCCGCGACGAGGATGCCGGTGATCAGCGGGCCGAACTCGCGGGTCACCGAGAGCGCCACCATGAAGATCACCTGGTGCTGCGCGCCGAACTGCTCGAGCGAGTCGATGCCCTGCATCGACAGCGTCACGCCGATCGCCACCGAGAGCATCGAGACGATCGGGATGGCGTTCACCCCGATCCCCATCATCTGGGCGAAGACGGGCTCGGCGCGCACCCGCTGGCCCTTGCGGCGCCCGAACAGCAGCCAGTAGACGGCCTCGAAGAACAGGTGCGCGCCGAAGCCGAACGCGTCGGCGAAGCGGCCGGCGCCCCGGCCCACGGACTCGAGCGCGTGCGCCGCGCCGCGCTCTCGATCAGGCGCCGCCACGATCGCCTTCCGGCAGGCTCTCGTGGATCGTGAAGACCTTGTCGAGCCGCGCGAGCTCGAGCACGCGCAGCGCGGCGGCGTTCACGGAAACCAGCGCGAACTTCAGGCCCTTCTTCCTGGAGGCCTGGAAGGCCTCGACGAGGCTCGCGACGCCGGAGCTGTCGATGTAACTCACCCCGGAGAGGTCGACGAAGACGTCCCGCCCCCGCTCCACGCACCCGAGCAGGACCGCCCGGGCCTTCGGCGAGTGCTCGAGATCCACCTCGCCCCGGAACGAGACGACGAGGTTTCCCTGCTCTTCTCGGACGGCGTGCTCCATGGGCTCCTCTCGCGGCGGGCGCTCAGTCGATGCGCCGAACCATTCTTAACAGATTTCCTCGTCCCGAGGCGGGCTGGAGGAACTCGACCTCGTCCATCACCCGGCGGATGAAGTGGGTGCCGAGCCCGCCGGGCCGCACGTCCTCGAGATCGCGCGGCTTGACGCGGCTCGGGTCGATCGCGGGGGCCTCGTCGGTCAGCGTGAAGACCAGGCGGTCGCCCCGGCGCTCGACCTCGAGCTCGATGGCCTGATCGGACTCGCCGCGATAGGCGTGGCGGATGATGTTCTGGCAGGCCTCGTCGATCGCGAGCACGATGTCCGCGCAGCTCTTGTCGCTGCACCCGCAGCCCTCCAGGCGCTCGCGCAGCGCGTCCCGGACGCGCTTGAGCTCGCCGGCCCGCGCCGGAAAACGCAGCTGGAGCACGCGTTTGGGCCGGGTCTCGGGCATCAGCGGGCGCGCCCCTCGTCCGAGACCGCGAGCAGCGTGAGGTCGTCCCGGAGCGCGAGCTTTCCGACGCTCTCCACGACGGCCTCCACGCGCTCGGCGAGCGGCAGCGGGCCGAACCTCGCGAGCAGCGCCTCGAACCCCGCGCGCCCGAGCGCCTCGCCGGGCGCGGCTTCGGCCTCCGTGAGGCCATCCGAGAACAGGTAGAGCGCGCCGCCGGCGAGATCCAGCTCCACCTCCGGCATCTCCGCGCCGGGCACGATGCCCAGCGGCGGCGCGCCGGCCTCGACGATCGACGAGCGCCCCGCTGCGACGCGGACGGGCGGCTCGTGGCCCGCGTTGGCGATCCGCGCCGCGCCCGTCGCGGGATCGTAGACGCCGGCCGCCATCGTGACGAACATGCCGCGCGTGGCGGTCTCGCAGATCTCTTCGTTGAGCAGCGCGAGCAGCTCGCCGGGGTGGGGGAGGCTCTTCACCAGGCAGCGGTAGAGGCTCGCCGTCTTGGCCATCAGCATCGCCGCGTTGATGCCCTTGCCCGAGACGTCGCCGAGGCAGAACGCGATGCGCCCGTCCGCGATCGGGATGAAGTCGAAGAAGTCGCCCGAGACCGTCCGCGCGGGCACGTTCCGGCCCTGCACCGGAAACGGGTCCGGGCGGGCCGCGGGCAGCAGGTTGCGCTGGATCTCCGCCGCGAGCTCGAGCTCGCGGCGCGCGCGCTCGGCCTCGACCAGCGACGCCGCCATGCGGTTGTTCGCGATCGCGAGCGCCGCCGACGACGCCAGGACCTGCAGCGGATGGACGTCCCGCTCGTCGAAGTGGCCGTCGCCGCCGCGCCGGTTGATCAGCTCGATCGCGCCGATCCGCTGGTCGGAGAAGCTCATCGGCGCGCACAGCAGCGAGCGGGTGACCATGCCGCTCTCGTCGTCCGCCTGGGTCGAGAAAGCGGGGTCCTCGCGCACGTCGAACACGCACTGGCAGGTGTTCTCCGCGACGCTGCGGCCGATGATCCCCTTGGTCATCGGCAGGCGCAGGCCCGTGATCGGGTTGGGCCCGACAGACGCCCTGCAGTGTAGGGATTCGCGCTCCGGATCCAGCAGCCACAGCGAGCCGGCCTCCGCGTCGAGGTGCTCGGCGATCGAGGAGAGCGCCTGTTCGGGGGTCGCCTCGAGGTCCTGCGACTCCGCGAACCCCCGGGTCATCTCCGCGAGCAGCGCAAACGCGCTCGCGACCTCGTCCGCGCCGATCGTCGGCGCGGCGCCACCCGCGCGCGCCGCGTTCTCGTCGGAGCTGCCGATCACGATCGCCGACCTTTCGCTTCCATCAGCCGTCCTTGCCGTTTCGGAAGAAGTGGATCTGCCACGCGCCGCTGATCCGGTTCTGCCGCAGGATGTAGGTGGAGCCGTCCTCCGTCAGCACCCGAAAGTAGCTGTCCTCGTCGCCCTCCCAGCGATCGATCAGCTCCGCGACCTGCCGCATGCGATCCGGCCAGCCAAAGCGCACGGGAATCTCCCCCCGCTTGGGGTCGCGCTCGCATTCGACGAAGAATCCGGGCATCTGCAACCTCCGCGTTCCCGCGGCGCCCGCGCGCAAGCGCGGGCGGCAGCCCGGCTAGGTTAGCCGCTCGATCGGCGCGGCTCCCCCCGCTTCCGCCGCGGCCGGGTGCCGAAACCCCGGCGCCTCGCCGAGCGTACCCGTGGGTTGGTAAGCTGCGAAAAACGGAGGCGCACTTGCTGATCCGACGCGCCGAGGCCATCCGAACGAGCGAGATCACCCCTCCGGAGCTCGTCCTGCGTCGCCGGGAGCTGCTGCGCGGCGCGGGCTTTGCGCTCGCGGGAGCGGCGCTCGCACCGACGCTCGCCTGTGGCGCGGAGGGCGAAGCGCCGCCCGCGGCGCCTGCCGACGCGAACCCGTTTCGGACCGACGAGGAGCCCACGGCCTTCGAGGACGCCACCCGCTACAACAACTTCTACGAGTTCGGGACCGACAAGGGCGATCCGCGGCGCTACGCGGGGAGCCTGCGCACGCGCCCCTGGTCGGTCGCGATCAGCGGCGAGGTCGCGAAGCCCGGCAGCATCGATCTCGACGACCTGCTGCGACCGCACACCCCCGAGGAGCGCATCTACCGGCTGCGCTGTGTCGAGGCCTGGTCGATGGTGATCCCGTGGCTCGGCATCCCCCTCGGCGCGATCCTCGAGCGCTTCGAGCCGACCTCCCAGGCGCGCTTCGTCGCGTTCCAGACGCTGCACGATCCCGAGCAGATGCCGGGCCAACGCAGTCGCGTGCTGGACTGGCCGTACGTGGAAGGCCTGCGCATCGACGAGGCCATGCACCCGCTCACCATCCTCGCGACGGGCATGTACGGCCGCGAGCTGCCCAATCAGAACGGCGCGCCGCTGCGGCTCGTGGTGCCCTGGAAGTACGGCTTCAAGAGCATCAAGTCGATCGTGGAGATCCGGCTTTCGCGCAGTCAGCCCGCCACGAGCTGGAACCGCCAGGCCCCGCACGAGTACGGGTTTCTGGCGAACGTCAATCCCGACGTCGATCACCCGCGTTGGAGCCAGAAGCGCGAGCGCCGCATCGGTGAGCTCAGGAAGCGCCCCACGCTGCCGTTCAACGGCTACGCGGAGCAGGTCGCGCAGCTCTACGCGGGCATCGACCTCCGCAAGCACTTTTGACGCGCGCCCGAAGCCCCGCGATGACGCCCACCCGCCGCGCTCGCGCACTCCAGGCGCTCGCGATCGGCGCGGGAACGCTGCCGCTCGTATCGCTGTGCGCGGCGGCTCTCGGCGACGGGCTCGGCGCCAACCCGGTGGAGTACGTCACGCACGTCACCGGAGGCTGGGCGCTGCGCTTCCTGCTCGCGAGCCTGGCCGTCACGCCGCTGCGTCGCACGTTCGGCTGGAGCTGGCTCGCGCCGCTGCGGCGCACGCTCGGGCTGATCGCGTTCGCCTACGCGTGCGCGCACTACCTGATCTACCTCGGTCTCGAGCACTTCTTCGACTGGCGGCTGATCGCCGAGGACGTGCTGAAGCGGCGCTACGTGTGGGCCGGCTTCACGGCGTTCTGCTGTCTCGTGCCGCTCGCCGCGACCTCCACGCGCGCGATGGTGCGGCGGCTCGGGCGGCGCTGGGTCGCGCTCCACCGCCTGGTCTACGCGGCGGCCGCCCTCGCGGTGATCCACTTCTGCTGGCTCGTCAAGGCGGATCTGCGCGAGCCGCTGCTCTACGCGGCGCTGCTCGCGCTGCTGCTCGGGGCGCGTCTGTGGTTCCGGCTGGCCGGCTCCCGCAGGGGCAGGCCCGCTCGCGACGGCGCGCAATCGCGGCTGTCGGGCATCGGCTGAGCGCCCGCGAGGCGCCCGCACCGACGAGGGCCCGCTTCAGTGCTAACTTCAAGTATCGGATAAGGAGGTAAAGATGACGGCACCCATACTCACCGTGACCGACGCGGCGGCGGAGCGGATTCGAGCCGCCAAGGCGAGCGAGGGAAGCGACGACGTCGCGCTGCGGGTCGTGGCGCTCGAGGAAGGCGCGCGGTTTCGCTACGAGCTCAAGCTCGTCTCCGCGGACTCGAAGGAACCGGACGACAGCGTCGTCGGGCTGGACGGCATCGATCTCTACCTCGACCGCGACAGCGCGTCGCGGCTCGACGGCGCGACGCTGGACTACGTGGACGACATCACCGGCTCGGGCCTGAAGTTCGACAACCCGAACCAGACCGCGCTCGCGAGCCATCCGCTGGCGATCCGCGTGCAGGAGGTCCTCGACGAGCGCGTCAACCCGAGCCTCGCCGCCCACGGTGGCATGGTGAGCCTCGTCGACATCGAGGGCTCGCGCGTGGTGCTGCGCTTCGGAGGCGGCTGCCAGGGCTGCGGGATGGCCGACATGACGCTGAAGCAGGGCGTCTCCGCGCAGCTGAAGCAGCAGATCCCCGAGATCAGCGAGGTGGTGGACGCGACCGACCACGCCGCGGGCGAGAACCCCTACTACGCCTGAGCGGCGCAGCCCGCGACGCCCCCCGAGACCAGCGAGGAGCCGCCATCAGCGAGCCGACGGAAACCGGGCCGACCGACGCGAACCAGCGCGATTACGGGTCGGATGTCCACGTGCAGCGCGTGGACGGGCGCGAGTTCCTGATCGTCGGCACGGCGCACATCTCGCGCGAGTCGGCCGACCTGGTCCGCGAGGTGATCGAGCGCGAGCGCCCCGACTGCGTGTGCGTCGAGCTCGACGCGCAGCGCTACGAGGCGCTCTCGCAGAAGCGCACGTTCCAGGAGCTCGACCTCCGGCAGGTGATTCGCAAGAAGCAGCTCGCGGCGCTGCTCGCCAACCTGCTGCTCGCCTCCTACCAGAAGAAGCTCGGCGGCGCGCTCGGCATCCTTCCCGGAACCGAGCTGCTCGAGGCCACCCGGGTGGCCGAGGAGCGCGGCATTCCGATCGCGCTGTGCGACCGCGACGTGCGCGTCACGCTGCGCCGCGCCTGGGCGTCGATGGGCTTCTTCCGGAAGACCCGGCTCGCCGGCGAGCTGATGGTGAGCCTGTTCGAGCGGCCCGAGGTCAGCGAGGACGACCTGCGGCGGCTGCGCGACCAGGACGTGCTCTCGGAGCTGATGCGGGAGCTCGGCGAGGCCATGCCCAATCTGAAGACCGCGCTCATCGACGAGCGCGACACCTACCTCGCCCAGCGGATGCGCGAGGCTCCGGGCGAGCGCATCGTCGCGGTGGTCGGCGCCGGCCACGTGGGCGGGATCCGCGAGGCGCTCGCCGCCACCCGCGACGTCGATCTCTCGGCGATCGACACGGTGCCGCCCGTTTCCCCGATCTGGAAGGTGCTGGGCTGGGGGATTCCCGCGCTGATCGTCGGCTCGCTGGTCTACATCGGCCTGAGCCAGGGCGCGCACGTGGCGGGGCAGAACCTGCTGTTCTGGATCGTCGTCAACGGCGTTCCGAGCGCGATCGGCGCGCTGGCTGCGTTCGCGCATCCGATCACCGCGATCGCCGCGTTCTTCGTGGCGCCCGTGACGAGCCTGACTCCGGTGATCGGCGCCGGCTACGTCTGCGCGTTCCTGCAGGCGTACTTCCAGCCGCCGAAGGTACGCGAGTTCGAGACGCTCGCCGACGACGTCGGCAAGCCGCGCGAGTGGTGGCGAAACCGGATGCTGCGCGTGCTGCTCGTGTTCGTCTTCACCACCGTCGGGAGCATCATCGGCACCTACGTGGGCGGATACGAGATCGTCTCGAACCTCTTCTGAAGCCGCCGCCGTCGACCCGCGCGCGCTCGCGATGGCGTTCGCGCGCCGGCCCGCGCGGATCGGGCCGATCTCAGCCGCTGCGCTCGCCGTGGATCTCGTCGAGGCGGTCCACGAGCAGACTCGCCCACTGCTTCAGGATCCGGCGGGCGGCCTCGCGGTTGGTGCCGCTCGTCGTCCAGCGGATACCGCCGACGTTGCGCGCCCGTCGGCGATCGATCGCGCGGGCGAGGATTTCGTTCGACACCGAGTCGTGGAGCTCGATCACCAGCGTCATCGCGCCCGGCCACGTCGTGAACGAACGGGAGCGGCCGGCCGAGTTCGTGGCCGGGGCCGCGATGTCGAGATCGATGATCGCGGGGCGAATCAGCAGCGCGTTGCCGGCGGGCGCCGAGGCGACCGGATAACCGCCGCCCTCGAGCGCCTCGCCGAAGACCTTCCGGCACTCCTCGGTGAGGGTGCGCTTGATGCGCTCCATGTCGCGCGCGCGCACGTCCGGATGCCTCATCTCCCAGTTCCTGCGGAACGCGACGTCGCAGTCGAGCAGGACGACCTGCGTGTAGCGACTGAAGTCCGCGTCGGGCTTGATCCAGGCGCGATCCAGCTTCGCATCCGCGACGCGCTCGAGCCCGTCGTGCGTCACCTCGAGGTTGCGGGGGCTCGTGCCGCCCGCGCAGGCTGCGCCGAGCGCAGCGACGAGGGCCGTGGCCATGCGAAATCCAGCGGTCATCGGGGGTCTCCCTGGCTCGGATCGATCGCCGACGAAAGAGACGCTGGCCGAACGCGTTTCGTTCCGCCAGCGACCCGGGATCCGCCGCGGTGTGCGCGCCGGCCGGCTCGAAGCCCGGCGCGCGCCGCCCGCGTGCGCCAACGCTGGAGAACGCCTCGCGCGGGCGATAGATTCGGCGCGGGAGATGGACAGCCGGGGGAGTGCAATGGCAGACGTGGTGCGCCTCGCGATCGACTTCGAGAACCCGAGCCCCGAGTGGTGGGAGGCGGGCGGCCGCGACCTCTGGGAGGCCCTGCTCGAGGGCTTCGACAACAACGACGCCGTCGTCGAGCGCTCGATCGCCGAATCCTGGCTGCGCGAGGCCGCCAAGCTCCCCGGCTGGCACGGTGGCCCCGAATTCTCCCCGCACCCCGTCTGCGTGAAGGAAGTCGACGAAGACGAAGAGCTCTGACACCGCTGCGCGTCGTTCGCCCTGTCTGGATCTGGGGCTGCGTGCCTGGGTGGGTTGGTGGGGGGAGGGGCCACTCCCTCCAACCCCATGTCGGTCGTAACCCCTCCCCCCACCACCCCACCCAAGTGAGGTTCCCTTTCGAGAGGACTCTCATACGCATGGGTTCTTGTTCTGCGCGTTGCACCCGTCTGCTGGGGAGCCGGGGGGCGGGGGAGGGTTCGAGCGACATGGGGTTGGAG
>JBFGGA010000124.1:0-10954 GCA_041579295.1 Myxococcota bacterium | reverse complement strand
TGCGCGGACAGGGGTCGCGCGTGATCGTGACGGAGATCGACCCGATCTGCGCGCTGCAGGCCGCGATGGACGGCTACGAGGTCAATACGATCGACGCGGTCATCGGGACCGCGGACATCTTCATCACGACCACCGGCAACTTCCACATCATCACCGCCGACCACATGGCGCGCATGAAGCACCAGGCCATCGTCGGCAACATCGGACACTTCGACAACGAGATCGACATGGCGGGGCTCGCCAGGATCGAGGGCATCAAGAAGATCAACATCAAGCCCCAGTTCGACGAGTGGGTGTTTCCGGACGGCCACAGCGTGCTGATCCTCGCCGAGGGTCGACTGCTCAATCTCGGCTGCGCGACGGGGCATCCGAGCTTCGTGATGTCGGCGTCGTTCACGAATCAGGTGCTCGCACAGCTCGAGCTGCACCAGAATCCGGAGAAATACGAGAACCGGGTCTACGTGCTGCCGAAGGCGCTCGACGAGGAGGTGGCGCGCCTGCACCTCGATCAGCTCGGCGTGAAGCTCACGCCGCTGACCGACGAGCAGGCCAAGTACATCGGCGTGCCGAAGGAAGGCCCCTACAAGCCCGAGCACTATCGCTACTGAGCGGAAACCGCGCGCTCGCGAAGTCGGTTACTGCTCTTCGTCGTCGCCGCCGCCGCCGAACAGACCGCCGAGGCCCTCGACGACCCGCGCGGCGCCGTCGCCGAGCTTCCGAACCGCGTCGCCGGCGTCCTCGCCGAGCTTTGCGGTCGCGTCGGCGACGCCGCTCACCCCCTTCCCCAGCGCGCCCGGGATCTCGATCGAGATGCCCGTGAGGCCGCCGGCTCCCCGGAGCAGGCCCTTCGCGAGCGCCACGGGCGCCTTCCTGGCGACCCCGACGAGCACCGCGCTCACGATCACCCGCGTCAGTTCCGCGACCGAGACCTCCGCGGCTCCCGTCTTCTGGTTGGGCTTCAGGCGGATCTCGGGGATCTCGACCTCGACGCGATCGCCGCCGCCCCCGACCTTCCCGAGATCGATGCGCGCGGTGATGTCGCGAATCACCGCTTCGCGAATCACGAGCCGCTTGCCGCCTGTCTGTTCGCCTTCGGCAGTCTTCTCGGCTCGCGGATCCGCCGAGCCGGACTTCGCGAAGCGATTCAGGTTGTCGAGGATCACCTGGTAGTTCGCCTTCTTGCCGACGGTCTCGATCGAGACGTCGACGCCATCGAGCTCGAGGAGCCTCACCACGATCGTCTCCGCGCGCAGGATTTCGGGCGGAACTTCGAAGTGCAGGCGCTCGAGACGCAAGAAGTGGTCGGTCTCGAAGCCCGGGGGATTCGCAACCCGCAGGTTGCGCGCGCGGAACTCGCCCGTGAGGAGTCCAACCCGCACGAGGCCGACGCTCGTCTCCACGCCGAGCGCGCGCGTCGCGCCCGCCTCGATGCCCCTGCCGACGATCTCGCCGATGAAGAAGAAGGCGACGGCGACCGCGGCGACGACCAGCCCGAGCAGCGACAGCGCGATCTTGAGCAGGAGTTTCAAGAAACCTCCTTCCGCCCGATCGGATTCGATTCCGGGCAGAATGTAGCTCCGAAACCCCGTGGGGAGGCTTCGGGGCGGACCAATCCCGAAATGGCGCGAGCGGGCGCGAGCTGAGGTAAAGGTATGGGGTGACCCACCCGAACATCCGACCATGATTCGAAAACGACTCCGAGCGCTCCTGGTTCCGGCGGTGTTGGTCCTCGTGGCCAGCGGCGCGCCCGCGCGCGCCGGCGCCCCGTCGCTGACCTGCGAAACGATCCCGACCTTCATCAACCGCTACCTCGGCCAGCACATCCGGTACCGCAAGCTCACGCCGGAGCTGCGCAATCGCACCGCCGAGGTCTTCATTCGCAGCTTCGATCCCTCGCAGTCCGCGCTGCTGGAGCCGGAGGTCGCAGCCCTGAAGAAGCAGCTCGTGGCGGCGTTCTCGGACATCGAGGACGGTGACTGTTCGGCGCTGTCGAAGGTCCGCGAGGTATTCGAGAAGCGGCAGCAGGAGATCGCCGCGTTTGTCGACGATTTCGTGGGCGCGGACGACTACGAGATCGACCTCGAGGTCGAGCTGATCATCGATGCCAGAGAACGCGGCTATCCCAAGACACCGGCCGAGCGCGACGAGCTGACCCGCAACCTCGTCCACTTCCAGATGTCGAACTACGTCAGCAACGTGACCCCACTGGACGAGGCCAAGTCGCTGCTCGAGCACCGCTACGAGCTGCGAACCAAGCGAATTCACGAGCTCGACGAGGTCGACATCTACTCGAGCTTCCTCGATGCGTTCGCGAATTCGCTCGATCCCCACTCGAATTACTTCTCGGCGGAGATGTACGAGGATTTCCGGATCAGCATGTCGCTCTCGCTCATTGGAATTGGCGTCGCGCTGTCGGAGCGCGACGGCTTCGCGGTCGTCGAGCGCATCATACCGGGAGGGGCCGCGGACAGGATCGACGCACTCCAGCCGGAGGACAAGATCATCGAGGTCGCCCAGGGAGACGAGCCGCCGGTGAACATCATCGACATGCCCCTGCGCGACTCGGTGAGCCTGATCCGGGGAAAGAAGGGGACGACGGTGCGCTTGACGGTCATCCGGCCGGGCGAAACAGCGGAGCGCTTCACGGTCGCCATCGTGCGCGACGAGATCAGCCTCGAGGATCAGGCGGCCGACCTCCGCTTCGAAGAGCGCGAAGTCGACGGAAACGAGCTGAAGCTCGCGATCCTCGAGCTGCCTTCCTTCTACGGGGATGCCGACCCCAGCAAGCGCCAGTGCACGGACGACGTCGCGAGGCTCCTGCAGCAGGTCAACGAAGCGAACGCGGACGGGCTCGTACTCGACCTGTCGCGCAACGGCGGCGGCCTGCTGAACCACGCGGTCACCGTCTCCGGCTTCTTCCTCCGCAAGGGCGAGATCGTGAAGGTGCAGGATGCCCGCGGCCAGCAGGAGGTGCTCTCGGACAGCGACGAGGCGATCCTCTACACGGGTCCGCTCGTGGTCCACACCTCTCGGATCAGCGCGTCGGCGGCGGAGATCCTCGCGGGCGCCCTGAAGGATTACAAGCGGGCGGTGATCGTGGGCGACGACCACACCTTCGGCAAGGGAACCGTGCAGACCGTCTCGAGCCTTCCGCCCGGCCTCGGAGCCCTGAAGATCACGACGGCGATGTTCTATCGCCCGGGCGGCAAGTCGACCCAGCACGGCGGCGTCGAGGCGGACGTGGTGATCCCCTCGATGCTCAGCGGCGACGATTACGGCGAGAAGTACCAGCCCTTCTCGATCGAGGGCGACGAGATCCAGGCGTTCCGGAGCAGCTATGCGATCGCGAATCCACCCGCGAATTCGTGGACCGTGGTGAGCCGAGAGGTGATCGAGAGGCTGGCGCGCGAGAGCAAGCAGCGCGTCGACGCGAGCGAGGAATTCGCGGAGGTGCACCGCAAGCTCGAGGAAGTTCGGGCCAACGCGGGCGTGGTGCGACCCGCCGACCTCCTGGAGCGGCGCGACAAGGAGCGCGACGAAGCGCCGGAGGGCGAGCCGACCGCGAGCGACGCCGAGGGCGAACCGGCCGGGAACGGCGACGCCAAAACCGCCCCAGAA
Source organism: Myxococcota bacterium (assembly GCA_041579295.1). Taxonomy (GTDB): domain Bacteria; phylum Myxococcota_A; class UBA9160; order UBA9160; family SMWR01; genus JACZVU01. Next base: position 7,336 of record JBFGGA010000124.1, on the reverse strand, counting down.
GACGAGGAGGAGATCTCCCCGCAGCTCGCGGAGGCCACCAACGTGCTGGTCGACCTGATCGCCGCCGACCACTTGGCGCGATCGACCGCGAGCAACCGCGAGATGAGGACTCGTTGACCGTGCAGATCCTCGGCACCCCCGGCGATCAGACCGAGAAGCTGCTGAAGGAGGCGATCGAGCGCGCGATCGCGGGCGCCGAAGTCGAGGTGATCGCGCGAGGAGCCGGGCACTTCGAGCTCCGGGTGAAGGCGGAGGCGTTCGCGGGCCAGTCGCGGGTCGAGCAGCAGCGCAGCGTCTACGCGGCGATCGGCCACCTGATGAAGGGCGAAACGGCGCCGGTCCACGCGATCGACAAGATGGAGATCGCCGTCCCGTAGGCGGAGATTCCGGCATCCGCGGTCGCCCCATCCGAGAGACACCGCGTTCGATCGCGCCGCATCGAGCGTCTCACCCGGATTCGGCGAGCGACTCCTCGCGGGACATCAGGCGAGCCGCGCCGCCCAGGGCCGTGCAGCAGAGCGCGCCGGCGCGGCGGGCGAGATCGATCGACCGTTCGAGCGACCATCCGCGCGCGAGGCCCGCCGCGAACGCGCCGTGAAAGACGTCGCCCGCGCCCGTGGCATCCACGACCTCGACGGGTCGGGCCGCAAAGCCGCGCACGCGCCCCGCGTCGAGATAGAGGCCCCCCTCGGCGCCGAGCGTCACGATGGGGGTGCCGCCAAAGCGCTCGGCCAACTCGTGCACGGCCCGCTCCGGGCCTCCGGACGCGAAGCGCTCCGCAAACTCGAGCGGGACGACCGGATAATCGACGTACGGCAGCAGCTCGAGAACCGACGGGGTGGGTCGATGGAAATCGCCCACCACCGCGGCTCCGAGCGCGCGCGCCTTCGCGACGGCGCGCAACGCCTGCGCGGGGAAGTGCCCGTCGACGAGCAGCGTGGAGGTCGCATCGATCGCGCTCAGATCGAAATCGGGAGCGCTGCTCTCGAGCTCGCGACGATCCGGGACGATGAAGTGCGACTCGCCGCCGCCTCGCTCGACGAGCACGACCGCAACCGTCGTGACGGCGTCGGCGCAGATCGCAAGCCCTGCGGTCTTCACCCCGAGCCGCTCGAGCGATTGCCGCACGAAGCGGCCGTCGGCGTCGTCGCCGAGCATGGAGAGCACGTGCGCGTCGCAGCCAAGCACCGCGGCCTGCGAGATCGCGGTCCCGATCATGCCGCCCGGCAAGACGAGCCGCTGGGTGAAACGCGTGCGCTTGCCGGCGAGGTCCAGCCGATCGACGACGTAGACGTGATCGACCACGCACAATCCCAGGCCGACGACCCTTTCTCTCGACACGAGCGCTCCCGAGCCGCTCCCGACGGGCGCCGAAGCATCGGCGACGGCTTCTGCCAGCCGCGGGTTGCTTACCGGAATCGACCCGATTCCGCTACGATGGGGCGGCCCCCCGAACCAGCCGTGAAGATGAACCGACGCGCGTCGATCGCCCGGGCTCCGGGAGGGGAGAGCTCAGCATGAGCGCACTGTCGCTGCTCTCGCTCGCGCTTCTGCTGGTTGCACTCGGGGGCTGCGCGGTGCTCTGGAGCCGCAGCGGCGAAACCCGCGCTGGACTCTTCGGCGCGCTCTTCCTGTTGGTTGCGATCCACCAGGCCATCGCGCCGTGGACGGAATGGAACGCGCCACTCGCCTGGAATCTCTCGTCGTTCGTCGGGCTCGCCGGGGTGGCGGCCGGGGTCATCGCCGTGCTCGTCGTGGTCGCGCTCTGGCGAACGCTCGAGGAGCGCGATCGGGCCGAGAAGCTCCACTGGGACAGCATGGAAACCGTCCGAATCCTCAACGAGCTGGGTGAGCGCGAGTCGATCCCGCTCGACGCGAAGCTCGCGACGCTGCTGGAGATGGGGTCGTCCCGCTTCGATCTCGAAGTGGCGATCGCCGCGCGCGTTCGCGCGGACCGATACGAGGTGGTCGCGATCCACGCACCCGAATCCTTCCCGGTACGAGTGGGTGCGGACTTCTCGCTCGACGAGACCTTTTGCGAGAAGACCCTGGAGTCGGAGCGCCCCGTCGGCATCGAGCGAATCCCGGAATCGAACCGGGCCGGCGTCCCCGATCGCCCGGCATTCCCGTTCAGCGCCTACCTCGGAGCGGCGATCGCCTGCGATGGCGCGCGGTGGGGGACGCTCAGCTTCGCGAGCCTCGAGCCGCGCAAGGAGCGCTTCAACGCGACCGAGAAGGATCTCGTCCACCTGATGGCGCAGTGGATCGGATCCGAGCTCGGCAGGCGCGGCGACGCGCGAGCGCCGGCCGAGCGCGCGATCGAGGTGCGCGCGCCCTCTTCGACCGCGCGGCGACCGGACGCGGCAGCGCGCAGCGCGCCCGCACCCCGCTCGTCGACCGCGCGGCGACCGCGCGCAGAAGCGGTGGCCGCAAGTGCGATCGAGAAGCCGCCCTCCCGCGGCCGCAGACGCGCGGACCCGCGCTACGGGGAGCGCGTGATCGATCCCAATCGAATCCTGCGACGCATCGGCGGCGAGCTGCGCGCGCTGGCGGGCAGCTCGGTGAACCTCGTGATGAAGCTGGATCCCGACCTGGGATTTGCGGCGGCGCAGAACCTGCCGTTCAAGGCCATCGTCCGCACGCTGGTGATGAACGCCCGAGACGCGATGCCCGAGGGCGGTGAGCTGGTCATCGAGACCGCCAACCTCGAAATCGCCGCGCGCGAGCCCGACCAGATGCCGACGCTGGCGCCGAACCGCTACGCGACGCTCTCGATCTCGGATAGCGGCCGCAATCCCGACGCGGAGGCGCTGTCGCGAATCTTCGAACGCGCTCCGAGCGACGCCGAGCGCTCGAGCCTCGACGACAGGCTCGCGTTGCCCACCGTGTATCGGGTGCTCCAGATCTGCGGCGGCGACCTCTCGGTGAAGCTCGAGCCCGGCTGCGGATCGACCTTCACCGTCTACCTGCCCCAGGCCCGCGACCCGGTGCGGGCCCCGCGCGCGGCGGCGCCCCCCTTCGCACCGGTGATCTCCAGCTCCGCCGGGCACTGATCGGCGCTCGATGCTGGCGCTCCGATCTGGCATCGCACTCCTGGTCTGGATCGCAACGCCACCCGCAACGGCTTTCGAGACGGAAGGCAGCCACGCGTCTGGTGTGGTCTTTCACGACCGCAATCGCAACGGCGAACGCGATGCATTCGACTTCGGCATCGGAGGGGTTGCCGTTTCGAATGGGCGCGACGTCGTCTCGACGGATTGGCGGGGCCGGTATCGGATCGCAGTCGATGACGACACGATCCTGTTCGTCGTCAAGCCGGAGGGCTGGTCTACACCGATCGATGAAAACGGTCTTCCCCGGTTCTACTACATCCACAAGCCTCACGGATCGCCGACCCACCTCGCCCACCCCGGCGTGCCGCCCACCGGACCGCTACCCGATCGGATCGACTTCCCGCTCCATCGCCAACGCGAGCGGCACCCGTTTCGCGTGATCCTCTTCGCAGACCCGCAGCCCTACACGCTCGACGAGCTGAACTGGCTCGATCGGGACGTCATCTCCGAGGTGATCGGAACGGACGCCGCCTTCGGTTTGACGCTCGGCGACCTGGTGGGAGACGACCTCTCCTTGTTCGAGCCCCTCAACGAGTCGATTGGTCGGATCGGCATCCCGTGGTACAACGTGATCGGAAATCACGATCTCAACTTTCGCGCGGAGGCGGACCGCCACTCCGACGAGACCTTCGAACGCGTCTACGGACCGCCGACCTACGCGTTCGCGTACGGAAATGTCCACTTCATCGCGCTCGACGACGTCGTGTACCGCGGGCCGAAGGACGCGGAAGGGACGCCTGGCCCCTACGAGGCCGGGCTCTCCGAAGATCAACTGGCGTTCGTCGACAACTACCTGCGCACCGTGCCGCGCGACCGCCTCGTCGTGTTGGCGGTGCACCTTCCGTTCGACAGCCCGCCGCACTCGCTCGCGCAGCGGGGCGCCTTGTTCGCGATCCTGTACGATCGGCCCCATACCCTCTCGCTGGCCGGGCACGCCCACTTTCAGGAGAACCGCTTCTTCGGCCCGGAAGCGGGCTTCGAAGCTCCGCAGCCGCATCACCAGCTGATTGCCGCGACGGCTTCGGGCAGCTGGTGGCTCGGAGCACGAGACGAAGTCGGCATCCCCCACGCCACGATGCGCTGCGGCACCCCGAACGGTTACTCGATCGTCGAATTCGACGGCCACCGCTACTCGATCCGCTTCAAGGCGGCGCGCAGGCCGGCGGACTACCAGCTGGAAATCCACACCGCGGACCGCGTGGCGTCCGAGAACGCCGCCGACACCGAGGTCGTCGTGAACGTCTTCGCCGGATCCGAGCGCACCCGCGTCGAGATGCGGCTGGGTGAAGGCGGCGGTTGGATGCCGCTGTGGCGCGAAGCCCGCGAGGACCCGCACTACCTCGCGGCCATCGAGCGCGACCTCGAGCGGCAGCCGCCGCCGCGATTCTACCTGCCGCCCGCGATCGAATCGCCGCACCTGTGGGTGGGCAGGCTCCCGTCCAATCCGGCGCCGGGAACCTACGCGCTCGAAGTGCGCGCGACCGACATGTACGGCCAGGTCTTTCGCGCGCGCCGCCTGATCCGGATCGAGTAGAGCGCGCCACGAGGAGGTCCCATGTCCGATCGCGTATCCATTGCCATCGACGCCGAGGGCGTCGCCGACGTCCGGTTGAATCGGCCCGACAAGCTGAACGCCTGCGACCTCGCGATGTTCGAGGCGCTCGGCGCGGCCGGCAGCGAGCTCGCGGGCAACCGCTCGCTGCGCGCGGTGGTGCTGTCGGGTGAGGGCCGGGCCTTCTGCGCGGGGCTGGACGTCGCGCTGTTCTCCGGAATCGCAGGGGGCGTCGACGCGCTGCTCGAGCCGGGCACCGAGAGCCCGGCCAACTTCGCGCAGCGCGCGGCCTGGGTCTGGAGCGCGCTGCCGGTGCCGGTGGTCGCAGCGGTCCACGGCGTCGCCTTCGGGGCGGGATTCCAGATCGCGCTGGCCGCGGACCTTCGCTGCGTCGCGCCCGACGCGAGGTTGTCCGCGATGGAGATCCGCTGGGGCCTGATTCCGGACATGACGGGCGCGGTCTCGCTGCGGCGCCTGGTGGGGCTCGACGTCGCGAAAGAGCTCGTCTTCACGGGCCGGGTCGTGTCGGGCGCCGAAGCGCGGGAGCTCGGCCTCGCCTCGCGGCTGAGCGATGAGCCCCGGGAGGAGGCGCTCGGGCTCGCGCGCGAGCTCGCGCGCCGCTCGCCGGACGCGATGCGCGCCGCCAAGCAGCTGCTCGACCAGGGCGACGAGCTCCCGCTCCGCGAGCGCTTCGCGCTCGAGGCGCGGCTGCAGCGCGCGCTGATCGGCGCGCCCAACCAGCTCGAAGCGGTCCGCGCGAACCTGGAGGGGCGCGAGCCGCGCTTCGAAGACCCGCGGTAACCCGGCCCTCCGGCGAACGCGGCCGCAGCGCGCCGCGCGGCGGGGCCCCGCGAGCGCTGCTCCGGCCGGGCTCGTGGCTGCGGCCGGCTCGGGCGCCCCGCGCGCCAGCCCGGCAGCCCAGGCGCGATCCACGGCCCGCCTCGTCCTCCTTCTTCCCCCTGGGGGAAATTATTTATCAATACATCGAGATTAAGTGATGTTATACTACGCCCGAAGCTTGGGAGATCCGATACCGGAGCGTCCCGGGGAGAATCGCCGATGCCCGCAGTCGACCGACGCGCCGAGCTCGAACAGCTGCTCGCCGAGCGCATCCTCGTGCTCGACGGCGCGATGGGGACCATGATCCAGGCCAGCGCGCCGAGCGAGGCCGACTTTCGCGGCGAGCCGCTCGCCGATCACCCCTCCGAGCTCAGCGGCAACAACGAGGCGCTCGTGCTCGGGAGACCCTCGCTCGTGGAGCAGATCCACGACGCGTACCTCGAAGCCGGCGCCGACATCATCGAGACCAACAGCTTCGGCGCCAACGCGATCGCGCAGACCGACTACGGCACGCAGGCGTTCGTCCGCGAGCTGAACCTCCGCGCGGCGGAGATCGCCGGGGCGTGCGCGGCGCGTTGGACGCAGCGCACGCCGGACCGCCCCCGCTTCGCGGCGGGCGTGCTCGGGCCCACGCCGCAGACGCTCTCGATCTCGCCCGACGTCGAAGACGCCTCGGCGCGCAGCCTGGCGTTCGACGAGCTCCATGCCGCGTACCGCGAGCAGACGAGCGCCCTGATCGAAGGCGGCGTCGACCTCCTGCTGATCGAGACCATCTTCGACACCCTCAACGCGAAGGCCGCGATCGCCGCGGCGCTCGAGCTCTTCGACGAGCAGTCGATTTCGCTTCCGCTGATGATCTCGGTCACGATCACCGATCGCAGCGGCCGAACGCTCTCGGGGCAGACCGTGGAGGCGTTCTGGACCTCGATCGCCCACGCGAATCCGGTCTGCGTGGGAATCAACTGCGCGCTCGGCGCGACGGAGATGCGCCCGTTTCTCGCGGAGCTCGCGGCGACCGCGCCGATCCCCGTCAGCGCGCACCCGAACGCGGGACTCCCGAACGCGTTTGGCGGCTACGACGAGGGGCCGGAGACGACCGCACGGCTCCTCGGAGAGTTCGCGTCCAGCGGGCTCGTCAACCTGGTCGGCGGCTGCTGCGGCACCACGCCCGAGCACATCCGCGCGATCGCGCGGGCCGTCGAGGGCATCGCGCCGCGCCGCCCCCCCGAGCCCGAAGCCGAGGTCGCGCACTTCAGCGGCCTCGAGCGCCTGAGCCTCCGGCCCGACTCGATCTTCACGATGATCGGCGAGCGCACGAACGTCACGGGTTCGCGCCGCTTCATGAACCTGATCAAGAAGGGGGACTTCGCGACCGCGACCGAAGTCGCGCTCGACCAGGTGCGCGGGGGAGCCAACATCCTCGACGTCAACATGGACGAGGGGATGCTCGACTCACGAGCGGCGATGACGACGTTCCTCAACCTGATCGCGACGGAGCCGGAGATCGCCGTGCTGCCGATCATGATCGACAGCTCCCAGTGGTCCGTGATCGAAGCCGGCTTGAAGTGCGTCCAGGGCAAGGGATTCGTCAATTCGATCAGCTTGAAGGAAGGCGAGGCGGACTTTCTCGAGAAAGCCCGGAAGATCAGACGCTACGGAGCGGGCGTCGTGGTGATGGCCTTCGACGAGACCGGGCAGGCGGACACCGTCGAGCGCAAGGTCGAGATCTGCCAGCGCGCCTACCGGCTGCTGACGGAGGTAGCGTGATTTCGCGCTCTGGAGATCATCTTCGATCCGAACCTCCTCGCGATCGCGACCGGAATCGAGGAGC
>JBFGGA010000123.1:0-11081 GCA_041579295.1 Myxococcota bacterium | reverse complement strand
AGTCGGTTCGGGTGGTGGCCTTGCGGGCGAGCGAGACCCCTTCGCGCGCGGCGCGAACCTGCTGATGGCGGCGCATCAGGGCCGGAAAGTCGACGTCCCATTCGTGCGGGGGCGTGTAGGGGCAGTGGTTGTAGCAGAGCTTGCAGTGGAAGCAGAGCTCGTTGACCTCGTCGAATCCGGCCATCGAGACGCCCGCGATCTCGCGATCGGTCGCGTCGATGAGCTCGAAGAGGCGCGGGAAGGCGGAGCAGAGCGGCAGGCAGCGGCGGCACTGGTGGCAGACCTCACCCGCGCGGCGCAGCTCGCGCTCGAGCTTCTCGGGGTCCGCGTAGTCGTCGTCCGCGTAGCGCAGCGCCGTGGACGGAATTTCGGGCGGCGGAACCTTCATCGCAGATCGCTCTCACGCGCGACGCGCGCGGATGTTCGACGCCGCGGAGGGGCCGGGCCGCTTCGCGCGGCCCCTCCGCGTGCGGGTGATCGCTTCGCGATCGGGTTGCCGGCGACCGCTTCGCGGTCGCATTCCGGCGAGCGCGTCGCGCCGCCGGGTGCTCGTCGTTCGGCCCGGCTCGCTCGAAGATTCCTCAGCCGCCCGTCAGAGCTTCTCCAGATTGTCGCGCGCGTTCTGGAAGCGCCCCGCATGGGATTTTTCGGCCTTGGCGAGCGTTTCGAACCACTCGGCGATGTCGTCGAACTTCTCGTCGCGAGCGGCCTTGGCCATGCCGGGGTACATCTCGGTGTACTCGTAGGTCTCGCCCGCGACCGCCGCTGCGAGGTTCTGATCCGTCGAGCCGATCGGCTTGTCGGTGGCGGGGTCGCCCGCGGCCTTCAAGAAATCGAGGTGGCCGTGGGCGTGCCCGGTCTCGGCCTCCGCGGTATCGCGAAACAACCCCCCGACGTCCGGATAGCCCTCGATGTCCGCCTGTCGTGCAAAGTACAGGTAGCGGCGGTTCGCCTGGGACTCGCCCGCGAACGCGTCCTTGAGATTCTGGTGCGTCTTGGATCCCTTGAGGTTTGCCATTCTCTCTATCACTCCTCTGTCTCTCGCCGGCTCCGCCTGTGCCGATTCCGCGCGGTCGCATCCGTCTCCGCGATCGATCGGCGTGGGAACCGCTGACGACTGTCGCGGAATATTGACGGACCCTCGGGCTCCGGTCAAATTCTCGCGCCGCCGCGCGTCCGGGCGCGCGCGTCGAGCGCGCGCGCGGCCAGCCTCTGACTCGCGGCGTCGCGCGGATCCGAGGCCACCTCGCGCAGGCGTTCGAGCGCTTCGCGCGAGGGCTGCGCGATCCCCGCGAGCGCCGTCAGCGCCGCGCGCCGCACGCTGCGGTCGCGGTCGCGCGTGGCTTGGAGCAGCGCGCGCGCGGATTCGGGGCAGTCGGCGCCGAGCTCGCGCACGCAGTGCACCGCCATGCTCCGCACGGTCGCGGAGTCGCCGTTCGCGACGAGGCCGACCGCGAACGGCAGGAATTCCGGGTTGGCGCGGCCGGCTTCGACCAGCAGCCGCGCGGCCTCCCAGCGCACCTCCGGCTGGGCGCTCGCGAGGGCTTCGACGATGGCGGGCAACAATCGCGGCGTCGGCGGCTCGATGCGCGCGCTCGCGAGCGCCGCGTGCCAACGCCGCGCCGCGTCGTCGCTGCGCAGCGCGGCGCGCACCACGGGCACGACGCCGTCGACCTTGCCGGCGAGCTGCGCGAGCGCGTCCGACGCCGCGCGGGCAACCGCCCGGACCGGGTCTCCGAGCGCCTCGCCGAGCGCGTCGAGCGCGGCCGCCGCCGCTGGGTCTGCGACGGTGTCCCGGCACGCGGCGATGCGCTCCTCCGCGCACGCGCTCTTCAAGCGCTCGACGATCGCGCGGCTCACGCGAGCTCCCAGCGGGCTGGCGGGGCGCCGTCGCGCTCGATGCACCTCGCGCGGCCCTCTTCGGCGAGCTTCCGCAGGTGGGCGCCGACCGATTCGCCCGCGGCCCCGTGCAGCGCGGCCGGATAGGCGGCGTAGATCCGCGCGACGAGCTCCGGGATCGCGAGCGGGCCCTCGCGAAGTGCGTCTACGATCTCGCCCTCGCGCTGCTGGCGGTGCGCGATGTACTCGCGGATCTTCGCCTCGCCATCGCGAATCAGCGGCCCGTGCGCGGGATAGATCAGCCCCGGCCGTTGCGCGAGCAGTCGCTCGAGCGAGTCCAGGTACTGGCGCAGGTCGCCGCCCTGGCCGGGGATCACCGTCGTACCGACGCCGAGAACGTTGTCGCCCGAGAACAGCGAGCCCTCCTCTTCGAGCACGAAGCAGAGGTGATCCTCGGCGTGCCCAGGCGCGTGGATCGCGCGCAGCGTCGCGCCCTCGGTGCGCACCACCGACCCCTCGCCGATCGGCGTGACCTCGAAGCCGAGCCGATCGTCGCCATCCGCCGCGGGCTGCTTCGAGATCCTCATCCCGCCGTGGCGCTCGATCACGCTGCGGAGGCCGCCGACGTGATCCTCGTGCGCGTGGGTCAGAACGATCTCCTGGATCTCCTCACAGCCCGCGCGTTCGAGCGCCGAATCGAGCACCGGCAGGTAGGCGTCGCGACCCTGTCCGGTGTCGAGGAGGATCCGGCGCCGTCCCGTGCCGATGAGGTAGGTGTTCGTGCCCGGGCCCGTGAAGACGCCGGGGTTCTGGCCGAGCGCGACGACGACGCGGTCCGACCAGCGATCGACGTCGGGGAGCGTGAGATCCAGCATCGTCTGCGGCGGCTGGGACAGTTTACTCTCCGGCGATCATCATCTTCGAGATGCGAAGCGGGGGGGCCGCGGTGCTGCCGAGCCAGAGCAGCTCGGACCCGATCGCGTCGATGTCCGCGAGCATCTCGGCGAGGTTGCCCGCGATGGTGAGCTCCTGCACGGGCCCGACGATCTCGCCGCCCTCGATCCAGAGGCCGGCGGCGCCGCGCGAGTAGTCGCCAGTGGTCGGGTTGAATCCCATCCCGATCAGCTCGGTGACGAGCAGCCCGCGCTCGGTGCTCGCGACGATCTCGTCGATCGACTGCTCGCCGGGCTCGAGCCAGAGATTGCTCGAGCCGGCGCCCGGCGGGCCGCCCGCGCCGCGCGTCGCGTTGCCGGTGGACTGCAGCCCGAGCTTGCGCGCCGAGTAGCTGTCGAGCAGGTAGCTCGCGAGCCGCCCGCGGTCGACGACGACGGTGCGGCGCGTGGGCAATCCCTCGCCGTCGAACGGTCTGCTTCCGAGCCCGCCCGGCCGGGTCGCGTCGTCGATCACCGTCACGCGCTGCGCGGCGATCGCCTCCCCGAGCCTCCCGGCGAGATAGCTGGTCTCGCGGTAGACCGCGTAGCCGTTGACGCAGCGGATCAGGTGACCCAGCAGGCTCGGTGCGGTCAGCGCGTCGAAGATCACCGGCGCTTCGACCGTTTTCACGCGCCTCGCGCCGAGCCGGCGCAGCGCGCGCTCGGCGGCGCGGCGCCCGACCGAATCGGGTTGCTCGAGATCCGCGAGGCGCCGCGCGACGGTGTACCAGTAGTCGCGCTGAATGCCGCCTCCGTTGCCCGCGACCGGCTCGGAGAAGAGCGAGTGGGTGGCCGCCTGGTATTCGCCGAAGAAGCCCGCGGAGCTCCCGTAGGCGATCCGCGAAAACGTCGAGCCGACCTGCGATCCCTCCGAGTTCGCAATTCTGGGATCGACGCTCCGCGCCGCGGCCTCGGCGGCGCGCGCGTCCTCGATCCGCGCCTTCACGTCGACGTCGCGGTCGGCGGGATCGAAGAGGAACAGGTCCGGAAGCTCGGTGGCGAGCGGCTCTTCCGGCAGGCCCGCGCTCGGGTCCGGCGCGGTGGCCCGCGCGAGCTCGGCGGTCTCGGCCGCCAGGCGGTCGATCGCTTGGCTGGAGAGGTCGCTGGTCGAGGTGCTCGCCGAACGGGCGCCGTCAACGCTGGCCACGAGTGCGCGGATTCCGAGCGTGCGCTCGCGCGCCTGGGTGACGAATTCGATCTCGGTGCCGCGCACGCGCGCCTCGAGCGCGTCGCTCTCGATCAGGATCGCGTCGGCGGCGCTCGCGCCCGCGCTCTGCGCGCGCGCGAGCGCACGCTCGACGATGTCTCGCGGCACCGCGACGCTCAACCGGCCGTCCCTCCCACGGTGATCCCGTCGAGGCGGATCGTCGGCAGGCCGACGCCGACCGGGACGCTCTGGCCGTCCTTGCCGCAGGTCCCGACGCCCGAGTCGAGCTTCAGATCGCCGCCGATGCGCGAGACCCGCGTCAGCACGTCCGGCCCGTTTCCGATCAGCGTCGCCCCCTTGAGCGGCGCGCCGACGCGGCCGTCGACGATTTCGTAGGCCTCGTTGACGGAGAAGACGAACTTCCCGCTCGTGATGTCCACCTGGCCGCCGCCGAAGGAGACCGCGTAGATGCCCGACTGCACGGAGCGCAGGATCTCCTCCGGGTCGTCGTCGCCGGCGAGCATGAAGGTGTTGGTCATCCGCGGCATCGGCAGGTGGGCGTAGCTCTCCCGACGCCCGTTGCCGGTCGGCGCCATCCCCATCAGGCGGGCGTTGAGCTGGTCCTGGAGGTAGCCGCAAAGGATTCCGTTCTCGATCAGCACGGTGCGCTGGGTCGGCGTCCCCTCGTCGTCCACGTTGAGCGAGCCGCGCCGCTCGCCGAGGGTTCCGTCGTCGACCACGGTCACGCCCTCGCTCGCGACGCGCTCCCCGATGCGGTCGGTGAACGCCGAGGTTCGCTTGCGGTTGAAATCCCCCTCGAGGCCGTGGCCGATCGCCTCGTGCAGCAGGATGCCGGGCCAGCCCGGGCCGAGCACGACGTCCATGGTGCCGGCCGGGCAGGGCTTCGCGTCGAGGCTCAACGTGGCGATGCGCACGGCGTCGTCGACGAGCTCGTGCCAGCTCGCCGTCGCGAGCAGTCGCGAGAACTCGTAGCGCCCCCCCATGCCCTGATAGCCGGTCTCGCGCCGGCCGCCCGCGCCTTCGGCGACGACCTGAACGTTCAGCCGCACGAGCGGGCGGACGTCGGCCCGCAGGCGGCCGTCGCTTCCCGCGATCAACACGTTCTGGTGTTCAGTGACGACGCTCGCCATGACCTGTTTGACCCGCGGGTCGCGCGCGCGCGCGTAGACGTCGATCGCTTCCAATAGCTCGACCTTGCGGGGAACGGGGGCCTCGGTCGGCGGAAGCTCGACGGGGTAGAGATCGTGCGCGCCCGCGCCGCTCTCGCGCACCGCGACGGCGCTCGCACGGCTCGGACTCTCGGAGATCGCACGCGCGGTGGCCGCGGCGAGTTCCAGGCTCTCGACCGTCACCTCGTCGGAGTGCGCGTAGCCCTGGCGCTCGCCGGCCTGGGCCCGCACGCCGACGCCCTGCTCGAGGTGACGGCTGCCGCTCTTGACGATGCCCTCCTCGAGCGCGACGGAGTCCTGGATGGTGTACTCGAAGTAGAGATCCGCGTAATCGACCTCGCGCTCGAGCGCGGTGTCGAGCGCGCGCGCGAGGCTTCGATCGTCCATTCCGTAGTGCTCGCGAAAGAACGAAACGCCGACTTCGCCGCCCCCGTCATCCGCCATGGTCCAAACCTCCCCGTCGCTCGCCGGGGTGATCCGGAAGCGCCGCCAGCTGGTCCAAGAGATCGTCGAGCTTAGCAAGGGACTTCACGTCGATCGCGCGCAGACCCGCGGCGCGGGCCGCGCGGATGTCCAGCTCGTCGTCGTCGCCCACCACGACGGCTCGCGCGGGGGGCATCCCGAGCCGCTCGAGCGCGCGCTGGAAGATCGCGGCGTCGGGCTTGGCGGCGCCGACGTCGGAGCAGAGGATCACGGCGTCGAGCCATTCCGCGATCTCGAGCCCCCGAAGGATGCGCGGGAGCCGCCGGTCGAAGTTCGAGACGATCGCGAGCGCCCAGCCGAGCGATCGAAGCTCCGCGAGCAGCTGCCGGGCACCCGGAACCGCGCGCCAGGCCCGCGGCCGGCCCATCTCGCGAAACAGATCCCCAAAGAAAGCGTCGAAGTCGCGAAAGTGCGCGGTCGGATCGGCCGCCCGAAAAGTGTCGGCGACGACGCGCGACCACCACGCGCGTTCGAGCCGGCGGATCTCGGCGAGCGGCGCACCCGGGAAGAGCATCGCGGGAGCCGCGGCGAACGCGGCGCGGAAGGCGGTTTCGAGCTCGGCCGGCGCGACGCGCACGCCGTGCGCGCGCGCGACCCGCGCGTAGCTCTCGCCCACGGGCTCGCGCAGCTGGATCAGCGTTCCAGCGGCATCGAAGAGCACGGCGCCGCGGTCTGCCAAGCGTCAGGCCGGGCGTCGCCCGGAGGCGATGAAGGTCGCCGGCAGGTCCCGGCTCGACGCGAAGCCCGCGTGCTCCTCGAGCCGGAAGTCGCCCAGCCCGACCGCGCCAAACCAGCCCGCGACCTCGTCGGCGGAGAATCCGAGCCAGCTCACGCCCAGCTCCTCGCGCATCCACTCGTGCTGGTGGGGCACGAAATCCACCGCGACGACGGTTCCCGCCGGTTTGAGCACGCGCGCCATCTCCGCGATCGCCTCCGCGGGGGAGGGGAGGTAGTGGAGTACCATGTGCGCGAACGCGGCGTCGACCTCGCCGTCGGCGAGCGGCAGCGCGCTCGCCTCGCCGTGCCGGAAGTCGATCTGCAGCTCGGCTTCGACGGCGGCCTTGGCGCGCGCGGCGTCGAGCATGCGCGACGAGTGGTCGACGGCGATCACCCGCACGCCGAGGCGCGCGAGCTCGATCGCGAGGATGCCCGTGCCGGTGCCGATGTCCGCCACGACGAGGTTGCGGTCGATCAGGCGAGAGACCGCGCGCGCGCGCAGCGCGTCGTCGTTGAAGACCTTGCGCAGCGCGTCCCACTCCGGGCCGACCGCGTCGAAGAAGCTGCGGGTGCGCTCGGAGCGCGACTCCATCACGCGCGCGAGCGCCGCGGCGTCGCGCTCCGCGGTCGCGTCGCCGCGCAGGTTTTCCCTCACCAGCGCCCAGGTGTCGCGCCAGGGCGCACCCTGCGGCGGGACGAACCGGTAGAACGCGTAGGTTCCGTCGCGCCGGTCCTCGAGCAGACCGGCTTCGCGCAGGATCGCGAGGTGCCGCGAGACCCGGGATTGCGCCATGCCGAGCACTTCCATGATCTCCTGGACGGCGAGCTCTTCGCGCTCGCAGAGCGCGAGAATGCGGATGCGCGTGGGGTCCGAGAAGATCCGGAAGACCCGCTGTAGCTGTTCGGCCGTCATCGCACTCAGATCCGCTGGTGGATCCCGGTGTTCGTCGCACTGGCTCGGGCGACGGGTGGGGTCTAGCGAATTTTCGGGTCTGCGACCGTTCCGGAGATCCGCGCGATCGCGCTGCCGCCGGCGCTGACCTTGACACCGCTGGCGCGCACGGTGCGCGCGACCTCGGAATCGACTTCGAGCTCGAACTCGAAGCCGATCGGCGCCCGCTCGAGCGGCTGCGCGCGGCCGATCTTGCCGCTGCCGGAGCCCTTGGCGGACGGCCCCTCGAAGCGCAGCGAGGTGAGCCTCGCGTAGGCGTCCCCGCCGAGGTCGAGCTCGCCCGTGAGGTGCTCGAAGGGCAGCGGCGCGGTAAAGCCCGGAATCGAGATCGAGCCGTCCCGGATCTCGAATTCGACCCGGCCCTCGATGCCGTTCTCGGCGCGCGCGACGTCGAGCTTCGCCTCGAGGTCGCCCTCGAGGCCGCCGATCGGGATCCAGTCGGCGATCGGGGGGGCCTCGGGCCGCGCGCCGCGAAGGCTTCCGACCCACGCGGGGCCGCCATTCCAGCGCAGCGTTCCGTTCAAGCGGCCCGGCGGGCCCTCCAGCTCCAGGTGGAGCGCGGGCTCGCCGGTCAGCCAGGACATCGACCACGCGGGCCGCACGAGCGCGCGATCGATCTGCTGCGGCGGTCGATCCTGGAAGGTCGCGCGCAGCTGTCGGCCCTCGAGCGCGGGGCCCGCGAGCTGCAGGGTCGGCTCGACGTAGCCGATCGCGAGGTGGATCCCGTGGCGCTGTTCGATCCGCTTCGCGATCCAGGCGCCGAGCTCGTCGTACGGGAAGCCGCGCACCAGGAAGATCGCGGTCAGCAGCAAGCCCGCGCAGGGGACCCCGATCGCCATCAGCGGCCGCGGCAGCGCTTCGCCCGCGCGGTGGTGGGTGGCCGCGGCCATGCTAGATCGGCTCGAAGATGGAGACCGTGAAGGTCACGTCGAGGAACTCGGGCCGGTCCTGGCGCGTCCGCATGCGCAGGCTCTTCACGGAGAGGACTTCCTCGGAGTTCTCGATCTGGTGGAGGTAGCTCACGGTCTGCTGGAGCGTGACCTCCTTGAGCTCCACCTCGACCTTCGTCTCGCGATAGCGGTCGTTGGAAGGCGTCGCCTGCGGCTCCATCGATTCGACCTTCACGTTCGAGGACCGCGCGAGCGTCTCGAGTGTGGTGCGCAGATTGCCCCCGCTCGAGGCCTGGATCCGCTTTTCGACGGAGGTCAGCCGCTCGTTGACGTCGTCGAACTCCCTGCGCAGCCGAGACATCACGGCGAGCTGCTGCTCGGCCTGGCTGAGCCGGTACTGGGCGTCGCTGCGAAGCCCGAGCGACGACTGGATCACACCGAAGTAGAAGAAGAGCACGACGAACAGGGCGCCGACGATCGATACCAGGATGCGTTCGCGATCCGAGAGGTCGTCGAAGGCGGCGCGCAATCGGTTCCAGAGCTTCTTCATGCCGAATCCCCGGTGGGCGCCAGGCTGATCGTGACGTCGAATCGCTTGCCGCCGCGCTTCGGATCCGATTCGATCGAGCCGATGCGCGCCTGGGCGAACGGCGGGAACTTGGCGAGCTCCGCGCCGAGGCGGTCCGCCGATTCGAAGCTCGTGGCGTAGACGCGCATCCGGATGATCTGCCGATCGATGTTGAGCTCGTCGAAGACGACGTCCAGATCCCTGGGGACGAGCTTCGAGATCTCGGTCAGCAGATCGAGCGCAGACAGATTTCCGCGATACACGCCGAGGAATTCGGCGCGCGCGCTCGCGTCCGCGATCTCCTCACGCAGCGCGCCGATCGGGTTGGGCGGAAGCTGCTGGCCGGGAAAGACCTCGGTGTAGAGCTGCTCGATCTCCTGCTCCATCTTGCGCGCGCGGTGGTTTTCGAGGCCGGTGGTGGTCGCGATGTTCACGAGACCCAGCAACACGGCGGCGGCCGCGAGGCCGAGCGGCCAGGCGAGGTCGCGGCGAAAGCGACCGAGGTCGAGGCGGAGCGCGAAGTCGCCCTGGCGGAAGTCCATGCGGGTCTTGGCCTGGGCGGTGCCGCGCATCGCGAGCGCGATCGCGGGCGCGAAGACGATCGCGTCGGTGTCGGTCGTGAGCGCCCTGCCGAACTCCTGCCTCGGACTGCCGAGCCGCTTCGCGGCGATGCCGGTCGTGGAAGCGAGGTGGCCGTCGAGGCCGTCGAGCTGCGCGCTGCCGCCGAAGAGCGTGAGCTCCTGCACGGGCCCGGATTCGAGCGCCGCGATCTGGGGCTCGAGCGCGGTCAGGGTTCGGACGATCTCGCGCGCGATGCGGTCGATCGCGGCGCGCGTGGCGGGCAGGCTCTCGGACGCGCTCGCGCGCAGCAGGCCCGGCTCGCACTTGGCCCGCTCGGCTTCCTCGGGACGCAGCGCGCGATCCCGGGCGAGTGCCTGGGTCAGCGCCGCGCCCGCGATCGGGAAGGTCCGCGCCGCGATCGGTCGTCCGTCCGAGATCAGGCAGCAGGTGGTCTTGCGGTGGCCGAGATCCACCAGCAGCCGGCTTCCGTCGAGATCGAAGAGGTTGCTCAGGTGGCAGAGCACCAGACCCTCGGCCTCGAGCGTGCGGGGCTCGCAGTGGGCCTCGCGGAGCGTCCCGAGCAGCTCGGAGACGTCGGCGCGCGTGGCCACCGTCGCCACGACCTCCGCGCTGCTGCGGTCGCCCCCCACCATCTCCCAGTCGACGAGCAGCTCGTCGAGGTCGAACAAGGAGTCGGCCTCCACCTCGAACGGAACGACCTGCGTGATGCGCTTGGCGTCGCGGAAGGGCAGGCGCAGGCGCCGCGTGGAGAGCCGATCGCCGGGCAGCGCGCAGACCGCGTGGTCGGTGGAGAGCCGGTGCATGCGCACGAAGTGCTGCACGAGCTCCGCGAGCGGGGCTTCGCTGTTGTCGCGCGCGAAGCTCCGCATCGCGACGGCCTCGAAGCCGCGCAGCGTATGCCGAAACTCGACGGCCTTGATGCCGTGGCTGCCGATGTCCAACCCGAGGATGTTGCTCAGCAGCGCCACCGGTGCCCCCCGATCACCGAACCCGCCAGGATAGCATCAGCGGCGGATCGACGTTGCGGTTGACGACCGCCTCGATGCTCCGCCGCACGTCGCCCACCTGCGCGTCGGCCACGATGGTGAACACGCTGGCCGTGTAGGTCGGCGCCGGAAAGATCGGATTCGGCACGATGGTATTTATCGGCGTGCAGCCCTTGATCGAGAGCTCTTCGCCGCAGATCAGCTCGCCTTCCTCGCGGATCTCGAGGATCTGCTTGACCTGGTCCTCGCTGGCCAGGCGGTCGTCCACCCCGTCGTTGGAGAAGATCAGCGAGAGCACGTGGGGCGGCGCGGTGTTGACGTTGACGCCCCCGCCGCCCACGAAGGGCTGCACGGTGACGTAGCGCTGCAGCGCCTCGACGAGCTTGCGGTCGAAGCCCTGGATCAGGAAGAGGTCGTCGACGCTCATCAGCGGCGCGTTCGCGGCCCGGTAGGGCGGCTGTTGGGTCTGGTAGTAGGTGTCCTCGATCCCGCCCTTGATCCGCACCGGATCCGCGTCGACCCAGTCCATCAGCGCCTCGGCGAGTTCGTGAATGTCGTAGAATTTCTCTCCGGGCGGAATCTTCATCTCGTCGATCACCTTCTCGAGGAAGGCCAGCAGGAACGGCTCGGTCTCGGCGTAGGGGACTCCCCCCTCCGCGAAGTTGAAGATCGAGTTGAGGTTGAAGAGCGTCCCCGAGTCCTCGATCCGGATCTTCAGCGTGGATCCGCCGCCTCCGGGAATCTCGGTCTTCGAAAGCCGCGCCCAGGCGTCCTTGTGGCTGTCGATCGCCTGCT
>JBFGGA010000122.1:0-11127 GCA_041579295.1 Myxococcota bacterium | reverse complement strand
GCCGCCTTTCGTCGGTCGCGATGTACTCGACCTTCGACGCGATGAGCATGTGGTAGTGGATGCCCGAGCCCTTCATGAATCCCGTCTGCTCGCCGCCGATCTTGAGCAGCATCCGCAGCTTGTGCTGCGTGTTGTCTTCGTCCGAGAGCGTGTAGGCGCGGACCAACTCCTTGTAACCGATGAATTTCTGCGGCCAGTGACATTCCTCGCAGGTTTCGCGCGCGGGGCGCAGGTTGTGGATCGGTGTGGGAATCGGGCGCGAGTAGCTCTGGATCGTGACGGCCCAGACCTGGCGGAGTCCGTCGATCTTGGACTTGACGAACCAGTCGGCGCCCTCGCCGATGTGGCACTCGACGCACGCGACCCGCGCGTGCGAGGACGTCTGATACGTCGTCCACTCGGGGTGCATCACGTCGTGACAGAGCTCGCCGCAGAAGCTCGCCGATTCCGTCGCGCGGTAGGACTTGTAGCTCCCGAAGCCGAGGAGCACGAGAACCATCAGGGTGACCATGAAGATCGACACGATGGCGTAGAAGTGCGAGCGCTTGGCGAGGTCCAGCGTGAAGCGGATGGTGGCGACGATTCCCTTGCGGTCCGGATCGGGTACGCGGCGCCGGTGGATGAATCCCACGGCGATCAGCAGGAGGCCGATCAAGATCACCAGCGCGAACAGCAGATAGAGCGCACCCAGGTACGGGGCGGCCTCGAGCATCGCCTCCAGCACGATGAGGCAGGCGCTGCTGAAGAATCCCATCCCGGTGAGGATCGACCCCGTCAGCATCCACCAGTTGCGCCGGCGAGCCGCAGGACGCCCACTCGTTTCGCTCATTCCCCTCTCCCGCAACGGCCCCGGCAGCGACGGTGGTCGCGCTGCGCGGCCCGCTATCGGACATCACTCGATCGCTCGGAAGCTCTACCGACCCTCCTGCGGCCGCGTTGGCCATCGCGATTCCGCCGCATCGAAAGAAGATCCCGCGCAAGTCTCTGAAGAACTTTGACGTTACACGATCGTCAAAATTCTCCCAGGGGTATCGGGCGGCGAGGGCGCGCTTTCGCGCACCTGAATGGGGCTTCATCGGGCGGCGACGACGCGGCCGAAAACCCGATGTGGATGCGAGGGCGCGCTAGGGGTTTCCAGGATTTTTCGACTGGAAACGCCTCGGGTTGCGCGCGCGTCGGGCTCTTCCTGGCGCTGCTCGTGTCCGGCGCGCCGCGCTCAGGGTAAACCCGGTCCCGTCGTGCGCGCCGCGCCGCCCGGGCGTTTACACCGGGGTAAAGGATTCGGAAGCGAAAGGCCGCGGTGGGGCGTTGTGCCGCGCGGGGTCAGTGGGCGCCGTCGCCGAGCAGCTGCTTGGCGGCGAGCATCGGGCGCGGGTCGACGAGGTTCTTGTGTAGCAGCGCTGTCTTCGGCCCCTGACCGAAAGCCAGCACCATCAGCTGGGTCGCGTGAAGGATCGGGATCTCGCGGTCCATTTCCAGCGCTCGCTGGCGGGCGTCCAGATTCATGTGACAGAGGGGGCACATGGTGACGACGGCCTCGGCGCCGCGATCGCACGCGTCCTGCAGCACCCTGCGCGACATCTCGAGCGCCACCGGCGTCTGGGTCAGGCTCAGCGAGCCCCCGCAGCATTCGGTCTTGCAGGACCAATCGACCGTCTCCGCTCCGAGCGCTCGGAGCATGCGATCCATCTTCATCGGATATTCGGCGTGCTCGGCGTCGGTGAGCTGGCTCGGCCGGGTGATCAGGCAGCCGTAGTAGCAGGCGACCTTCAGGCCGCGCAGCGGCCGTTCGACCCTGCGCGCGATCTCCTCCGGGCTGACCCGGTCCATGATCGTGTCGAGCAGGTGCTGGACGCGGACCTCGCCGCGGTAACCTCCGTCGCCGCTGCCCGCTGCCGCGTGCGCCTGAGCGCCGTGCTCGGCCGCCTTTAGCCGCGCGAAGCAGTTGCTGCACGGCGAGGTGACGGTATCGAGCCCCATCTGCTCGACCGTCTTCAGCGTGCTCATCGGAAGCTCGTGGGCGAGCTTCTCGTCCACCGCGTGCGCGGAGCTCGCGCCGCAGCAGAGCCAACCCGGCGGCTCGACGAATTCGATGCCGAGCAGCTCTGCCGCCACGCGCGCGGTGCGGTCGTACTCCGCGGCGCTCGAGAGCGATGCGCAGCCCGGGAAGTAACCCACCTTGTCCTTCGGCTCGGCGAGCGGCACGACCTGCTTGGGCGGCCGCGCGAAGTGGGGCAGCGGCTTGAGCCGGCCGCGCAGCATCAGCCGGATGCCCATGCCCAGGTCGCGGAGGGGCTTCCCCTCGCGCAGGTTGTAGGCGAGGATCAGCAGCAGCTCGGGCAGCCGCCCGAGCCTGCGCACGAAGCGCAGGAAGAGATCGTTGAAGCGCGCGATCTCGGGAATCGCCGGGGGGATGCCGCGCCGCTTGGCCTCGATGCGCAGCGCGTTCATCACGCCGGTCACGTCGATCTCCTGCGGGCAGCGCGTCGTGCAGGTCTGGCAGCCCGCGCACAGCCAGATCGCCCTGCTCTCTAGCGCGCGCGGGTCGTTGAGCTGCAGGCTGCGCATCACCTGGTTCGGCATCATGTCGAACCGATCGGCCAACGGACAGCCGCTCGAGCACTTGCTGCACTGATAGCAGCGGAAAATGTTCTGCCCGAGACGCTCCAGCATAGAAAGCGAGAGCGGCTCCTGCTCGGTGCGCTCCGGTGCCGCGATCGCGTTCGTCATGCGTCCACCTTGGGCCGCGGCATCAGGCCCGCACCCTCGACGATCGGGCGGACGGCCGTCTCCCAGCCGATGGCCATGATGTGCACGCCTGCCACGCCCTCGATCTGCTTCAGCTCCTGGACCAGCTCGATGCAGATCTGGATGCCCTCGGCGCGCCAGGCTTCCTGGCGGGCCGCCTTGTCGTCCTTGTCGATGCCCTCCACGGCGTGCGCCATGCGGTCGACGAAGACGTCCGGAACCATCATGCCCGGCACCTTGTCGCGCATGTAGCGCGCCATCCCGGTGCTCTTGAGCGGGCCGACACCCGCGAGGATCGACACTTTCTCGTGAAGGCCCATGTCGACCACGCGCGCCATGTACCTGCGGAAGTGGTCGAGGTCGTAGACGAGCTGGGTCTGCACGAAGTCGGCGCCCGCCGCGACCTTCTTCGCGAGCCGGTACGGCCGCAGCTCGGCGGGGTCGGCGAACGGGTTGGCGGCTGCCCCGATGAAGAAGCGGGGACCACCTCCCGGGATCTCCTCGCCGCACTGGAACCGGCTCTCGTCGCGCATCTCCCTGACCATGCGAATCAGCTGCATGGAGTCGATGTCGTGGACGTTCTTGGCGCCCGGGTGATTGCCGAAGCTCTGGTGATCGCCCGAAAGGCACAGCACGTTCCGGATGCCGTGCGCGGCCGCGCCCAGCAGGTCGCTCTGCATCGCCAGGCGATTGCGGTCGCGACAGGTCATCTGGATGACGGGCTCCAGGCCGCACTGGGTCAGCAGGATGCCGCCCGCGATGCTGCTCATGCGCACGATCGCGGTCTGGTTGTCGGTGATGTTGGCCGCGTCGAGGCAGCCCGCGACGATCTCGACGCGCTTGCGGACGATCTCCGCGTCGTGGCTCTTCGGCGGCTCGAGCTCGCCGGTCACCGCGAAGTGACCCGCCGCGAGCAGCTTCTCCAGGTTGCTGCCGCTCTTGAGCGCGCCCTCTCGCGCGCCCCCCTCGATCGGTTGCTGCATCGCCATCTCGCGCCCGCCTTCAGTCTTCGTCCGCTTTGGGCAGCCGCAGGTCGTCGCGAACGACGCGCCGCAGGCCCCCGTCACGGCTCGTTGACCAGTCCTTGGGCGCCTGGATCTCCATCAGCTCCTCCAAGCGCCCGAGTTTGTCCATGCGCTCCCAGATCAGCTGCCACGCGCACGGGATGCCCGGGTCGATCTCGCAGTGGCCGTCCTTGGATCCGCCGCACGGTCCGTTCATCAGTTGCTTCGCACAGCGGCTGATCGGACAGACACCGCCCGTGCTGCCGAGCATGCAGCTGCCGCAGCCCTGGCAGCGCTCCTCCCACACGCCCGCCTCGGTGGGGCCACCCATGAACTTGGTGTCCAGCGCGGGAACCACGCGCGTCTCGGGGAAGCGCTCCGCGAGAAACTGCACGCCGACCCCGCAGCCGAGCGAGACGACCGCGTCGTAAGCGCCGATCTTCTCGGCGAGCGACTCGATGTACTCGGCTTCGCACTGGCGCTGCACGGTGGTCTCGTCAACTTCCAGCGGTTGGTCGTCGAGGCCCCGGGCCATGCGCAGCGCCGAGGCGAGCATCCCGACCTCCTTCTTGCCGCCCGCGAAGCAGACGGCGACGCAGGTGCCGCAACCCACGGCCAGCACCTTGCGGTGCCCGCTCAACAGGTCGATGACGGCATCCAGCGGCTTTTGCTCAGCGACAATCATGGCGTGACTCCATTTCGTGGCCGGGTCGCCGCGCGGGGGCGACCCCGATTCTCAACTCGCTTCTTCCATCGTTGCGACTTCCGCCGGCGCGGTCGCCCTGCGCGCGCGCAGCGGGTTGGGGCCGAGCGCCGCGATCGCCTCCGCCATCTCCTTGGCGTGCTCCGCGAACTGCACCCCCATTCCCGCCGACACGTTGATCATGCGCAGACGTTCGGGCTCGAGTCCGATCTCCTTCAGCAGGCCGCGCACGTGCTCTACGCGCTGCTTGGCGTACAGGTTCCCGGTCTGGAAGTGGCAGCGGCCCGAGAGGCAGCCCGCGACCATCACGCCGTCGGCCCCGTCCTCGAGGGACTTGAGCAGGTGCAGCGAGTCGACCCGACCCGTGCACGGCACCGCGACGATCTTGACGGAGGGCGGATAGCCGCAGCGCGATCCGCCCGCGAGGTCCGCAGCCGCGTACGCGCAGTGCATGCAGCAGAACGCGACGATCTGGGGTTCGAACTCGGAGGTGGTCGTCATTCCGGCGAAACCTCCACGGGCACCTCTTCGAGCAGCAGCGCGTCGACCTTCGACATCACCTGCGCGTCGGTGGAGTGCATCAGCCGAATCGCGCCGGCCGGGCACGCGGCGGCGCAGAGGCCGCAGCCCTGGCAGAGCGCCGGCTCGATCCTGGCCGCGCCCTCGATGCCGCCGATCCCCGTGATCTCCCCGTCGATCTTCGGCACCCCATACGCACAGCTGCGCACGCAGGTGAGGCAGGCGACGCAGAGCGCCGGATCCACGCAGGCGACCCTGCCGCCCGTCGTGATCGAGTCGTGGGCCAGCAGCGTCGCCGCGCGCGCCGCAGCCGCCTGCGCCTGGACGATCGACTCCTCGACGAACTTCGGATAGTGGGCGAGTCCGGCCATGAAGAGGCCGTCGGACGCGAAGTCGACCGGTCGCAGCTTCGCGTGCGCCTCGAGGAAGAAGCCGTTTCCGTCCAGCTGGACCTTGAGCCGCTCGTTCATCTCCTGCGCGGCCTGGCCGGGCACCACCGGGTTGCTGAGCACGAGCATGTCGGGGCGCAGCGTGACCTCGTCGCCGAGGATCTCCTCCCAGACCTTGATCTCGAGGCCGCTGTCGCCCGGCGCCGGCGCGTCGAGCGTTCGCACCTCGGGCCGCCTCGCCTCGTCGTAGTGGATGAAGACCACGCCCGCGTCTCGCGCCTGGGTGTGGAGGCGCTCCTTGAAGCCGTAGCTGCGCATCTCGCGGTAGAGAATCGTGACCCGGGCGGTCGGATCCAGGCGCTTGAGCACCAGCGCGTTCTTGAGCGCCGTCGAGCAGCAGATGCGCCCGCAGTAGCGCTCGGCCGGGCCGACGCAGAGCACCATCGCGACGGACTTCGGCAGCGGGCGGCTGGGCTCGCCGTCCGACGCCGCCGCGTGCTCGGCGAGCAGCGCCTCGAACTCGAGCCCGGTGACGATGTTCGGGCTGGTCCCGTAGCCGTACTCGTCGCCGCGGTACTCGACGCCGCCCGTGCAGAGGATCGCGACGCCGTGGCGCACCTCCTGCCGGCTCGCGGCCCCATCGCCCGCGGGCGCGCCGTCCGCGGCGCCGCCATCCGTCGGGACGCGCTCGAGAATCGAGGTGAAGTTGCCCATGAAGCCGCTCGTGGCGGCGAGCCGCGTGCGCAGGTGGAGCGCAATGCGCGGCTCCCGCTCGACCCGGTCGATCAGGTCGGCGAGGAACTCCTGCGGGCTCTTCGACGCCGCACCGTCCCCACTCGCGGAGTCGGCCGGCTGCGCGAGGTCGTCGAGTCCGAAGTGAATCTGGCGCAGGTTGCCGCCGAGCTCGTCGCCCTGTTCGACGAGATCGACGGGAAAGCCCTGCTCGGCGAGCGTCAGCGCCGCGCTCATGCCCGCGACGCCGCCGCCGATCACCAGCGCCGACTTGGTCATCGGCATCTGGTCGGTGGTGAGCGGCTCGAGCTCGCCGCTGCGCGCGGCCGCCATGCGCACGAGGTCCTTGGCCTTGGTGGTCGCTCGATCCCAGTCGTTGCCGTGCACCCACGAGCACTGGTTGCGGATGTTCGCCATCTCGAAGAGGTGCGGATTGAGGCCCGCGGCTCGGATGCTGCTCTCGAACAGCGGCGAGTGGGTAAGCGGCGTGCAGCTCGCCACGACGACGCGGTTGGCGCCCAGCTCCTTGACTTTCTGGGTGATGTGGGCGATCGAATCCTGCGAGCACGCGTACATGTTCTCTTCGGCGTGCACCACGCCCGGCAGCTGCTTGGCGTATTTGGCCACCTCGGTGACGTCGAGGTAGCCGCCGATGTTGGAGCCGCAGCGGCAGACGAAGACCGCGGTGCGCGGTTCTTCGTCGCGGACGTCCCGCTCCGGCGGGTAGACGGTTTCGTGGGTCAGCGAGTCGCGCGATCGCGTCAGCAGGCCGCCCGCCGCGGCCGCGGCGCCGCTGGCCTCGACGATCGACTCGGAGATGTCGCGCGGCTCGCGGAACGGACCGATCGCGTAGATGCCGCGCCGGCTCGTCTGCAGCGGATCGAAGCGCACCGTGTGGCAGAAGCCGTGCTCGTCGAGCTGAACGCCGAGCCGGCGGCCGAGGTCCTTGACGCTCTCGGAGATCTCCATGCCGACCGAGAGCACCACGAGGTCGAACTCCTCCTCGCGGACGCGCACGCCGCAGCTGGGCTGCGCGCCCTCGGCGCCGTCCGGTACGGCGCCGCTCTCCACGTACTGGAGCGCGAGGTTTCCGCTCGCGGGCCTCTCCTTGAGCGCCGAGATGCGGCAGCGCGTGTACTCGATGCCGTCCCGCTCGCGCGCGCGCTGGTAGTAGCTCTCGAAGTTCTTGCCGAAAGCGCGCATGTCCATCATGAATACGTGTACGCGGGTGTCGGGCTCGTGCTCGAGCGTCATCACGGCCTGCTTGGCGGCGTACATGCAGCAGACCGTCGAGCAGTAGTCGTGAGAAGCGTCGCGCGATCCCACGCACTGTAGGAAGGCGACCTTCTTCGGCGTTGCGCCGTCCGAGGGGCGCCGCACGTGCCCGGCGGTCGGGCCCGATGCGCTGAGCAGCCGCTCGTACTGCAGCGACGTGATCACGTTCGCATAGCGCCCGAGGCCGTATTCCTCCGAGAGCTCGGCGCGATAGGCTTCGAAGCCCGGCGCGAGGATCACCGCGCCCACCTCGACGTCGCGCGTGGCATCCGGCATGTCGAGATCGATCGCGGCGACGCCGCACGCGTGCACGCAGCTCATGCACTCGGAGCACACGCCGCACGACAGGCAGCGCGCGGCCTCGGCGCGCGCCTGCTCTTCGGTGTAGCCGGCCTCGATCTCGCCGAAGTCGCCGCGGCGCTCGCCGGCCTGCCGCTCGGGCATCGGCACCCGCGGCGCGCGCGCGATCTCGCCGCGCTCCACCCGGTCCTCGATCTCCGATCGGCTCGGCTCGGCCACCGGGGGCTTCTCTTCGGGAGCGTCCGACATCGGCTCGCCGCGCAGGTAGCGCTCGATCGCCTTCGCGCTGCGGTGCCCGCTCGCGACCGCGTCGATCACGAAGGCGGTGCCGCTCGTGCTGTCGCCCGCCGCGAACACGCCGGCCCGACCCGTCGCGGTCGTCTGCGGGTCGGTCGCGACGCTGCGGTTGCGTGCGAGCTCGACGCCCGCGTCTTCCGGGAGGAACGCGAGGCCGACGCGCTGGCCGACGGAGAAGATCACCACGTCGGCGGGCAGCACGTGCTCGGAGTCCGCTTCGGTCTGCACGTTCAGACGGCCGTCCGCCGCGAATTCGAAGTGCTCGACGCGCTGACACTCCACGCCGGCCGCGCGCCCGTTGCCGTCGTCTACGACGCGCAGGAAGCTGCGCGCGTCGTGGATCTGGACGCCCTCCTCGAGGGCCTCGCGAATCTCGTGCTGCGACGCGGGCATGGCCTCGCGGCGCTCGAGGCAGGCCATGTGTACTTCGGCGGCGTCGAGGCGCACGGCGGTACGCGCGACGTCCATCGCGACGTCGCCGCCGCCGATCACCAGCACGCGGCGGCCCTCGATCTCGGAGCGCGGGTTGGCCGCGGCGGCGTCGAGCTCGGCGAGTCTGACGTCGCGCAGGAAGCGGGTGTTGATCAGCACGCCGTCGAGGTCCGCGCCCGGGATCCCGAGGCGGATTCCCTCCTGCGCGCCGGCCGCGATCAGCACCGCGTCGAAGCCCTCGGAGAACAGGTCGTCCAGGCTCGTGACCGGCGTGTTCGTGCGCAGCTCGACGCCGAGGTCGACGATGTCCTGCACCTCGCGGTCGACGATCGCGGCGGGCAATCGGTACTCGGGGACGCCGAAGCGCAGCATGCCTCCGGCCGTCGGCAGCGCCTCGAAGACCGTCACGCCGTAGCCGGCGCGGCACAGATCCTGGGCGGCCGTGAGGCCGCAGGGGCCGGCCCCGATGATCGCGATGCGCTCGTCGTAGCGGCGCGGGGCCGGTTCGGGTGCGACGCGCGGCATCGCGTAGACGCTGTCGGTGACGAAGCGTTTGAGGCCGCGAATGTTCACCGCCTCGTCGAGCTTGGCGCGGCTGCAGGCGGCTTCGCACGGGCGGTTGCAGACGCGGCCGCAGATCGCGGGGAACGGGTTGTCCTGCTTGATGGTTCGCAGCGCGTCCTCGAGGCGGCCCTCCCGGATCAGCGCGATGTAGCCCTGCGCGCGCTGCCCCGTCGGGCAGGCGTCGCGGCACGGTGCGACGCCGCGCTTTTCGATCGCGTAGGCGTTCGGGGTAGCCTGGGGATAGAGCTTGAAGGCCGCGCGCCGCTGGTCGAGCTTCAGGTTGAAGCCGTTGGGCACCGGTACCGGGCAGGTCTCGGCGCACGCGCCGCAGCCATTGCACTTCTGGGTGTCGACGTAGCGCGCCCGCGTGCGGATGCGCGCCTGGAAGTCGCCCGCTTCGCCCTCGAGCGCGACGACTTCGCTGTCGGTGAGCAGCTCGATGTCGGGGTGGCGCCCGACCTCCACCAGGCGCGGCGAGATCGTGCACATCGCGCAGTCGTTGGTGGGGAAGGTCTTGTCGAGCTGCGCCATGTGGCCGCCGATGGCCGACTGCTTCTCGACGAGGTAGACCTTGTAGCCAGCCTCGGCCAGATCGAGCGACGCCTGCATGCCGGCGATGCCACCGCCCACCACCATCACCGCGCCGATCACGGGTCGATCCGCATCGGGCGCGCCGCGACCCGCGCTCCACTCCGGTCGGGTGATCGATCGATGCTGATGTGATCCGGAAGTCGCCAAGCGCTCCCCCGATTCGCGCGGCGGCCGCGCGGCCTCGGAAGAGGCGGGGTCGGTCGCGCGTTGTGCAACTGATGTTATCGTCATATCTCCGTCTGCGCCTAGCTGTTTTTGTAAATGCTGCAATCCGCGTGCCCGGCGCGGAGCGATCTGGCGCACCGCTCAGCGGCGCGCAGTACCAAATTGCCCCGATGCACTCCGCCGGCAGCGCCGCGCGGTCGCGGCGCTACGCGGTGCGCGCGGGCGTGCCCGCGCTCCGCGCGGCGAAGCGCGCCGCGCGAGGCGAGGCGCACCCGCGGACGCGCAAATGGAACCGCTCTTGTACTGATTGCGCGCGCCCGCGTCGCTGCGCCCCGGAGTATTTCCTGCCGGAGTTCGAGGAGTCGGCGCTCGACCTTACGGGAAGATGCCGCGCTCCCGATAGGCCCGCTGCATCCGCTCGAGCGAGACGAGGTAGGCGGCGGTGCGCGTATCGAGCCCGAGGTCGTAGCGCTTGCCGGCGTCTTCGGCGGCGTCGTAGGCGGCCGTGATCAGCCGGTGCAGCTTGCGATCGACCTCTTCGAGCTCCCAGCGCTCGTTCTTCTTGTTCTGCACCCACTCGAAGTACGAGACCACCACGCCGCCCGCATTGCAGAGGATGTCCGGGATCACGTAGATCCCGTTTTCGCGCAGGATTTCGTCGCCCTCGGGCGTCGTCGGGCCGTTCGCGGCCTCCGCGATCACCTTCACGTCGATGTCGCCCGCGTTGCTCCCGTCGATCTGGCTCTCGAAGGCCGCCGGGATCAGGATGTCGGCCTTGATCTGCCACAGCTGCTTGTCGGGGATCGACTCGGCGCCCGGGAAGCCGGCCGGGTCCCGGTGCTCCGTGATGTACGCGAGCAGCGCGTCGGGGTCGATGCCCGAGTCGTTGTAGACCGCGCCGCGGCTGTTGCTCGCCGCCAGCAGCTTCGCGCCCTTCGCGCAGAGCAGCTTCGCTGCCCAGCTCCCCGCGTTGCCGAAGCCCTGCACGACGAACGTCGCGCCGTCGATGTTCAGACCGTTGCGCTGCGCCCAGGAGTCGAGGGTGAACACCGCCCCCTGCGCGGTGGCCTTGTCGCGGCCGAGCGAGCCCCCGCAGCTCAAGGTCTTGCCCGTGACCACGCCGCGCATCGCAAAGCGATCGTGCGCGTTGGTGGCGTTGAGGTGGGTGTCCATCATCCAGACCATCGTCTGGGCGTTGGTGCCCACGTCGGGTGCGGGGATGTCGTAGTCGGGACCGATGTTCTCGCCGAGCGCGTGGGCGAAGCGGCGCGTGATGCGCATCAGCTCCGACTGGCTGTGCTCCTTGGGGTTGACCTCGACGCCGCCCTTGGCACCGCCGAGGGGCAGGTCCATGAGCGAGCACTTGAAGGTCATCCAGCTCGCGAGCGCCTTGACCTCGTCGATGTCG
>JBFGGA010000121.1:0-11154 GCA_041579295.1 Myxococcota bacterium | reverse complement strand
GTCGCAGATGATGTGGTGGATCGCGACGAGGACGATGTGATCCTTCTCTCCGAGGCGCAACAGCTTGCAGCGCAGCAGCGGCCCCCGCTCGAGGTCGAAGGGGTGTTGTGAGATTTCGCGCAGCAGTGCGCGCAGGCTCGCTTCCTGCTCGCCGGGGGAGTGGCCGCGCAGATCCTGGATCTCGAGACGCACCGAAGACTCGCGCGCAATGCGCTGAACCGGAACGCCGTCTTCGATCGCGAAGGTCGTTCGCAGGATCGCGTGGCGCGCGACGAGCTCATCGAGCGCGCGCTGGACGAACCGCAGATCCAGCTGTGCGGAAAAACGCAGCGAGCCGGTTTCGACGTAGGCGAGATTGCCCGGATCGATCGCCTCGAGCGCCCAGAGGCGTTCCTGGCCCGCCGAAAGCGGCGCGCTGCTCGATCGACCGGCGCGTCTGGCGAGCAGCTCCTTGAGCCGGGCCCGCTTCTCCGCGGGCGTCGCCTCTGCTCGTACGGGCTCCGGGATCCCGTCGCTCATCGCCTGACAGCGCGTGCCGACCGCGCATCGAATCGCAGTTCGAAGGGTCGCGCCCCGGACTGCACGGACTTCGCCACGCGGCTAGGCCTTCGTCAACATGCGCTCGAGCTCCGCGTCGACTTCGTCGTCCGAGAGTTCGTCCACCTTTTCGAGCAGCGCCGCAGCCTCCTCGCGCTCGCGCTGTTCCGCGGTGGCCACGTCGTCGAGCGCGGGGGCGTTCGCGCTCGGCGCCTCGGTGGGTCTTGGCGCGGGCTTCGCTTGCGCGGATGCGGAGTCGGGCGACTCGATCTGCTCCAAGAGCAGCTCGGCGAGCCGCACGACCGTCGGGCCGCTCATCAGCTCGACGGTCGGCAAGCTCAATCGCAGCTCGCCTTCGATCCAATTGCGCAACTCCACCGCCATCAGCGAATCCAGACCCAGCTGCGTGAGCGACTTCTCCACGTCCAACTTGGCCGGGGCAGCGCCGAGCACGCGCGCCACCTGGCTGCGCACGACGTCGATCACGAGCGGCAACCGCTCCTCGGCCGGCGCCGCGAGAATCTCGCCCTTGATCGCCGTGCCGCTGCGCCGGCCGCCCTGATCCTCACCGGTGGCGCTGGCCTGAACGAGCGCCGCGAATCGCGGTGAGACCCGCGTCTTGCTCGCGACTTCGCCCCAGAGGCGCCAGTCCATGCTCATCACGCCGAGGTGCGGGGGTCCCTCGACGAGGAAGCGCGCGAGCAGGTGCAGCGCCTGGCGCGGCGTGAAGCTCTTGACACCCAGCGCCTTCAGCCGCTGCCCGATCTCGTCGTGCCGCGCCACCCAGCCGACGTCGGCGAGGTAGCCCCAGCTGATGGTCACCGACGGCAGCCCCGCCGCCCGGCGCTGATAGGAGAGTGCGTCGAGAAATGCGTTTCCGGAGGCGTAGTTCGCCTGACCGCCGACCCCGAAGACCGACGAGAGCGACGAGAAGAGCACGAAGAAGTCGAGCTCGTGACCGAGCGTCGCGGCGTGCAGATTCCAGGCGCCGTGAACCTTGGGCGCCCAGACCTCGCGCATCCGCTCTTCGTTCAAGTCGGCCAGCAGTCGATCCTTGAGCACCATCGCCGCGTGGATCACGCCGCGGAGCGGGGGCATCTCGGCGCCGATCTCTGCGATCAGCGCATCGACCCCGGCACGATCGGTGACGTCCAGGCGCGCCACGCGCACTTCCGCACCGGCCGCGCGCAGCTCCTCGACGGTGCGCACGGCCTCTTCGGAGCTCGCGCCGCTGCGCCCGGCGAGCACCAGGTGGCGCGCACCGCGGTCGACCATCCAGCGCGCGACGATGCAGCCGAAGCCGCCCAGGCCGCCGGTGACGAGATAGCTCGCGTCTGCGCGGAAGCTCGCCTCTTGCGGCAGGGGCGGCGCGACCTCCGCATGTGCGCCGCGCATCGACACCAGAACCTTCCCGATGTGCTTGGCCTGGGACATCGTGCGAAACGCGCCGACCACGTTGAACACCGGGAAGACGCGAAACGGCAGCGGGGAGAGCCGCTTCGCCTCGACCTCCGCGATCCATTCGCGAAACAGCGAGGCGAGAAGATCCGTCCGCTGGCGCATCGCGTGGTCGAGGTCGATCGCGATGAACGAGAGATTGCGGCGGAATGGCTTCAATCCGACCCGCGTATCGGCGTAGATGTCGCGCTTGCCGATCTCGAGGAATCGCCCGTAGTCGCGCAGCACCGAGAGCCCCTTGCCGATCGCGTCTCCCGCGAGCGAATTGAGCACCAGATCGACGCCTTCTCCGCCGGTCGCCTCCATCAACTCGTCGGCAAATGCGAGCGAGCGCGAATCGAATACGTGTTCGATGCCGAGCGCGCGCAGAAAGTCCCGCTTCTCGGGCGTGCCGGCGGTGGCGTAGACCACCGCACCCGCGCTGCTCGCGATCTGAACCGCGGCCATTCCCACCCCGCCAGTCGCCGAGTGGATCAAGATGCGCTCGCCCGGCTGGATGCGGCCGAGATGGTGCAGCGCGTACCAGCACGTCAAGAACGCAACCGGCAGCGTCGCGGCCTCTTCGAGCCCGATGTGGCTCGGCTTCTTCACGACGAAACGCGCGTCGGCTTCCACGTGCGACGCGAAGGCGAAGGGGGCGATCGCAATCACCTCATCGCCGACCGCCAGGCCGTGCGCATCCTCCACGCCGGGACCGAGCGCAACCACGCGGCCGGAGCATTCGCTGCCGAGCGGAACCGGTCCATCGTCCAGGCCCGGATAGAGGCCGAGCCCCTTCATCACGTCGGAGAAATTGAGACCGGCGACGGCAATTTCGATTTCGACGCGCCCCGGCCCGGGCGCCGATCGCTGCGTGGCGCGCAGCGTCAAGCGGTCGAGCATTCCCGTCGGCGACGGCTCGAGGCGGAACGCCTCGACGGCCGCAGCGCCCGAACCGGCAGCGCGCTGCGCGTTCTCCGTCAGGCGCTCGTAGCGGTGGACGTAGCGGGCGCCGCCGCGCAACGCCAGCTCGTCTTCCTCGCCATCGCAGAGCAGCTCTCTGGCCAGTGCAGAAATCTCCTGCGCGTCAGCAGCGCGGAGGTCGACCAGCGCCGGGCGCAGCTTCGGAATCTCCTCTGCGACCACGCGGCCGACGCCCCATAGTGTCGAGCGCGCGGGGGCGGTGGGCTCCGGGGCGCCCGCTTCGCTGGACGTCACGGACTGCGCGCCCTGGCTGACGAGCCAGAGGCGGGGCGCCACCGCCACCCCGGTGGCGTCGAGCAGTTGCGCCAGATGCACCACGCTGAGGCCCGTCCAGGCCAGGCTCGCGTCGAGGCGCACGCCGGTCGTCTCCTCGGGGAGCGGCGCGTCGAGGGACCACAGGTGCACGATGCCGCGCAGCGGCGCGCCCGGGATCTCGTGGATGAGTCGCGCGAGGGCGTCCTTGTCGTCGGCTGCGACGACGTAGCGGTCGCCGGCGTCGGCCCGCCAGGCGGTGCCGGCCCGCGCCACGATGCAGCGCTGCCCGGCGGCCTCGAGCTCCGCGGCCAGCGCGTCCCCGCAGCCGCCGGCATCCCCGAGCACGAGCCACGTGCCCTCCTCCTTCACAGCGAGCTCGGGCTCGGAGGTGTCTGCAGCGCACTCGGCCGTGTCTGCAGCGCGCTCGTCCGCGATTGCATCAGCTTCGCGCGCGGAGTGCGGCTCGGCGTCCGCGATTGCGTCGGCCTGGCGCACGGCGCGCGGCTCGGCGTCCGCGAGTGTCGGGCCACGCGTGATGATGAGCGCGTTGTCGACGAGCTTCTCGTCGAGTCCGACGCACTCGTGGATCTCTTCGAAGCCCTCCTCGAGCAGCAGTTGGCGCCAGCCGTGCATCGCGAGCAGCGGCGAATCCGTGCGCCGCGTCTCGTCGGTGAAGCGCCACCAACCCTCGGTCAGCCCGAAAACCAGGTCGACCCAGGGCTGCGATCGCACCGCCTCGAGCATCAGCAGGACTCCTTCCGAAGCGAGCAACCAGCGCACGTTCTCGAGCGTGGCCGCGAGATCCGCCGTCGCGTGGAGGCACTCGGAGGCGATGATCAGATCGAACGAGTGCGCGTCGAACCCCTGGTCGGCGGGCGCGTTCTCGATGTCGAGGCGCTCGAAGCGCAGGAACGGGTAGTCGCGGAATTTCTCCTCGGCCTTGACGAAGAAGTGGTTCGACAGGTCCGTGTAGACGTACTCGGTTCGGTCGGCGGGAAGGCCCGGAAGCACGTAGGAGGTCATGCCTCCGGTGCCCGCACCGATCTCGAGCACGCGCAGGTTCTTGCCGTGGGGCAAGCTCGCGGTCAGCGCCTGAACCGCCCGCTGGGCCAGCGTGTTGAAGAAGCGCAGGGAGGGCGAATCCTGGTAGAGGTGCTCGGCGATCGCGAGCGAGCCCTCCGGAAAGATCAGCTGCATCGGATCGAGGTCGCCGCGCAGGATCTCGGCCAGACGCGGTCCGCAGCGACCGAGTAGGGTCAGCTCGGCGTAGAACGCGGGGTTGTGGGTGAGCAGCGCGCGCCAGTCGGAGACCGGGTCACCCAGCGCGTCTGCCGTCGCCCGCCGCACTTCCCATTGTGCGCTGCCTTCGTTGCCCACGCGGCGCAGCAGCCCGGCATCGGCCAGGATCGCCAGATAGCGCGACAGCAGGCGCTCGTAGCGCGGGTGGACGCCGAGGCGCTCGACGAAGGCTTCCAACCCCAGGCGCTCGCCCACGCGAAGCCCGGCGCCGAGGCCGCCAAATGCGCGCCACAGATAGGAGACGCACAACCCGGCCAGGTCGGCTTCCATGCGCTGGTGGAGGTCCAGCAAGTCCAGCGCCCCCTCCAGCTCGGCCGCGGCGGATCGCGTGGCGTCGACGACGTCGGTCAGCGGAGCGAGGTGAGCGGCAGAGCGTCGCACGCCCTCTTCCGACGCGAGCGGTGCGAGGCGCCAGCGGTACTCGTACACGAGATCATCGGTTCCCTCGCCCACCGCGTCGGTGTCCTCCACGGAGCGACAGCGGAAACCCTCGACCTCCAGCAGCACGCGCCCGCTTTCGTCCGCGACGGACACGTCCGCCACGATCGAGCGCGCGGACCTCCCGCGGAGTCGCACGCGGCTCCACATCACCGGCGTCGGCGCGCCGAAGCAGCGCACGTTCGCGAGTTCGACTGGAAAGAACACGCGACCGCCTTGCGAGCCGAGGTCGAGCACGCCCGTGAGCGCCTGGAAGCACGCATCGAGGAGCGCCGGGTGGAATCGGTAGCGCTCGCGTTCGAGCGAGAGCTGGATCTCCTGCGGCGCTTCGATCCGGCCGACGGACTCGCTGCTGCCGATCCAGATTCCGCACAACCCGCGAAAAGTCGGGCCGTACTCGAGCCCGCACTCGGCCAACAGACGGTAGGCATCGTCGGCGTCTACCGTGCGCCGTTCGAGTTCGCTCACGCAATCGAGATCGAGGGCCGGCGGCGCGGGGTTCTCGTACACGCGCAGCCGCCCGCGAGCGTGCTCGGTCCAGACGCGCTCGCCGTCGGCGGGACGGCTCGAGATGCGAAAGAGCGTTCCGTCGAGGGAGAACTCGAGCACGCGCGGCTGCTCTTGCTCCAGAAAGCACGCCTTGAGCAGCTGGAGGTCTTCGATCGCGCACGGCACGGGACCGTGAAGCTCGAGCGCGGCGGAAAGCGCCATCTCGATGAAGCTCGTCGCCGAGAGCAGGACACAACCCTGCACGCGGTGGTCGCGAAGCCACCGCTCGGCGCGGAGATCGACGCGGCTGCTCCACGTGGGAGCAGCCGCAGGCGTGCGGCTCCCGAGCAGCGCATGGGGGGACGGTCCGGTCCGCCGGGCTTTCGACGCGGGGCCCTCATTCCAATAGTGCTCGCGCTGCCAGGGATACAGCGGGAGCGAGGCGAAACGGCCCGCCGCCGGAGCGATGCTGGTGAGGTCGGGCGAGAAACCGTTTGCGTGCAGCGCGCCGAGAGTTTCGACGAGAGAACCCGGCTCGTCGGAATCGCGCTTGAGGGTGGGTAACACCACCGCGCGCGCGCGGCGAGCGTGCGCGCTCTCCTTCAGGTAGCCGCTGAGAACCGGATGCGGCGCCAGCTCGACGAAGAGATCGACTCCATCTTCGAGTAGCGCGTCGGCGCCAGCCGCAAAGCGAACGGTCTGGCGCACATTCCGCCACCAGTATTCGGCATCGAGCTCGCTCCCATCGACGCGTTCGCCGGTGACGCTCGAAATCAGCGCTCGCTTCGCGGTCCGAGGCGTGAGATCGCTCAGCGCGGCGAGGAGCTCGTCGCGGAGCGGATCCATCTGTGCGCTGTGAAACGCGTACTCGACGCGCAAAAATTTCTGGAACACGCCGCGTCCGTCGAGCTCCTTTGCAATCTCCTCCAGCAGTCCCGCATCTCCGGAGAACGCGACCGACGTCGGGCTGTTGTTCGCCGCCAGCGAAACCCCGTCGCCGTATTTCGCGGCGAGCTGCTCGGCCTGCTCGACGTCGAGGCTCGCGGCGAGCATGCGACCCTGGGCCTCGGCGAAATCCATGCAGCGTCCGCGGTGAAAGATGACGCGCGTCGCCTGTTCGAAATCGAGTGCGCCCGCCAGGTGTGCGGCCGCCACCTCGCCGACGCTGTGGCCCAGCAGCGCCTCGGGTTCGACGCCGTGGCGCGCGAGCAACCGCGCCAGCCCCACCTGCAGCGCGAAGATGCAGGGCTGAGCGATCGAGGTCTTCGCCATGCGCGAGGCCTCTTCGGGGGCGGTCAACTCCTCGAGCAGAGACCACCGCCCGAGCTCCCGGATGATCGCGTCTGCGCGCTCGATGACGCCGCGAAACTCGGGTTCCGTTTCGAGCAGGCGACGCCCCATTCCCCACCACTGGGGTCCCTGGCCCGAGGCGATGAATGCAAGACGCGGCCGCTTCCCCTGCGCGGCGCGACCGACGCTCATGCCGGGGCGGCGCTCGCCTTCCGCGTAGGCGCCGAGCTTCTCCAACAGCTCGGCGCGGTCCGCGGCGACGATCGACAGCCGGTGCTCGAGGTGATCGCGACGCAGCAATGAGGTGTACGCGACGTCGTCCAGCGAAATCTCGCACCCCGGCCCCTTGAGATCGAGGTGAGCGCACCAGCGCTCCGCCTGAGCCGCGAGCGCATCGGCACTCCGAGCAGAAAGCGCAATCAGCGCCGGTCGCGACGAGCTCGATGCCGTTTCGATCTCCGGCGGCCGCTCGACACTCGCCGCACCGAGCGGCGCTGCGGGAACCCCCTGCAGCACCGCGTGGGCGTTGGTCCCGCCGAATCCAAACGAGTTGACACCCGCGATCGGCGGCTCATCCGTTTCGCACCACGGGACGAGCTTCGTCTGTACGCGCAACTTGAGTTCGTCGAACGGAATGTCCGGGTTTGGCGCCTCGAAGTGCAGGTTTGGCGGAATCAATCCCTGGTGCAGCGCAAGCGCCACCTTGATCAGACCCGCGATGCCTGCGGCGGGCTCGAGATGGCCGATGTTCGTCTTGACCGAGCCGATCGCGCAGGTCGTCCCGTCCGCGCGCCCCTCCGCGAGAACCTTTCCGAGAGCGCGCGCTTCGATTGGATCGCCCACCAGCGTCCCCGTCCCGTGCGCCTCGACGAACTGCACCTGTCGCGGCTCGACGCCCGCCAGATCGCAGGCCGCGCGCACGAGCTCCTCCTGGGCCTTGCGGTTGGGAACCGTCAGCCCGTTCGTTCGGCCATCCTGGTTGACCGCGGTGGCGCGGATCAGCGCATAGATGCGATCTCCGTCGGCGAGCGCGCGCGCGTACGGCTTGAGAACCACGAGCGCCGCCCCCTCGCTGCGCACGAAGCCGTTGGCGCGAGAGTCGAACGCACGACAGCGGCCCTCGGGCGACAGCATCGCCAGCCGGCTGAAGCCGATGTAGGGCTCCGGATTGATCAACACGTTGACCCCGCCCGCGAGCGCCAGCGGCACCTCGCCGTCCCAGATGCTCTGGCACGCGAGGTGCACGGCTACCAACGAAGACGAGCACGCGGTGTCGACCGCGACGCTCGGTCCGCGCAGATCGAGCGCGTAGGAAACCCGATTGGCGGCGATCGACATCGCGCTGCCGGTGTTCGTGTGGGCGTCGATCTTCGAGAGATCCGCGTCGCTCTGGGCGAGCATCATGTAGTCGGCGCTCGAGAGCCCCGCGAAGACGCCGACGCCCGTACCCGCCAGCGCGCTCGGCACCAGGCCGGCGTCTTCGAGCCCCTCCCAGGCCACTTCGAGCAGCAACCGCTGCTGCGGGTCGATGCGCGTGGCCTCGCGCGGCGAAATGCCGAAGAAGTCGGCATCGAACCGATCGATGTCCTCGACGAACCCGCCCCACTTCGCGTTGGTCTTTCCCGGCGTGCCGAGCTCGGGGTCGTAGAAGGTCTCGACATTCCAACGGTCTGTCGGAATTTCCTGGATCGCGTCGACGCCGTCTCGAAGCAGGCTCCAGAACGAATCGGCGGTGCTGGCGCCCCCCGGCATTCGACAGCCGATGCCGCAGATCGCAATCGGCTCCCCCCGCTGCCCGGAATCACCCCTGACAGCGTCTCCAGCCAAGATCTTCAATTCGCCACCTCCGTTGGCGTCGAGGCAACCGGGTTTGATTTCCGGCTCGGAGAGTACTTACTGGACTGCGACGCTCCAAGGCAAAAATCCCCCTTCGCGGCATCCGCGGGCCGCGCCGGGTGCGACTCATGCGCACCGGGGGCCTCATCGGCGAAATCGGGGCGGCGGGTTCAGCTTCCAGCCGCCAGCACGGGTAAAACGCCTAGGTGGTGAGCTCCCAAACCCGGTTTTAGAGCCAGCGGGGGCTTCGACCGCGAGCCATCGCTCGACCCCAGACCCGCGATTCCCCGTTCGCCCCGCGCGCGCAGGAGGAGGAAGGAGGGGCGGAGAGAGGCGGATGCTCGCGCAATCGAGCAGGAGAGGGCGCGATCCGGCGGAACGAGGCCCATGGCTTCCGCGCGCTTGGTTTGAGCAAGGGCGTCGCTACGCTGCACCCTCGCGATGCCGGAATGCGAGCCTGACGATGCGCGAGCCCTCGTGGCCGGTCTTCTGCCCAACGGGGTCGTGGTGGCGACGGCCAATCGCCACGATTGGTCGGGCGAGCTCCTTCCACAGGAGAGCGCCTGCATTGCCGGCGCCTCCGAAAAACGCCGTAGGGAATTCACTGCCGGCCGCGTGTGCGCGCGCCGCGCGCTCGAGCGGCTCGGCGTCAAAGACCATCCGCTGCTGCCGCGAGCCGAACGCTACCCGGCGTGGCCACCGAATGTCGTCGGATGCATCTCTCACTGCGACGGCTGCTGCATCGCCGCGGTGGCCCGTTCCAGAGTGACCCGGGGACTGGGTATCGACGTAGAGCGCGCGGAACCACTGAACTTCGAGTTGCGCTCCATCATCTGCACAGAGGCCGAGCTGGCGCGAACACCCCAGCTTCCAAGACGCTACACCGCAGACGTGTGGAAGTTGCTGTTCGCGGCCAAAGAGGCGTTCTTCAAGTGCTACTACCCACTCACGCATACCTGGTTGGATTTCAAAGACGTCGAAATCGAATTCGACCTCGACGCCGGCGCCTTCGTCGGCCGACTCACCGATTCGTCCGCTCCGGCGCTGTTTGGCAGCCGCGAACTCGGCGGAAGATTCGCAGCGGCCGGTCGCTTCGTATTTGCAGGGGTGCACGTGGGTCCCGCACGATGAGGGCCCTTCCGATCGCCCTGCTCGTTGGCATGCTGATCTTCGAACGAACCGCCTTGGGGAGTTACGCGATCTACGTGGGCAAGAACCGGACGGCGGATGGCAGCGTCATGATCGGCGGTTCCGGCGACGAGGTTTCCAGTCACTGGCTCGAGGTCGTGCCCGCAAGGGATCACACCGAGGGCGCCACCATCACGGTTGGCGTGACGGCCGAGGCGTTCATGCCCGGAAGATTCATCGAGATCCCACAGGTGCGCCACACGTTCCGTTATCTGACGATGAATTACTCGGAGTACGAGGGATTTCCGCCGCCGCTGACCAACGGTGGGCTCAACGAGCACAACGTCGCCGCGCGGGATGTCTGGTCACCGTCGCGCGCGGAGCTGATTGCGATGACGCCCCGGCCGCAGACCGGCCCCCAGTACAGCGACCTCTCGAGAATTGCGATGGAGCGCGCCCGAACGGCGCGCGAGGCCGTCGAGATCATCGGCGCATTGATCGATGAGTACGGATACTCGACCTACGGCGGAAACTCGCACATGTTCGCCGACGAAAACGAGGGCTGGGTGCTGCTCGATTTCGCAGGCGGGCAGGGGCTGTGGATCGCACAACGCCTCGGGCCCGGCGAAGTGCGCATGTCCTACCCCGGCTACATCCACGAGATACCACTCGACTTCCGCGAGCGCGACGACTACATGGGATCGGAGAACTTCATCCGTCTGGCGGTCGAGCAGGGCTGGTTCGACCCGAGCGCCGGCGTAGCGTTCAACGTCGCGAAGATCTACGGCGCCGAGGAAGACACCGGCCTGCGCAGCGCGATCGAGCGCGAGCTTCGCGCAGCGGCGCCGATCGATTTGCGGGCGATGATGAATGCCGTGCGGGATCCGCGCATCGCGAAGGACTCGACGGGCTACGGCGAGGTGGCTCAGCTCAGGGACAATGGCCGGGCCGAGATGAACCTGCTCTGGGTTGCGCCGACCAGCTCGGTGACCGCGCCGTTCATCCCATACCGGATCGGCGTGCAGGAGATCGCCCCGCAGTACGGGAAGCACCGCTATCTCACCAAGGGGGAGGCCACCCGCTTCTTGACCCACGACTGGCAGATCCAAGAGGCGACCGAATTCGCGGGGCGGACCTTCAAGCGCCTGATGTACTACACGTGCGACCGCCCCGAGGTCTTCCTTCCAGAAGTCACGGCGGCGCTCGCGGCCCTCGAGGATCGCCTGATCGCAGAGCAGCCGCGCGTGGCGGCGACGGCGAATACGCTCTTCGAGGCGGACCGCGCGGACCTCGCCTTGCGGTATCTGACGGATTACAGCAGGCAGAGCGGCGCCGCGGCGCTGCGGCTCGGCAACGCGTTGCTCGCGAGCATCGAGGCGAGGACCGTCGAGATCTACGGACTGCGAGCGCCGCAGACCGAAGAAATGAGCCAGCTCGACTACGACGGCGTGAGCTGTCTGC
>JBFGGA010000120.1:0-11172 GCA_041579295.1 Myxococcota bacterium | reverse complement strand
GCTGCTGACCGAGATGCAGCGCGCGTTCGTGCACCTCGCCGTGGTGAAGGACGAATTCGGCAACACGGAGGGCCTGCTCACCCAGGAGGACATCCTCGAAGAGCTCGTGGGCGAGATC
Organism: Myxococcota bacterium; assembly: GCA_041579295.1. GTDB lineage: Bacteria > Myxococcota_A > UBA9160 > UBA9160 > SMWR01 > JACZVU01. The sequence continues at coordinate 11,054 of JBFGGA010000120.1, read as the reverse complement.
CGCGACGAGTTCGACAGCGAAGAGCTCGAGACGATCCGCTCCGCCGGGCCCAACGCCTACCAGGCGATGGGCCGCCTGCACGTGATGGACTTCAACCGCCAGACCGGCTGGGAGGTGCCCGCCGAGCGCGGCGAGACGCTCGCGGGGCTCGCCTTCAACGTGCTCGCACGTCCGCCGCGCAAGGGCGACGTCGCACAAGTGGAGGGTTACGAGCTCGTCGTCACCGACGTCTCGGGCACCCGCATCACGCGCGTGCTGCTGCGCAGGCAGACTGCGCCTCAGGCGGAAGACTCGGAGGATGCCTCCGAGGATTCATGAAAAGGTCCGTACTCGTCGCCTTCGGGCTGCTCTGCGTCGGGCTCGCCGTTCTCGGGATGTTCGTCCCCGTGCTTCCCACCACGCCGTTTCTGCTGCTGGCGCTGGCCTGCTTCGCGAAGTCGTCGCAAAGACTGTACGGCTGGCTTCTGTCACACCGGGCTTTCGGGCCCGTGATCCGGAACTGGCACGAGACCAGGAGCATGCCGCGACGGGCGAAGATCAGCGCCGTGGTTTCGATCGTCGTCGTGGGCGGAATCTCCGTGCTCTTCTACATCGAACGCACCGAGCTGAAATTCGCCGTGGCCGCAATCCTGCTGATTCCGATCGGGATCGTGCTGAGCACCCCGAGCACGGAATCGCTGGAATCTCCGCCGTCCGATCCTCTCTGAAGGGCGTGGCGCGCCCGCGTCCCGAGGGTGTGGGCGCTCGAGGTGCGCGGCGCCGGCCGGTTCACCTGTGCGGAAATTTGCCCTACCCTTGCCCGGCGACCGGCGCGAAAGCGGCCCGCAGCGCGAGGCGGCGCCCGGTGACCCGCGGCCGCGACGGCGAACGACCGAACCCAGAAGGGGATCGCCATGTTGCTCCTCCAACCCCAGAAGCACGATCGCAAGTACCCGGACGAGCGCTCCCGCGAGGTGATGCTCGAGACGATCGATTTCTTCGAGCGCAAGGGCAAGCGCCGGCTCAAGCAGGACGACCACGATGCCGTCTGGTACGCGGACTTCCTCGACTTCGTCCGAGAGAAGCGGGTCTTCGCGACGATGTGCACGCCCGCGGGCTACGGCGCGGACGATTGCCGCTGGGACACCTGGCGGATCTGCGAGTTCGCCGAGATCCTCGGCTTCTACGGGCTCCCGTATTGGTATACCTGGCAGGTCTCGGTGCTGGGCCTCGGGCCGATCTGGATGAGCTCCAACGAGGCGCTCAAGCGCAAGACCGCACGGCTGCTCGAAGACGGCGCGATCTTCGCGTTCGGGCTCTCCGAGAAGGCGCACGGCGCGGACCTCTATTCCACGGAGATGGCGCTCGAGCCGGTCGGCGACGCGCGTTATCGCGCGAACGGCCGCAAGTACTACATCGGCAACGGCAACCAGGCGGCTCTCGTCTCGACCTTCGGCAAGTTCACCGACTCCGGCGACTACTGCTTCTTTGCCGTGGACTCGCAGCACCCGAGCTACGCGTGCCTGCAGAACGTCTGCCACAGCCAGAACTACGTCTCCGAGTTCGAGCTGCGCGACTACCCCGTGCGCGAGGAGGACATCCTCTCCCGCGGCGAGGAGGCCTGGAACAGCGCGCTCAACACCGTGAACATCGGTAAGTTCAACCTCGGCTGGGCGTCGATCGGCATCTGCACGCACGCCTTCTACGAGGCGATCCACCACGCCGCGCACCGCGAGCTCTACGGCATGCGCGTGACGGACTTCTCGCACGCCCGGGCGCTGTTCACGGACGCCTACGCGCGCCTCGTGGCGATGAAGCTCGTGGCGCTGCGCGCCGCGGACTACATGCGCTCGGCCTCCGCGGACGACCGCCGCTACCTGCTCTACAACCCGGTGGTCAAGATGAAGGTGACGACCCAGGGCGAAGACGTGATCAATCACCTCTGGGACGTGATCGCCGCGAAGGGCTTCGAGAAGGACACCTACTTCGAGATGGCCGCGCGCGACATCCGGGCGCTGCCCAAGCTCGAGGGCACCGTGCACGTGAACATCGCGCTGATCGTCAAGTTCATGGCGAACTACTTCTTCGCCCCGACGGCGCTTCCCGAGATTCCGCGGCGCGACGACCCCGTCGACGACGACTTCCTGTTCCGCCAGGGCGCGACGCGGGGGCTCGGCAAGGTCCGCTTCCACGACTACGCGCCCGTCTTCGCGCGCTTCGATCTCCCGAACGTGAACACCTTCGAGGAGCAGATCGAAGCCTTCAAGCAGCTGCTCACCGAGGCGACACCCGATGAAGCGCAGCGGCGCGACGTGGACTTCCTGCTCGCGATCGGTGAGATCTTCACGCTCGTCGTCTACGCGCAGCTGCTGCTCGAGAACGCCGAGATCTACGCAACCGACCGCGCGCTCGTGGACCAGATCTTCGACGTACTGGTGCGCGACTTCTCGAGCTTCGCGGTGGCGCTGCACGGCAAGCCGAGCGCGAGTGCCGCGCAGGCCGAGCGCTGCCTGCGGATGATCCGACGGCCGGTCGCCGACGAGGCGCGCGCCATGCACGTCTGGGAGGAGCACGTCCACGCGCTGCGCGACGCCTACGCGATGAACCCCTGAGGCGGCGGGCCCCACGATCGACAAGGTACACGGCGTTACGGCAAGTGGTTATCATCGCGGCCGTGCTCCGGAAGCTGCAGGCGACGCCCACCCGACTCGCGCTGATCGCGTGCTTCCTCCTGGCGTCGTGCCCGGAGGTTCGGCTGTCGGGGCCGCCGCGCCCGAACGCGGTGTTGATCTCGGTCGACTGCCTCAATCAACGCCAATTCGAGCAGGCCATCGCGGGTGCCCACGCGCCCGCGCTCGCGCGGCTGCGCGAGGATGCGCTGAACTACACCCGCGCCTACGCGCACGCTCCGTGGACCACGCCGTCGCACATGAGCATGCTGACCGGCCTCTACCCGAATCAGCACGGACGAGAGGTTCCCTGGCGCCTGATGCTGAAGACGAACCGCTATTTCGATCGCGTCCCACGGTTCCCCGCGTTTCCCCAGCTGCTGCGAGCCGGCGGGTACGAGGCGACCGCGTTCGTCGGCAAGGGGACGGTTTCGGCGCGCTTCGGTCTCGCGGAGGGCTTCGAGCCCTACTCGGAGTCCGCCAAAGACGAGCGCGGCTCCGATCTGGCCCCGAGCGTGGAGCGTCTCCTCGAGTGGCTCGACCGGCGGGGTGACGAGCCCTTCTTCCTGTTCCTCCACACCTTCGACCTCCACCTACCGCGGCCGACCGGGTTCGCCTCCGACCGGCAGCCCTGGGCCATATCGACCGCCAGCTGGATGCAGTCCTGGAAGCGCTGAAGCGCAGCGGTTTCTATGAGGGCGCGCTGATCGTCCTGACGGGCGATCACGGCTCGGAGATGGTCCGCACCGAGGGCAAGTGCTGCATCCACGGGGCGGGCCACTACGACGAGAACCTGAAGGTGCCGCTCCTCGTCAAGCTGCCCGGCTCGGCTGCGGTGGGAGAAGTGGACCGGGTGGTGCGCCACGTGGATCTCCTGCCCACGGTGCTGGATGTCGTCGGGCTGCCGCCGAGCCGCTACCGCGGCTCCGGCCGTTCCGTGCTGAGCGTCGACGAGGAAGTGGAGCCCCGCATCTCCTTCTCGAGCGCCGATGCGCGCTGCGCGCGCCGCTACGGCCTGGTGGATCGACGCTACGAGTACATCTACACGCCCCGCGACGACGTCCAGACGCTGCTGCGGTCCAACCCGCTGTTCGCAGACGCGGCGTGCCGCGGCGTTTGCGCGGAGCTGCCGGCGATCGAGGAGCTCTACGATCTGGCCGAGGATCCGTTCGAGGAGCGAAACCTCCTGGACGGAGAGGCCGATCCGAACACGCAGCGCGCGCTCGAGCGCTTCCGGGCCGCGATGGCCGAGCACCTCGACCTCCCACCCGAGTATTCGCGCGTGGTCGTCGGCAGTGCGGGCAGGGCGATCCATCCCGAGCTGGAGGAATCGCTCTGGGCGCTGGGCTATCTGCGCTAGCGCCGCGACGCGCCCTCCAGCAGCGCGATCGGAATCGGCGCGAGCTTGGCGCGCAGGTACTCGCCGAGACTCTTGACCTGCGGGTCGCTGCGCAGCGACGCCGCGACGCCGTCGCCGAGCAGCCCGTTGACGACGAAGTTGATCGCGAGGAGGTTCGGGAACGCGAAGCGGTCCACCTCGAGCTCACGGGTCTCGGGCAGCAGCGCGCGCAGGCGCTCCACGCTCAGGAAGTCGTCGAGCCAGCGGTAGGCTTCGGCGTTGCGCGCCCAGACGCCGAGGTTCGCGTTGCCGCCCTTGTCGCCCGAGCGCGCGCCGAAGATCGCGCCGAGCGGGGCATCGCGCGTGGGGCCCCCGGGCGCCGCGCCGGGCGGCGCCGCGGGCGCAGCGGGCGCTTCGAAGCGGCTCGGGATCGGCGTCGCTGGGATGGGCAGCGTCTCGTCGCCGATGACGACGCGCTGCTCGACGACCTCCGCGCGCACCAGCGCGGGCCAATAGACACCGAACTGCGTCTCCTTGCCGGGCGGGCTCGTCATCGTGAAGCCCGGATAGCTCGCGAGCGCCATCTCGACGGCCGCGCCCGAGAACGCGCGGCCGACCTTCTCGGCGTCGGGGTCCTTGACGGCGATGGTCAGGAATGCGAACGCCTCCTCGTTCGTCCGCGGATCGGGTCGGTCGCCGCGTCGCAGCGAGACGTGGGTCTCGGCGAAGCGCTGTCTTCCCCCGAGCCGCTCCCAGAGGGTCTCTTCCGCGAGGCGCGCCTTCTCCTCGATGTCCAATCCCGTGAGCACGAACGTCATGCCGTTGCGGAAGCCGCCGAGGTGGTTGATGCAGACCTTCGCGGTGGGTGGTGGCGGCTGGCCGCGCACGCCGCTCGCGCGCACGCGGTCGGGACCGTCGGGCTCGAGGCGGATCGTGTCGAAGCGCGCGGTCACGTCGGGGTTCGGGTACTCGGGGCCCGCGATCTCGTAGACGAGCTGCGCGGTCACGGTGCCCACGTCGACCAGCCCTCCGCTGCCCGCGTGCTTGGTGATCACGAAGGTTCCGTCCCCAGAGATCTCGGCGATCGGAAAGCCCGGCCGCCGCAGGTCCTCGACCTCGCGGAAGAACGCGTAGTTGCCGCCCGTGCACTGCGCGCCGCACTCGATGATGTGGCCGGCCACGACGGCTGCGGCCAGCCGGTCCCAGTCGTCGCGCACCCAGCCGAAGCGCCAGGCTGCGGGCCCGAGCACCAGCGCGGCGTCGCTGACGCGCGGGCAGATGACGAGGTCGGCGCCGCGCTCGAGCGCGGCGGCGATCCCCCAGCCGCCGAGGTACGCGTTGGCGGAGAGCACGGGCTGGTCGAGCGCGCGGAGCGGGATGTCCTTGTCGAGGTGGGTGAACGGCTCGCCTTCGGCCTGGAGCTTCTCGAGGCGCGGCATCAGGTCGTCGCCCTCGACGTGCGCCACCACGGCTTGGATACCGAGCTTCGCGTAGAGGGCGCGCGCCGCCTCCGCGCAGCCCGCGGGGTTGAGTCCTCCGGCGTTCACCACAATTCTGATGCCGCGCTGCTTGCAAGTCGCGGCGACCTGCTCGAGCTGGCGCAGGAAGGTGCGCGCGTAGCCGAGGCTCGGATCGCGCAGGCGGTCCTTGAGCAGGATCAGCATCGTGAGCTCGGCGAGGTAGTCGCCGGTGAGCACGTCGATCGGACCACCCTCGACCATCTCCACGGCGGCGCTCAGGCGGTCGCCGTAGAAGCCGCTGCAGTTCGCGATGCGCAGCACGTCGCTCACGGGTTCTTCACGCCTCCTGGTCGCGCGGGCGGTCGACTCGCGCCCGCGTCACGCGGCGATGCTCTGCTGGCGCACTCGCGGGATCCGCCGCGCTCACGCGTCGGCTTCCAGCACGACGAGTACGGCGTCGGGGTCGACCATCTGGCCGACTTCGACGCGCACCTCCTTCACCACGCCGGGCGCGTAGGCGACGAGCGGGTGCTCCATCTTCATCGCCTCGAGCACGAGCAACACGCTGCCCTCCTCTACGCGGTCGCCGACCCCGACCTTCACGTCGCGCACCACGCCGGGCATCGGCGCGAGGCAGCCGCCGGTAAGTTCTGTGCCGCTCGGGGGCGCAAAGCGCGGAAGCTCGACGAGCTCCGCGCTGCCGAGTGGGCCGTGCACGAAGCTGCGGTCCGCGTCGACGGCGACCCGGAGCCGACGCCGCACGCCGTCGACTTCGAGGCCGAGCAGGCCGTCGCCGCTCTCGACGATCGCGACCCGCGAGGTATCGCCGGCCACCTCGACCTCGAAGCGACCGGGGCCCGTGGCGACGTAGCGCACCTCGATCGCCTCCAGCTCGGGATCGGCGCCGAGCCGGTACGAGACGTCCTGCGCGCGCCAGCGGTTGTTGCGCCAGCCCGAAGGGATGCTCGTCGGCAGCGGCCCCGCGCCGCGGCGGCGCTCGTGGGCGTGGAGCGCGGCCGCGATCACGTGCAGGCGATCGGCCTGCGGGTTGCGCGCGGCGCCGCGCTTCGCGGCCGGGAGGTGTCGCTCGACGAAGTGCGTGTCGAGCTCGCCCGCCGCAAAGGCCGGGTGCTCGAGCACCGCGATCAGGAAGTCGCGGTTGGTCGTCACGCCGCCGACGCCAAGCCCGCGCAGCGCGCCGACCAGTCTCTGTGTCGCTTCGCTGCGGCTTTCGCCCGCGGCGATGACCTTGGCGAGCAGCGGATCGTAGTGGATGCCCACCTCGCTGCCGGCCGCGACGCCGCTGTCGACGCGCACGCCCGCAAGTTCTGGCGGCTCCCACAGCGCGATGCGCCCCGTCGCGGGCAGGAAGTCGTTCGCGGGATCCTCGGCGTAGAGGCGCGCCTCGATGGCGTGGCCGCAGAGCTCGATCTCCTCCTGCGCGAGCGGCAGCGGCTCGCCCCGGGCGAGCTGGATCTGCCAGCGCACCAGATCGAGGCCGGTCACCGCCTCGGTCACCGGGTGCTCGACCTGCAGCCGCGCGTTCACCTCGAGGAAGTGGAAGCGGCCGTCGGCATCGAGCAGGAACTCGACGGTCCCCGCGCCCACGTAGCCGATCGCCTTGCCGGCGGCCACGGCCGCGGCGCCCATTTCGCCGCGCAGGCGGTCGTCGACGGCCGGCGAGGGCGCCTCCTCGACGATCTTCTGGAAGCGCCGCTGGATCGAGCACTCGCGCTCGAAGCAGTGCACCAGCTGGCCGCGCTCGTCTCCGAAGATCTGGATCTCGACGTGGCGCGGCGCTTCGAAATAGCGCTCGAGCAGCAGCGCGTCGCTGCCGAAGGCCGCCGACGCCTCGCGGCGCGCCGCGGCGAGGGCTTCGCTGATCTCCGCCTCGCTGTTGACCACGCGCATGCCCTTGCCGCCGCCGCCCGCGGCCGCCTTGACCAGCACGGGGTAGCCGATCTCGCGCGCCGCGGCGGCGAGCTGCGCGTCGCTCTTGCCCTCGCCCGAGATCCCCGGAATCACCGGCACGCCCGCGGACGCGAGGAGGGCCTTCGCCTCGGCCTTGTCGCCCATCTTGCGAAGGGCGTGCGGGGGTGGGCCGATGAACGCGAGGCCCGCCTCCGCGCAGCGCTCCGCGAAATCCGCGTTCTCGGCGAGAAACCCGTAGCCGGGGTGGATCGCGTCGGCGCGCACCGCGCGTGCGGCGTCGAGGATGCGGTCGATCGCGAGGTACGACTCCGCGCTCGGCGCGGGCCCCACGCGCACCGCCTCGTCGGCCTCCGCGACGTGCGGCGCGCGCGCGTCGGCGTCCGAATAGATGGCAGCGCTCGCGATCCCGAGTTCGCGCGCGCTGCGCATCACGCGGCGCGCGATCTCGCCGCGGTTGGCGATCAGGATCTTGTCGAAGCGTCGCGTCACTTCCGGTTTACCGCCTCACATGCGGAACACGCCCCAGCGTGTCGTCCCCTCGACGACGTTGGAGTGCACGGCCGAGAGCGCGATCCCGAGCACGGTGCGCGTGTCGCGCGGGTCGATGATGCCGTCGTCCCAGACGCGCGCGGTCGCGAAGAACGCGTACGACTCGCGGTTGATCTGATCCTCGACCGCCTGTCTGATTTTTGCGTCGGCCTCCTCGTCGAAGCTCTGGCCCGCGCGCTCCGCCGCGCTGCGGCGCACGATCGAGAGCACGCCCGCGAGCTGCTCCGCGCCCATCACCGCGATGCGGTGGTTCGGCCAGCTGAAGATCAGCCGGGGGTCGTAGGCGCGGCCCGACATGCCGTAGTTGCCGGCGCCGTAGGACGCGCCGATCATGATCGTGAGGTGCGGCACCGTGCTGTTCGAGACCGCGTTGATGAGCTTCGCGCCGTCCTTGATGATCCCGCCCTCCTCGTAGCGCCGGCCCACCATGAAGCCGGTGATGTTCTGCAGGAAGACGATCGGCGTGTCCGTCTGATTGCACAGCTGGATGAACTGCGCGCCCTTCTCGGAGGACTCGGAGAACAAGATACCGTTGTTCGCGAGGATGCCGACGGGATAGCCGTGGATGTGCGCGTAGCCGGTGACGAGCGTGGTGCCGTAGGTGGGCTTGAACTCGTGGAAGCGCGATCCGTCGACGATGCGCGCGATTACCTCCCGGACTTCAAAGGGCTGGCGCACGTCGATCGACGCGATGCCGAGCAGCTCCTCGGGATCGTAGAGCGGCTCTTCGACGGGAACGCATTTCGATGCGCCGAGCTTGCGCCAGTTGAGCTGCTCGACGATCTCGCGGCCGATGCGGATCGCGTCGCGCTCGTCCATCGCGAGGTAGTCGGAGACGCCCGAGACGCGGCTGTGCATCTCGGCGCCGCCGAGTTCTTCTTCGTTGCTGTCCTCGTGGATCGCCATCTTCACGAGCGGAGGGCCGCCGAGGAAGACCTGCGCGGCCTGCTTCACCATCACCACGTAGTCGGACATACCGGGTACGTAGGCGCCGCCCGCCGTCGACGAGCCGAAGACCAGGCAGATCGTCGGGATGCGCTCGGCGGAGCGGCGCGTGAGCTCGCGGAAGCTGCGCCCGCCGGGCACGAAGATCTCGGCCTGGTGGGGCAGGTCGGCGCCGGCGGACTCCGTTAGGTTGATGATCGGCAATCGGTTCTGTTCGCAGATCTCCATCGCGCGCGAGAGCTTGCGGCCACCGTAGGGGTTGATCGCACCTCCCTTCACGGTGGGGTCATTGGCGCTGATCACGCACTCCACGCCCGAGACCACCCCGATGCCGCAGACCGCGCTGCCACCGAGGCCGAATTCCGTGCCCCAGGCGCAGAGCGGGGCGATCTCGAGGAACGGCGAGTCGCGGTCGAGCAGCAGCTCGACGCGCTCGCGCGCCATGAGCTTGCCGCGCCGCTCGTGGCGCTCGACGTACTTCTGGCCGCCGCCCGCGCGCGCGAGCGCGAGCTGCTCGTCGAGATAGGCGATCTGCTCGAGGAAGCCCTCGCGATTGGCGTGGTAGGTCTCGGAGCGCGTGTCGAGGTGGGTGGGCAGCGGTTGCATCGGGACGCGGACTCGTGGCCTACAGGCCCAGCATCTTTGCCAGGTAGTGGATCATCGTCTCGTCGGAGCCGCCGCCGATGCTGAGCAGGCGCGCGTCGACGAAGGCACGCCCCGCGGCGCTCTCCTTCATGTAGCCGTAGCCCCCGTGCAGCTGCATGCACTCGTCGGCCACGTAGCGGCTCGTGCGTCCCGCGAGTACCTTGGCCATCGAGATCTCGCGCGTCGCGTCCTCGCCCTTGATGCGCTTGCGCACGCACGCGTAGGTGAGCTCCCGCGCGGCCTCGAGCTGGATCTTCATCTCCACGAGCTTGAACTGGGTGACCTGCATCTTGGAAAGCGGCTTGCCGAACAGCACGCGCTCCTTCGCGTAGTCGCGCGTGATCTCCCAGAGCCGCTGCGAGCCCGCGAGCGCGGTGATGCACGCGATCAGGCGCTCGTCCTGGAACTGCATCATCTGCTGCTGGAAGCCGCGGCCGGGGTCGCCGATCGTGTTGGCGATCGGCACGCGCACGTCGTCGAAGTAGAGCGCGCCCGTGTCGGAGCTCCAGTTGCCGATCTTGTCGAGCAGCTCGTAGCGGAAGCCGGGCGTGTCGGTTGGCACGATGATCTGCGAGAAGCCGCCGTAGCCTGCGCTCGGGTCGGTCACGGCGAGCAGACACAGCCAGTCCGCGGTGGCGGCGTTGGTGATGTACATCTTGCTGCCGTTGATCACCCACTCGTCGCCGTCGCGCACCGCGCGCGTCTTGATCCCGGCCACGTCCGAGCCCGCGTCCGGCTCGGTGACCGCGATCGCGCTCACCATCTCGCCCTTGATCGCGGGCACCAGGAAGCGCTGGCGCAGCTCGTCGCTGCCGAAGTCGTGCAGCGAGGGCGTCGCCATGTCGGAGTGGACGCTGATCCCCATCGTGACGCCTGCGTTGCCCCAGGCGCCGAGCTCTTCGAAGAGGATGGTCGTGAACGAGTAGTCGAGCCCCGCGCCGCCCCACTTCGGGTCGTAGCGCAGCCCGAGCAGCCCGAGGTCCCCCATCTTCTTGTAGATCGACTTGTCGATCCGGCCCATCTCGTCGAACTCGCGCGATCGGGGCGCGAGCTCGGTCTCGATGAACTTGCGCACCGTGTCGCGGAACATCTCGTGCTCGGGCGTGTTGAAGAGGTCGTCGGCCATCGTGGACTCCCGTGGCTCGCGCGCGGTCTGGCTAGAGGGTGTCAGTAAATGGCCCCCGCGCCAAGGGGGAGGGGGGCCTTTCGGCTGGATCCGCTGCGGTCCGCGCGGCACTCGGGCACTCGATCGGCGCCGGCGGCCCGGCGAGCGACCTCCTCGCAGGTGCGCTTGGATGCTGGAGCCCTCGCGCCGCTTCAGACCTTCGCGAGCGCCTGGTCGATGTCCGCGAGGATGTCGTCGACGTGCTCGATGCCGATCGACAGCCGCACGTAGCCCGGCGTCACGCCCGAGGCCAGCAGCTCCTCCTCGTTGAGCTGGCTGTGGGTGGTGCTGGCCGGGTGGATCGCGAGGCTGCGCGCGTCGCCGATGTTCGCCACGTGGTAGAGCAGCTTCAGGTTGTCGATGAAGGACTG
>JBFGGA010000119.1:0-11180 GCA_041579295.1 Myxococcota bacterium | reverse complement strand
GCGATCACCGGGCTCGCGCTCTCGGCGCGGCCCTCCGCCGCGCGCCGGCTCGCGGAGCTCGCCGCGACGCCGGGCGCGGATCCGCGCCTCGTCGAGCACTGCCGGGAGGCCCTGCGGCTGCACGCGCGGGTGGCGCGCGAAGGGCCCGCGGCCGTGCTCCAGGCCGAATTCGGAGCCGCGCGATGAGGGCGCTCGCCGCCTGGTCGGCGGCCGCCTGGCTCTGCGCTCCGCTCGCCGCGCGCGCCGTGGCGCCGACCACCAATCTGCACGAGCTCGAGTGGCTGGTTCACGTCGACATGATCGACCCGGGCGCGGGCCGCGACCTCGCCTTCTACACGGCGCTCATCGAGCAGGCCGTGGCGGACGGCACGATCCTGATCGAGGGCGACCAGGGCCCCGCCGACTCGCCGTGCTGCGACGTGCTCGCGGTGCTCTCGATCGACACCTTCGGGGCCCCGGGCGACGGCCTCGACGTGCCCGACAGCGCCGCCGACCAGGCGGCGCTCGACGCGATCGTCGGCGCGACCGGCTCGACCGCGTTCCTCGTCGACAGCCTGGGCTGGTGCGGCGGGCCCACGACGACCGCGATCGGCTGCGCGCAGCGGCCCGCCTGCACCGGCAACCCCGACGACGACCCCGGGCTCAAGCTGGTCATCACGATGGAGGCCCACGAGGTCTACGACGTGCTCGGCGAGACCCTCGCCCACGAGCGCGGCCACAACAGCTGTCTCCCGCACGTGGCGGCCACCGAGCAGTGCCTGCTGATGACCTCGTCCGCGGGCGGCGGGTGCTTGACGGCGAGCGACTGCACGGCCTTCGACAACGGGCGCAACAACAGCGGCGGAACCTGTGCGTGCCACGATGGCCTGGGCGGCACCGAAGACGACGGGACGGGCTGCCTGGAGCGCGGGGTCGCGGGCCTGTGCTCGGGCGGGCTGTGCGGCGAGGTCGGCTCCGACGCCTCCGTCCAGCTGATGGCCGCGGGCGGGCCGGAGTCCGCGGTGGGCGCCACGCCCGACGACGCGCTGCTGCTCAGCGGCGCGTCGGGCGGCTGGGCGAACCTCGGCCCGATCGGCAGCGATACGGCGCCGACCGGGCTCGCCTACGCGCCGCTGCGCGGCGTGCTCTACGCCGTCAATCCGCTCGCGGGCGACGACGAGCTGATCACACTCGACCCGGTGACGGGCCTGCGGACGGGCACGATCGGGACGCTCGCCGGCAAGGACGAGGTCACCGCGCTCGCGTTCGATCCGGGCGACACCGACGCCGAGGGTGACGATCGGCTGCTCGCGCTGCTCCGCGTCGGCAACTTCGAGGACCTGTTCGAGATCGATCCCGACGACGCCTCGGTGAGCGATCTCGGCGGCCTCAGCGTCGGCGTCAGCAACGGCTTCCAGGGCCTCGCCTACGACAGCGCCAACGACAAGCTCTACGCCACCGGGTTTGCGAGTAGCGGGCTCTACGAGATCGATCTCGCCTGCCCGTTCTTCTGCGACACGACCCCGGTTCCGGGCGTCAGCGTTCCGCGCCCCGCGTCGAGCCTCGCCTATTCGGACGCGACCGGACGCCTCTACGTGTCGGGCAGCCAGAGCGGCCCGCGCAGCCTCTTCGACTCGATCGACGCCACCACCTTCGAGACCTATCCGTCGATCGGGATCGACGACTACACGCCCGGCGGCCTCGCGGCGATCCCGCTGCCGGAGCCGCACCCGCTCTGCCCGCAGGCGATCGGTGCGCTGGGCGTCGCGCTGCTCGCGCGCGCGCGCGGGCTCACGAGAAGGCGGGCGTAGGCGCGGCGAGGAAGTCCTCGTCGAGGACCTGCACGGCCGCGCTGTCGCCCGCGCGCAGCTCGCGGGCCTCGGCGGGGAAGATCAGCAACCCGCGCGCGAGCAGCATCGAGCGCAGCACCCCCGAGCTCTGGTTGCCGGTGTGCCGGGCGACGATCTCGTCGCCGTCGCGCTCGAGGTCCACGCGCACGAAGTGCAGCCGGCCCGCTCGTTTCGAAAGCCCGTCCGCGAGCCGGGCGCGGACCGTCGGCCGGAAGAGCGAGCGGTGCCCGGCCATCTTGCGCAGCGCGGGCCGCACGAACTGCTCGAAGGTCACCATCGCGGACACGGGATTTCCGGGCAGGCCGAAGACGAGCGGGCCGCCGGACTCGAAGCGGCCGAAGGCCAGCGGGTAGCCGGGCTTCATCTTCACGCCCCAGAAGAGCAGCGAGCAGCCGAGCTTCTCGAAGACGCCGCGCACGTAGTCGCGGTCGCCCACCGAGACGCCCGCGGAGCTCACGAGCACGTCCGCGTGCAGCCCCGCGCGCAGGCGCCGCTCGATGTCGTCCGGCGCGTCGCGCGCGATGCCCAGATAGGTGGGGTCCGCTCCCGCCTCCAGGCACTGCGCGGCGATCGAGTACGAGTTCGACGCGACGATGCGCCCCCCGCTCACGTCGCCGTCGGGCTCGACGAGCTCGTCGCCGCCCGAGAGGATCGCGACGCGCGGGCGCCGGCGCACCGAGACGACGCTGCGGCCGAGCGACGCGAGCATCCCGATCTCCGCGGGCCCGATCCGCGCGCCGCAGTCGAGCACCGGATCTCCGAGCTCGACGTCCTCCCCCGCGTCGCGAACGTGCGCGCGCGGCGCCGGGGCGAAGCGGATCACGACGCGGTCGCCGTCGCGCGCGACGTCCTCCTGCATCACGACCGCATCGCTGCCGGGCGGAATCGGGGCTCCGGTCAGGATCCGCGCGGCCTCGCCCGGCCGCAAGCTGCGGGCCGCGGAGCCGCCCGCGGGAATCTCGCCGACCACCTCGAGGACGACCGGGTGCTCGGCGGACGCCGAGGCGAGGTCGGCGCTGCGCACCGCGTAGCCGTCCATCGCGGAGTTGTCGGCCGGGGGAAGCCGGCGGGTGGCGCGCACGCCCTCGGCGAGCACGCGGCCGCGCGCGTTCGCGACCGCGGTCGTCTCCGCGCCGAGCAGCGGCGCGTGCTCGAGGACGATCGCGAGCGCCTCGGCGGGTGTGATGCCCCTGCGCATGGCGGCAACGGTAGCCCGAGCCGGGCCGCGCCCGCGCGCGAGCGGGTCGAAGCGCGGCCCTGTTCGCGCTCGACGCCATCGCGCTCGGCCGCTAGGCTGCACAACAATTAGGCAGTGCGCCCCGGCGATGCCACGCCGTGGGCGATCGCCGAGCGCGACCGCCGCGGCCGGTCGCCGCGACCCATCGCCGAGCGCGATTCCGAGGCGCCTCGTGGCCCATCCCTCCGTCGACCCCAGCGCGATCCACCCGATCCAGCTGCGCGGCCTGCGGCTCGAGAACAACCTCGTGCTCGCGCCGCTGGCGGGCGTGTCCAACTACCCGTTCCGGCTGATCTCGCGCGAGGCCGGCGCCGCGCTGAGCTTCACCGAGACCGTCAGCGCGAAGGGCCTCGTGATGGGGGGCGCGAAGACCCGCCGCCTGCTCGAGACGAGCCCGCGCGAGGCCCCGGTGGCCTTTCAGCTGTTCGGCTCGGAGGTCGAGGTGCTCGGCGAGGCCTGCCGGATGCTCGAAGGCGAGGGCGCGGCCTGGGTCGACCTCAACGTGGGTTGCCCGGTGAAGAAGTTCATCAAGAACCGGGCGGGCTCCGCGCTGCTGCGCGATCTGCCGCGCGCCGCGCGCATCGTGCGCGCGATGCGCGGGAACTTCTCGGGCATCCTCTCGGTCAAGATGCGCACCGGCTGGGATGCGAGCTCGATCGTCGCGCCCGAGTTCGCGCGCATCGCGGTCGAGGAGGGCGCCGAGCTGATCTCGGTCCACGGCCGCACCCGCGCCCAGCAGTACACCGGGCGCGCGGACCGCGACGTCATCCGCGCCGTGGTCGAGGCCGTGCCCGAGGTGCCGGTGCTCGCCAACGGCGACGTCACCGCGCCGACCGACGTCTTCGAGATGCTCGCGGAGACCGGGGCCGCGGGGGTGATGATCGGCCGGGGCGCGATGGGAAACCCGTGGATCTTCGAGCAGGCGCTCGCGCTCGCGCGCGGGGGCCGGGTGCGCGAGCCGACGCCCGCCGAGCGGCTCGCCACCATCGAGCGACACATCGGCTGGATGCAGCGCGCGTTTCCGGATCCCCACGTGCTCGCCACGCAGCTGAAGAAGTACGTCTCGGCGTACTCGCGCGGCATGAGCGGCAGCGCGGCGTTTCGGCAGCGGACGCTGGAATCCCAGGACCTCGACGAGATCCTGGATCTGACGCGCGTCTACTTCGCGGTGGGCGAGCGCGCGGCGGCGCCCTGCGCCGAGCGCGCGTCGGCCTCGTGTGATGAGGGCGCGTCGGCCTCGCGCGACGAGGAGCGGGCGGCCTGAGGTGGCGCGCGATCTCGCGAGCACGCTCGACGCCGTATTCGACGGGGTCGTCCTGCTCGACGCGAAGGGTCGCGTGGAGTCGCTGAACTCCGCAGCCTGTCGCATCCTCGAGGTCTCGAGCGGGTCCGCGGTCGGTCGGCCGGTCGAGGCGCTGTTCAAGGACGACCCATCGATCGCGACGCTCGCGCGCTCGGTGCTCGCCGACGGGCGCGCGGTCGTCGAGCGCGAGCACGTCGTCGCGGGGCGCGAGGGCGGCGCGCTCGTCGTGGAGGCCTCCGCATCGCCGCTGTTCGAAGGGGCTGATCTCGACGGCGTCGCGCTGCTGCTGCGGGACTGCACGATCCAGAAGAGCCTGCGGGACGTCGTCAGCCAGCGCGAAGCGCTCGCGTCGTTTGGCCACATCGCCGCGGGAATCGCCCACGAGATCAAGAACCCGCTCGGCGGGATCCGCGGCGCTGCCGAGATCATCGGCGCGCGCGCGACAGACCAGAAGGCGCGCAGCGCCGCCGAGCTGATCGTGCGCGAGGTCGATCGCATCGCGCTGCTCGTCGACGACTTCATGGTGTTCTCGCACGGCGAGGAGCTGCGAATCGCTCCCGTCAACATCCACCGCGTCATCGATCGCGTGCTCGCGCTCACCGCGCACGAGAAGCTCGGCGCGAAGGTCGAGGTCGAGCGGTTGTTCGACCCCTCGATCCCGGACCTGATGGCCGACGCGGATCGGCTCTCGCAGGTCTTCTTGAATCTGATCCGCAATGCGCTGCAGGCGATGGAAGCGGAAGGCGGTCGCATCGTGATCACCACCCGGATGTCGTTGGACCAGCACCTCTCGCCCGAGAACGAGCGGCCGGGACCGTGGCTGATCGTCGAGGTGACGGACACGGGGCCGGGCATCGAGGCGGACGTGCTCGACGAGGTCGCGACGCCGTTCTTCACCACGCGACCCGAGGGAACCGGGCTGGGGCTCGCGGTGGCGCGGCACTGGGTCGCGCGCCACGGGGGAACGCTGCGGCTGGAGAGCGCGCCGGGCGCCGGTGCGACCGTCCGCACCGCGCTGCCGCTCGCGGGGCCGAAATGAGCGCCGCAGCGCCCGCGCGCGTGCTGATCGCCGACGACGAGGCGTCGATCCGATTCGTGCTGCGCGAGGCGCTCGAGGAGGAGGGCTGCGAGGTCGTCGAGGTCGACCGCGGGGACGCGGCGTTCGAAGCGCTCGCGGGCGGCGAGTTCGAGATCGCGTTCCTCGACATCCGCATGCCCGGGCTGACCGGCCTGGAGCTGCTCGATCGCCTGCGGGCGGTCGGCTCCCAGACCGCGGTCGTGATCATCACCGCGCAGAACACCTTCGAGAACGCCGTGGAGGCGATGCGCCGCGGCGCCTTCGAGTACCTCGTCAAGCCGTTCGGGATCGCGGACGCGAAGGCGCTCGCGAGCAAGGCGCTGCGCGGCAATCGCCTGCGCGACGAGGTGCGGGCATTGCGCCGCGAAGTCTCGGGGCGCTTCGCTGCCGGCGACCGGATCGTCGGCAGGAACGCGGCGATGCTCGAGATCTTCAAGACCATCGGGCGGGTCGCGGGCCGCGACGTCTCGGTGCTGATCACCGGAGAGAGCGGGACGGGCAAGGAGCTCGTCGCCCGGGCCATTCACGCGGCGAGCCCGCGCAGCGCGGGCGCGTTCGTGCCGGTGAACACCACCGCGATTCCGCGAGACCTGCTCGAGAGCGAGCTCTTCGGCCACGAGCGCGGCGCGTTCACCGGCGCGCTGGCGGCGCGCGTCGGCCGCTTCGCCGAGGCCTCGGGCGGCACCCTGTTCCTCGACGAGATCGGAGACATGCCCGCGGACCTGCAGGCCAAGCTGCTGCGCGTGCTGCAGGACCAGGTGGTGACCCCCGTCGGAGCCCAGCGCGCCGCGAAGGTCGACGTGCGGATCATCGCCGCGACCCATCGCGACCTCGACGCGCTCGTCGCGGATGGCTCGTTCCGGGAGGATCTCCTCTACCGCCTGCGCGTGATGCCGATCCAGCTGCCCGCGCTGCGCGAGCGCGGCGAGGACATCCCGGTGCTCGCCGAGCACTTCATCGCGCGCTACGCGGCGGATCTGGCGGGCGGACCGCGCTTCCTGGCGGATGCGGCGCTCGACTTCCTGCGCCGCTGCCCCTGGCCGGGAAACGTCCGCGAGCTCGAGAACGCGATCAAGCGGGCGCTCGTGCTGTCGAGTGGCGAGGTGCTCACGCGCGAGGACTTCGCGTTCCTCGAGCGCGAGCCCGCGGAGCGCGAGTCGGCCGACCTGCTGCGGCAGCTCGTCGAGCGCGAGGTGCGGGAGGCGCTGGAAGATCGCGCGAGCGGCGAGATCTACCGGGCCTGGCTCGAGCGCGTCGAGCGCCCGCTGCTCGAGACCGTGCTCGCGCACACCGACGGCAATCAGGTGCGCGCCGCGGCGCTGCTCGGCATCAACCGCAACACCCTGCGCAAGAAGATCGCGGAGCTGAAGATTGCGCTGCCGGGCCGGCCGTGACCACCGGCATCCGCGGGCTGATGGCGCTCGCCGACGACGCACCGAGCTGGAAGCTCGGCCCGGTCGATCAGGCCCGGGCCGCCTGCGAGGGGGGCGCTGCGATCGTGCAGCTGCGCGCCAAGCGCGCCCCGGACCGGCTGGCGCTCGAGTGGGCCGAGGCGATCCGCGAGATCACGCGCGGCTTCGGCGTGGCGTTCTTCGTGAACGATCGCTTCGACCTCGCGCTCGCCGCCGACGCGGATGGCGTCCACCTGGGTCAGGACGATCTCCCCCCCGCGAAGATCCCCGCGTTTGCGCGCTCGCGGTTGAGGGTCGGTCGCTCGAGCCACTCGCTGGAAGAAGCCCGCGCGGCCTGCGCGGAGCCGATCGACTACCTGGCGTTCGGGCCGATCTTCGCGACGTCGTCGAAGGATGCGCCCGAGGAGCCGCGCGGCCTCGAGCGCCTCGCGGAGGTGGTGCGCGCCGTCGCGCCGCAGCCGGTGTTCGCGATCGGCGGAATCGACCTCGCGAACGCCGCACAGGTGGCCGCGACGGGCGTGGCGGGCTTCGCGGTGATCTCGGCCATCGCGGACGCCGCCGAACCGCGCGGCGCCGCGCGCGCGCTGGCCGCCATCCTCGACGAGCACCGGGGCGCGTAGGTGTCGGGCGAACGCGCGGTGCCCCTCTTCGGGCTGGTCGTCCTGATCGCGATCGCCTGGGCGATCTCGAGCGAGCGCCGGCGCTTTCCGTGGCGCACCGTCTGCTGGGGGCTCGGCATCCAGCTGGCGCTCGCGGTGCTGCTGTTGAAGACGCCCGCGGGCCGCCCGTTCTTCGACGGCATGAACGCGCTCGCGGCGGCGCTGATGCGCTTTACGGATGCGGGCGCGCGCTTCGTCTTCGGCGCGCTGGCGGACACGGGCTTTTCCTTTTTGGTCCACGTGCTGCCCATCATCATCTTCATGGGGAGCGTGTTCGCCATTCTCTACCACCTCGGGATCATGCAGCGGATCGTCGACGGGCTCTCGGCGCTGCTCTCGCGGACAATGCGCACGTCCGGCGCCGAGAGCCTCGCGGCCGTCGCGAACCTCTTCCTGGGCATGACGGAGTCCGCGCTGATCGTGAAGCCCTACCTGGAGCGCATGACGCGCTCCGAGCTGTTCCTGTTGATGACGATGGGCATGGCGACGGTCGCGGGCTCGGTGATGCTCAGCTACGTGGGCATGCTCGGCGGCGGCGATTACGCGGGCCACCTGGCCACCGCGAGCCTGCTCTCCGCGCCGGCCGGCATCTTGATCGCGAAGGTGATGATCCCGGAAACGGATGCGCCCGAAACGCTCGGGCGCGGTCGATCCGTGCGCGAACGCACGGCGGTGAACGTCATCGACGCGGCGGCCCAGGGCGCGCTGGCCGGGCTGCGGCTCGCCGCCTACGTGGGCGCGTTGCTGATCGCGTTCGTGGCGCTGATCGCGCTCGCCAACGAGGCGATCGCGGCGTGCGGCGGATGGCTCGGCATCGAAGGCCTGAGCCTGCAGAAGCTGCTCGGCTGGGCGCTCGCGCCGCTGGCCTGGCTGCTCGGCGTTCCGTGGCAGGACGCGAGCCAGGTCGGGGCGCTGCTCGGCGTCAAGACGGTGCTCAACGAGTTCATCGCCTACGGAGAACTCGCCGATCTGGTCGCGGCCGGCGCGCTCGCGCCGCGCTCCGCGGTGATCGCCTCCTACGCGCTCTGCGGCTTCGCGAACTTCGGCTCGCTCGCGATCCTGCTGGGGGGAATCGGCGGTCTCGCGCCGGGCCGCCGGCCCGAGGTGGCGTTGCTCGGCCTGCGCTCGATCGTGTCGGGCTCGCTCGCGAGCTTCATGACCGGCTGCGTGGCCGGCCTGCTCGTCTAAAGCCTCGGCGATTCCGACACCTGGATGGGTTGCGCAACCGGAGGTCAGGCCTCTCGGGAATCGCCCGAATGCCGCTCGTCTCGCGCGATCAGCTTGCGGCGCTGGCTGCGGATCCAGAGCGCGTAGGCGCCGAGCGAACCGATCACGATTGCGTAGGCGGCGATCACGTAGCCCAAGTCGCGCTCCCGTCTCGTGCGTGCGACCGCGGGCGTCCGGCGGCCCGGGCCCCGAGCGCAGCCCGCTGCGACGCCCCGCGCGTCGCCATCGCAGTCTTGCGCGCGCTGCGCGAAGCGGGGCGGCGCGCGGAAGGGGATTGTGGGTGGGCGACGGCGATCGCGCAACCTCGCGGCGCGGCCTCGCCTCGGCAAATCCCGAGGCCTACCCTAGCGGCCCGCCGGGCGGTCTCCCGGCCGGCGGCTGCGCGGGAGCTCGCCATGCAGCCGATCTGGCAGCCCAGCCGGCAGCGGATCGAAGCGGCCAACCTCACCGCGTTCATCCGCGCGGTCGAGGGAGAGTGGCGGATTGCGATCGGCGACTACCCCACCCTCTACCGCTGGTCGATCGAGCAGCCCGATCATTTTTGGAAGTCGCTCTGGTCCTTCGCCAAGGTGTCGTGCGCGGAGCGCGGGCGCTGCGCGCTGCGCGACGGCGACCGCATGCCCGGCGCGCGCTGGTTTCCCGATGCGAGGCTCAACTTCGCCGAGAACCTGCTGCGCCGGCGCGACGAGGCTCCCGCGCTGATCTTTCGCGGCGAGGATCGCGTCGCCCGCTCGCTCTCGTTCCGCGAGCTCTACGACGACGTCTCGCGGCTGCGGCAGCAGCTGCGCGCGTGGGGCGTTGCGGCCGGCGACCGCGTGGCCGGCTATCTGCCCAACATGCCCGAGGCGGTGGTCGCGATGCTCGCGGCGACCAGCCTCGGGGCGATCTGGTCGTCGTGCTCGCCGGATTTCGGCGTGCAGGGCGCGGTGGATCGCTTCGGCCAGATCGAGCCCACGATCTTGTTTGCCGCGGACGGCTACCGCTACGCGGGCCGCTGGTGGGATTTGGCGGAGCGCGTGGAAGGGGTCCGCCGGCGCATTCCCTCGCTGAGGCAGGTCGTGATCGCACGCTACGACGGGTCGGACGCGCCCGCACGAGAAGTCTCGAACGCCGTGTCCTACGCAGAAGCGCTCGGCGCGTTCGGCGCCGAGCTGATCGAGTTCGAGCCCTTTGCGTTCGATCAGCCCCTCTACATCCTCTATTCCTCCGGAACGACCGGCGCCCCGAAGTGCATCGTCCACGGCGCCGGCGGCGTGCTGCTCCAGCACTTGAAGGAGCACCAGCTGCACGCGGATCTGAAGCCCGGGGACCGCTTCTTCTACTTCACGACCTGCGGCTGGATGATGTGGAACTGGCTGGTGTCGGGCCTCGCCTCGGAGGCGACCCTGCTGCTCTACGACGGGTCGCCGTTTCATCCGGATGGCAACGCGCTGTTCGATTTTGCCGAAGCCGAGCGGATGGGCATCTTCGGAACCTCCGCCAAATATATCGACGCGCTCGCCAAGGCCGAGCTCGAGCCGATGCGCACGCACGACCTCTCGAGCCTGAAGGCGATGCTCTCCACGGGCTCTCCGCTGTCCGCCGAGAGCTACGACTACGTCTATTCCAGGGTGAAGCGCGATCTGCAGCTGTCTTCGATCTCGGGCGGCACGGACATCGTCTCGTGCTTCGTGGGCGGCAATCCGATCGGAGCGGTCTTTCGCGGGGAGATCCAGGCGCGCGGTCTCGGGGTGCGGGTCGAGGTCTACGACGAATCGGGGCGGTCCGTCGTGGGCGAGAAGGGAGAGCTCGTCTGCACCGCGCCGATTCCCTCGATGCCGCTCGAATTCTGGAACGATCCCGACGGCCGGGCCTACCGCGCGGCGTACTTCGAGCGCTTTGCCGGCGTGTGGTGCCAGGGGGACTTCGCGGAGCTCAACGAGCGCGGCGGGGTCGTGCTCTACGGGCGCTCCGACGCCGTGCTCAATCCGGGCGGCGTGCGCATCGGGACCGCCGAGATCTACCGGCCCGTCGAGCAGATCGACGAGGTCCTCGAGAGCCTGGTGATCGGCCAGCAGTGGCAGGGCGACGTGCGCGTGGTGCTCTTCGTGCGGCTGCGCGACGGCGTCGCGCTCGACGAGCCGTTGAGGGAGCGGATCCGCGCGCGCATCCGCGAGCAGGCGAGCCCGCGGCACGTGCCCGCGCGCATCGTGCAGGTGTCGGACATCCCGCGGACCCGCAGCGGGAAGATCGTCGAGCTCGCGGTGCGCGACGTCGTGCACGGCCGGCCGGTCAAGAACGAGGAGGCGCTCGCCAACCCCGAGGCGCTGGAGCTCTACCAAGGGCTGCCGGCGCTGCGGGTTTAGCCGGCCGATGAGCCCGACCCGGGCAAGGCAATATTTCTAGCCTATTCGTTAAGGTTTATGGGTTAGCGTGCCCCCGATGTTCCGCCCGGG
>JBFGGA010000118.1:0-11364 GCA_041579295.1 Myxococcota bacterium | reverse complement strand
GCTGCGGCCCGGCGAGCGGCTCGAGCAGTGGGAGCGGCTGCGCGCCGGCGCCACACCGATTGCGGTCGGCGCGCGATCCGCGCTGTTCGCCCCGCTCGAGAACCTCGGCGTGATCGTGATCGACGAAGAGCACGACGCCGCCTACAAGAACGACGAGGGGTTTCGCTACCACGCGCGGAGCCTCGCCCGCGCCCGAGGCCGGCAGGCGCCTTGCCCGATCATCCTGGGCTCGGCCACGCCGTCCCTCGACACCCGGTTTGCGGCGGAGCGCGGCGAGTTGAAGCGACTCGTGCTCGGCAAGCGCATCGCCGGCCGCCCCCTGCCCGCGGTGGAGATCGTGGACCTCGCGCAGGAGCAAGACCGCGCGCCGCGCGGCCGCAAGGTCGTGCTATCGACGGCCCTGCGCGGCGCGATCGCCGCTGCGCTCGCCGACGGCGGGCAGTCCATCCTCTTCCTCAACCGGCGCGGATTTTCGACGGCGATCCTGTGCTTCCAGTGCGGCGCCACCGAGCGCTGCACGAACTGCGACATCGCGTTGGTCTACCACGCCAGCGATCGAAACCTGCGTTGCCACTACTGCGACTACCAGATCCAGCCGCCCGACCGCTGTTCGAAGTGCGGCGCACCCGACACGGCGCTACTCGGCGTGGGAACCCAGCGGCTCGAGGAAGAGGTCCGGAGCCATTTTCCGAAGGCGCGCATCGCCCGGCTCGATGGCGACACCGCGAAGCGAAGAGGCTTTGCGGAGGGCGTGCTGCGCGGCCTCCGTGACCGCAGCATCGACATCCTGGTCGGCACCCAGATGGTCGCGAAGGGGCACGACTTTCCGGGCGTCCAGCTGGTGGGTGTGGTCGTGGCCGATACGGGCCTTCACCTGCCCGACTTCCGCGCCGCCGAGCGCACCTTTCAGCTGCTCACCCAGGTGGCGGGGCGCGCGGGCCGCGATGCCGTGCCCGGGCGCGTGATCGTCCAGGCCTTCGACCCGAGCCACTACGCGATTCAGCCGGTGCGGGATCACGACTACGAGCGCTTCTACACCGAGGAGTTGCGACACCGAAGAGAGCTCGGCTATCCACCGTTCGGGCGGCTGATCCGGGTGTTGATCACGGGGCCCGACGAGCCCGCGGTGCGCGGCGCTTCGCTCGAGCTCGCGCGCCTGGCGACCGCGACGGCGGTCGACGCATCGGAGCGCGAGTTCTCCGTGCTCGGTCCGGCGCCCGCGCCGCTCGCCCGGCTGCGGGGGCGCCATCGCCATCAGCTGCTCGTGAAGGGGCGGCCGGGCCCGCGGCTGCGCGCGGCCGCGGAGACGCTCGTGAAGGCGACGGCCGCTCTGTCGTCACCGCTCCAGGCCCACGTGGACGTCGATCCGGTGAGCATGCTATGAAACCGTCTGGAGCCACCGACCACCCGACCCCCAACCACGAGCCGAATCGACGCATGGCATTGCGCGAGGTCCTCAAGTATCCCGACAAGCGCCTGCAACAGGTCTCGTCACCGATCCAGAAGATCACGGACGAGATTCGCGAGCTCGCGCGCGACATGCTGGACGTCATGTACGACGAGCCGGGCATCGGCCTCGCCGCCCCGCAGGTGGGGGAGCCGATCCGCCTGATCGTCGTCGACACGGAGTGGACCGCGGAGGACGCGGAGCGCAACCCGCTCGTGCTCGTCAATCCCGAGATCGTCGAGCGCAGCGGAAAGATCGTCTGGACGGAGGGGTGCCTGTCGGTTCCCGATTTCGAGGCCGACGTAGAGCGCGCTTCGCACGTCCGCTTGCGCGCGTCGAACCTCGAGGGCGAGGATCTGGAGATCGCCGCCTCGGAGCTCCAGGCGGTGTGCTTCCAACACGAGATCGATCACCTCGACGGAATCCTCTTCATCGACCGCATCAGTCGGCTCAAGCGCAACCTCTACACCCAACGGCGCAAGAAGCAGCTGCGTCGCGAGCTCGAAGCGCAAGCCGGAAGCTAGGAGTCGGGGCTTGGCGACCGCGCCCCATAGCTCCCGGCTCCGCCTGGCGTTCTTTGGAACACCCGACTTCGCGGTCCCGACCCTCGAGAGGCTGATCGGGGGACGTCACGAAGTGGTCGCCGTCGTCTGTCGGCCCGACCGGCGGCGCGGGCGCGGCGGCGAGCCGTCGCCGGCACCGATCGCCGAGCGCGCGCTGAGCGCCAATTTGCCACTGCTGCGCCCCGAGAAGGTCGCGGACGCCGGGGTGCTCGCCGAGCTGCGCAACTGCAAGCCCGATCTCGGCGTCGTGGTCGCGTTCGGGCAGTTCCTGCCGCGATCGGTTCGCGAAGCGCCGGCGCTCGGCTACCTGATCAACGGCCACGCGAGCCTGTTGCCGCGCTACCGCGGCGCGGCGCCGATTGCCCGCTGCCTGCTCGACGGTGCGACGGTGACCGGCGTTTCGGTGATGCGCGTCGAGCGCGAGATGGATGCCGGGCCCGTCGCGCTGCAGCGCGAGCTCGAGATCGGCGAGCGCGAGAACGCGGGTGAGCTCGCGAGGCGCCTCTCGACGCTCACGGCCGACCTCCTCGAAGAGGTCATCGACCAAATCGCCGACGGGCGCGTCCGCTGGACGCCCCAGGACCCGGCGCGCGCGACGCTCGCGCCCAAGATCGAGCGCTCGGACCGACGGTTGGTCTGGTCCGACGCGGCCGTCGCGCTGTGCCGCCGCGTGCGCGCAATGGCACCGAGCCCCGGTGCCTTCACGGACTTCGAGGGCTCGAGACTCCAGATCCTCGACGCGCGCGCCGCCGCGGGCCAGGTGGACCTCGCGCCGGGGACCGTTCGCGCGGCCCCCGATCGCGAGCTGCGGATCGCGACGGGCGAGGGTTGGCTGATTCCGCGCATCCTGCAGCGACCGGGCAAGCGCGCGATGGACGTCGCGTCGTTCGTGCGCGGCAAGCCGATTCCCGACGGCACCGTGCTCGCTTGAAGACGCGGGCCGCGCGGCATCCGATCGACGATCCGCGATCGCAGAGCCGGGGCGCGATTTCTCCGACGGGCGAGCGCCGTTCGGACGCGGCGCCGACGCAAATGCGGGCTAGACTCACGGGGTGGAGCAAACCATCGAAATCGCGATGGGGGCGGCGCGATCGAGCGCCCGCGCCCGGGGTGGTCGCCGAGGTGGCTGACGAGTCGAGTCGCGCAGCGCGGGTGCGACCGCACCGCGGACGCCCAAACGGACCCGGGACCTGCGAGCGTCGGAGATCGTCGGCCCCGACGCACACGCGGCTGCTCGCGCTGCGCGTCCTCGAGCGCGTGTCGAGCGCGGGGGCCTACGCGGATCTGCTGCTCCACTCGGCGCTCGGCCGCTCCACCCTCAACGCCCCCGATCGCGCCTTTGCGACGGACCTCGTGTACGGAACGCTCCGCTGGCGCGGAACCATCGACTACTACCTGAGCCACTTCGTCGATCAGGATCTCGCCAAGCTCGAGCCGCTGGTCGCGAGCACGCTCCAGCTCGGCGCCTACCAGCTGCTGCGCGCGAAGCGCGTCCCGGCGAGTGCCGCGGTCGATCAGTCGGTGCGCTGCATTCGGGCGGCGGGCATGGGACGCGCGACCGGCCTCGTCAACGCCGTGCTGCGGCGACTCTCCCTCGAGCACCACAAGATCGCGCTGCCTTCGGTCGAAGACGACCCGGTCGCGCATCTCACCCACGCGCTCTCGCTCCCGCGATGGCTCGCCGAGCGCTGGATCGAGCGCTGCGGCGTCGAGGGGGCCGTCGCGCTCGCGCGCGCCTCCAACGAGGTCCCGCCGCTCGCGATTCGCGCGAACCGATTGCGCGGCGATGCGGGCGATCTGCTGCGAGCGCTGCGCGAGCGCTTCCCCGACGCGGCGGCCTGCCGCTTTGCGCGCGACGGGATCGTGCTCGGGCGCAGGGGCAACCCGGCGAGCGATCCGAGCTTTCTCGCGGGGCGCTTCACGGTGCAGGACGAGGCGTCGCAGCTCGTGGTGGCGCTGCTCGATCCTCAGCCGGGCGAGCGCGTGCTCGACCTGTGCGCGGCGCCGGGCGGCAAGACGACGGCCATCGCCGAGCGGGTGGGCGCTTCGGGATGCGTCGTCGCGGTCGACCGGAACACCCGCAGGCTCGACCTCGTGCGGCGGGCGGTACGCCGACTGGGGCTCGAGGGCGTCCGAACCGCCGCGCGCGATGCGACGCGGCCGCTCGACGAGATCGCGCCGGAAGGTGGATTCGACCGGATCCTCGTCGACGCCCCGTGCTCGGGCCTCGGAACGCTCCGCCGCAACCCGGACGCGAAATGGCGGGTCCGACCCGGAGATCCCGCGCGCCTCGCCGAACTCCAGCGCTCCCTCGTCGACAACGCGGCCGCGGTGTTGAGGCCGGGGGGCGCGCTCGTCTACAGTGCGTGCACGATGCTCCCCGAGGAGAACGAGGCGATCGCGCGGCACTTCGCGCGCAGGTCGCGCGATTTCAGGCCGATCCCGAGAGCCGCCGTGCCGCGCGAGGTCGACGCCGTGGTCGGCTCCGACGGCTTTCTGCGTACCTTCCCCCACACCCACGATACCGACGCCTTCTTCGCCGCGCGTTTCGAGCGTCGCGCATGAACGCCGAAGAAACCGTGATCGCACCTTCGATTCTGGCCTGCGACTTCGGCCGGCTCTTCGACGAGGTCCAGGCCGTCGGCGACGCGGGCGCAGACTGGATCCACGTCGACGTCATGGACGGCCACTTCGTGCCGAACATCACGATCGGCCCGCGGATCGTCGAGTCGATCCGGGAGGCGACGCAACTGCCGCTCGACGTGCACCTGATGATCGAACGACCCGAGCGCTACATCGACGCGTTCGCGAAGGCGGGTGCGACGACCCTCGGCGTCCACGCGGAGGCCTGCCCGCACCTGCACCGCACGGTCGCGCAGATTCGGGAATCGGGCGCGCGCGCTTCGGTCACCATCAATCCGGGCACACCGGCCAACGCCGTGGAGGCCGTGCTCGAAGACGTCGACCAGGTGCTCGTGATGACCGTCAATCCGGGCTTTGGGGGCCAGCAATTCATCGCGGGCACGCTTCCGAAGATCGAGACCCTGCGAGCCTGGATCCGGGAGCGCGGGCTCGCCGTCGCGCTCGAGGTCGACGGAGGCATTACCGAGGACACGATCGCGAGCGCGGCCCGCGCGGGCGCCAACGCGTTCGTCGCGGGAACCGCGATCTTCGGCGCCGCCGACTACCGGGAGGCCATCGCCGGGCTGCGACGGGCGGCCTCCGTCTAGCAGCCACCCCGGGCCGCGCCCGCGAGCCCGATCGCGCGCCGGCGGGGTCCGCGCGCTCGAGGGGTCGCTGGTCCGAGCGGCCGAGAGCGGGCATACTGGCGGGGCTTCTCGCGGATTTGGCTTCGGGGCGTGGCGCAGTTTGGTAGCGCGCTTCGTTCGGGACGAAGAGGTCGCTGGTTCAAATCCAGTCGCCCCGACCAGATCCCCCTCTGCAGCAGCCGGGCCGCAGCACCCGAGCGATCGGCCTTCACGGCGATCTTGCGAGACGCGCACCGTCGATCGGAAGGCAACAGGCAACTCGTGCGTTGACTGTGTGATTCGGTTCAGGAAGTCGCTTCTGCAACGCAGCCTCGAAGAAGTCGTCGCTTGCGCGCGAGGCGCGCATGATCATCACACGCGCGAGTCGTCGCGCTCGCAATAAAAGTCGCCAAATCGACGAGGCGCGTCGATTGCTTCGTTGACATCGGGTCTAGCGGGTGTCAGGATGGCCATCGCCCCGTCGGATTGTGCACCTGTGCGAGACACACGCGATCTCTCGGACGTCTAGGTGGATTGAGCACATGGCGATCTTCGACATTCCTGGCGACAACCTCAATCGGTCGGAACTCGCATGGGAGCTCGTCGAGCTCTTCGGAGAGTTGCCCATCGAGCAGATCAACGAAGTCCTCGCGAAGAACGTTCCACTCGAGACGCTCGAGTTCTTCGCATCGTACGCGGAAGACTTCGGGACCTCCGAACAGATCCGGGGCAATACGCTCAAGCGCCTGCCGAACCTGCTGCTCCTCGGATACCTGCTGCGCGTGCTCGAAGACCGCCTGATCGATGGCGAGAGCATCGAGGGCTGAAGCTCATCGATAGCGCACCACCAGGCGCCTCAGATTCACCGCGTTGATCACCACGTGGGCCACGGTCGGCGCCACGAGGTTGCCGGTGAGCTCGAACAAACCGCCGAGGACCAGGCCCGCGCAGAGCGCGAAGCCCGTCCACGGCAGCAGATCTCGTCGCGGTACGAAGTGGACCAGCCCGAAGATCAGGCTCGCGGGCAGCCAGCCGAGCGCGGGCTGCAGCGCGCCCCGGAAGAAGGCCTCCTCCGCCACACCGCTCGCGACGGCGAGCACCGCGCACTCGCCGAGCGATCGCTCGCCGAGCAGCCGGGCGAGCGCGCGCCCCATCGCGGCGCCCCATCGCGTGCGCTCCGTGATCTGCCGAGACAGCGCGATCGTCGCGGCCGCCACCGCGAGCCCGGACCCGGCGTCGAACAGCGGCGCCACCCCGGCTTCGGCCGCGGCGGGGGACGCGTAGAGGAGCGAGCGGCCGCTCCAGATCGACCACGCGAGCGCGATCGAGAGCAGCGCTCCGTAGAAGACGAGCCCGAGCTTGACGAGGGAGACTTCGGCTCCCCGGGGGGCGCCCGTCGGGGCCTCGCGATTCGCCTCCGGTCGGGGATCCACGCGCTCGAAGCCTCGTTGCAGGAGTTCTCGTCGACGGGTAGCTTGACGAAACCGACGTTCTCCCCCGGAGGCGTCGGATTTTCGCATTCGGGCGGGATTGTACCCGGCATCCGAACGCGGAGGCGACCCACGTCGATGTCCGATCGCATTCCCATGACGCCGAGCGGCTACGCGAAGCTCGCGGAGGAGCTGAAGCAGCTCAAGACCGTCGATCGCCGCAGGATCTCGCGAGAGATCGAGAGCGCGCGGGCGCACGGCGACATCGCCGAAAACGCCGAGTTCCACGCCGCCAAGGAGCGGCAGAGCCACATCGAGGGGCGAATCCGCATCGTCGAGGACAAGCTCGCCCGGGCCCAGGTCATCGAAACCGGCGGACCCCCGCCGGAAACCGTCCGCTTCGGGGTTACGGTAGCCTTGTCCGACGACAGCACGGGCGAGGAGGTCCATTACACGATCACGGGCGAGGACGAGTCCGACGTCTCGGCGGGGTTGATCTCGGTGACCTCCCCGGTGGCGCGCGCCCTGCTCGGAAAACGCGTGGGAGACGAGGTGACGGTCCGCGTGCCGAAGGGCAACCGGTCGTTCGAGGTGCTGGACATCCGCTTCGACTAGGAGTTCGCGCGCCGCGCTTGCGCGCGAACTCCTAGTTGGGCGCTCGCTCCCCGCAAGTACGAGGCTTCCCGATTGCGATCGCTCCAGGTCAAATTCAGCGCGCTCGTGGTCACGCTGCTCGTCGCGGCCTCGGTCGGGCTCGCGGTGATCGCGACGCAGCACGAGCGCGGCGCGCTCGAAGCCGAGGTCGAGAAGCGCGGTCGGGCGGTCGCCAAACACCTGGCGGGCGCCGCCAAAGAGCCGCTGCTGAGCGTCGAGCAGGGCGATTTCGGCCACGAGCTCACGCTCGAGCAGCTCGTCGAGGACGTCGGCGCGGGTGAGGGCGTAGTGGCGGCGCGCCTGTTGGATCGCGAGGGGCACATCGCGGCGTCCCTCGACCCGGCCGAGCGCGATGCGACCGTCCCGCCGACGGTCGCGTCGGATCCCGCGGGAGGGGAATCCCTCGCGGTGTGGCGCGACGACGACAGGCTGCTCGTCGCGGCTCCGGTCATCTACAGCGGCGTGCGGGTCGGCGAAGCCCAGGTGGAATTCGACCTCACGGTGCTCGTCGATCCCGTCGTGCGCAGCAGCACCGAGCAGCTCGCCGCGGCCGCGATCGCGGTGGTGATGCTGGGCGTGCTGGCGGGGATCGCCTTCGTCGCCCTGCTCGTGGGACCGCTGCGAAGGCTCCGCGTGGGCGTCGAGCAGCTCAGCCGCGGCGACCTCTCCGTCCGGGTGCCGCCCACCTCGCGCGACGAGGTGGGAGAATTGACCCGTGCGTTCAACGAGATGGGCGACTCGATCCAGCAGAAGGAGCGCATCCAGACCGCCTTCGGTCGCTACGTGAGCGATTACGTGCTGAGCCAACTGCTGGAGAGCTCGGATGGCGAACCGCAGAGCGGAATCGAGCGAGAGGTCACGGTGCTGTTCGTGGACATCCGCCGCTTCACCCTGATCGCCGAAGGGCTGCAGGCGCCGCGCGTCGTCTCACTGCTCAACGAGATCTTCCAGCTGGTGACCGATCGCATCCTCGATTACGGCGGCACGGTCGACAAGTTCATCGGGGATTCGGTGATGGCCTATTTCGGCGCTCCGATTCCGAGCTCCAATCACCCGATACACGCCGTCTCCACGGCGATCGAGATCCGCAACGCGATCGCCGAGCGCAACCGACAGATCGAGAACGACGACGCGTCCGAGCGGCTGCCGGTCGATCTCGGCATCGGAATCCACACGGGCCCCGTCGTGGTCGGAAACATCGGCTCGGATCACCGGACGGACTTCACGGCGATCGGCGATCCCGTCAACGTCGCCCAGCGCCTCGAGAAGCTCGCGCGTCCGGGGGAGATCCTGGTGTCCGAGGCCGTCCAGCGCCGCGTTCGCAGCCTCGTGCCGATGCGCTTCGAGGGAGAGCAGCAGCTCTCGGGTCGCGCGGAGCCCGTGCACGTGTATTCGATTCGCCCCGACGCGAAAGCGATCTCTGCGGCGGATGCGGCACCCGTGACGGACTCGACGCCTGCGTCCGGATCTGCGTAGCGACCGTGAAGCGGATCGCCTGCGCGCTACTCGCACTCTCGCACGCCGCCTGCGGAACGCCACTCGCGGCCGGCGAGCGCCTGTATCGCGAGGGGGACCGACTCGCGGCGCTCGAGATCTGGCGCGCGATTCCCGAAGACGACCCGGGACACGCCAAGGCCCAGGAGCGCATCGCGGTCATCGAGGAGGAGTTCCAACAGCTCGTCGTCCGCTACAAGCAGCGCGCGCGCTATTTCGAGGCGAAGGGGCGACTCGCGGAGTCGATCGTCAACTATCGGCTCGCGCTCAAGCTGCAACCCGACGACGCCGTGACGCTGGCCCACGTGCAGGATCTCGCCCGGGAGGTCGTTCGCGAGAGGCAGGCGCTGAGGGCCCGATACCGCGCGGATTTCGACGCGGGTCAACTCGCGAAGGCCGGTGCGACACTCGAGCAGCTGCGCGCGCTCGACCCGTTCGACCCCGCGCTCCAGGCCGACGAACGCGAGCTGCGCGAGGCGCTGCAGCAGACGATCACGCAGCTGCTCGCGGCGGGTCGGCGCGGTTTCAACGATGGCAACTACGCGGCCGCGGATCGCGCCTTCCGGTCCGTGCTCGCGGTCGACCCCGACAACGAGACCGCGCGCGGCTACCTGTCCTACATCGGCACGATCCGTCGAGCGAGCCAGACGACCGGCGGCGACCCCGTCGGCTTCGAGCCCCCGGAGACCTTCGCGTCCGACGCCGAGATCCGCGCGGAGGGATTCCACCTGATCGCGCTGGCCGCGGAGGCCGCGGGGGACCGCTTCGCATCGATCGGCCACGATCTGCGCGCGCTCGACGCCTACGCGGGCCACGCGCGGGCGCGCCAGCACCTCGCGGAGACCCGCCGACAGCTGGCTCCCGAGGTCGAGGGCCTGATCGAGGAGGGCCGCACCCACTTCCGGAACGAAGACCTCCAGTCCGCTCTCGACTCCTGGCGCCGCGCGCTGCTCATCGATCCGGGAAACGAACGCGCACGCGCCTACGCGGAGCGCGCCGTGCGCCAGCTCGAGAACCTCGAGCGCTTGCGGGCGGAGCCCGACGTCGCGGGTGGAGAGCGCTGATCCGTGGCCGGCGCGCGCACCCATCGGGGAATCTGCGCAATCGCGCTCGGGTGGTCGCTTACCGCCTGCGGGATGAACCTCGGGTGGTTGTCCGGAATCGCGCCGGAAGACCCCGCACAGCGCGAGGACGTCGAGGTGAACTCCGCCGCCGACCTCCCCGCTCCGGAGGGCTTGCGCGCGACCAGCGGAGAGCTGCGCATGGTTCCCCTGAAATGGGAGCCGCTGCTGGTCGGGGACATCGGCGGATACGTGATCGAGCGCGCGGCCGAGCGCGACGGTCCATTCGAGCGGCTGACGAAGATCTCCGGCCGCCTCACCACGACCTATCTGGACCGCGAGACCGCACCCGCGGCCCCCGCGCCCGGGGCGGAGCCCGACGGGCGGGCGTTCGCCGGCGACGAGAAGGCGGGGGAAGACGGCGTCACCTGGTTCTATCGGATCCGAGCCCACGCGTCGGACGGAAGGGTCGGATCGCGGGCGTCCGCGCCGGCGGTGGCGACCACCGCGCTTCCGCCGGAGCCCCCCGACGACCTTCGCGCCTACAGCCGCCAACCGCGCGCGGTTCCGCTGAGCTGGCGAGCGTCGGACGATCCCAACGTGGTCGGCTACCGGGTGGAGCGCAGCCCGACCGCGAGCGGCCCGTTCGAGCTGCTCGCCCAGATCAATGGGCGCCACCAGACCACCTACGTGGATCGAGGCCTCGGAGACCTCCGCGTGTTCTACTATCGGGTCGTCGCCGTGAACGCGGCCGGCGGCCTCGGCAGCGCGAGCAGCGAGCCGGTGCGCGCCGTCACCAAGCCCGAGCCGCTGCCTCCGATCGGCCTGCGCACCGTCGAGCAGCGCCTGGGCGTCAACGTCCTGGCGTGGGATCACAACGTCGAGGAGGACATCGTCGGCTATCGGCTCTACCGCACCCTCGCGGGCGAAGACACCCCCACGCTGATCGCGAGCCTGAGCGCCGACGAGACCACGGCCGACGACCGCGCGGTCGCGGCCGGACAGCAGGTCTCCTACACCCTGGTCGCAATCGATCGCGACGGCCTCGAGAGCGACCCCTCCGATCCGATCGAAGTCGAAAGTGAGCGCTACGGGTTGTCGGCGACGGTTCGACCCGATGGCGTCCACCTCGCCTGGGAAGACCGCAGCGACGAGGGTTTCCTGGGAGGCCACGTCTTTCGCACCGCGCTTCTGCAGAACAAGAACCTCGGGTTCTCGCCCGGGAACACCTTCGTGGACAGCGAGATCAAGGCGGGGGCGACGTATCGCTACACCGTCGTCTTGGAGCGGGCCGACCAGAGCCTGGCACCGCGATCCGCGCCGGTGGAGATCTCGATACCCGAGCGAGCCGCGGATTGATTTTCGGGGCCCCTCCTCTAGAATCCGAGCCCTTGAGCATTCCCCGGTAGCTCAGTTGGTAGAGCGGGCGGCTGTTAACCGCCAAGTCGTAGGTTCGAGTCCTACCCG
>JBFGGA010000117.1:0-11414 GCA_041579295.1 Myxococcota bacterium | reverse complement strand
GACCATCTCCTGCACGAGCACCGCCATGCGACTGTGCGCGGGATCGAGCGCGAGCTCCCTGCGATAGAGCAGCGCCGCGTCGGACCAGAGCGAAGCCCAGACCAGCCGCACGGCGTCTTCGAGCGCGCGCTCGCCGCGGACACCGATGATCGACTCGTGGAGCCCCGCGAAGCTGTGGCCCCCCGAGTCTTCACCGATCGCCGACGAACGCACCGCGAGCGGCGCCGAGGCGTCCAGTCCCCGCAAGCCCTCGGCGAGGCTCGCGCGCAAGCGCTCGGAGAGCGGCTGCGCGAGAAACGTCGATCGAATCCGCAGCGCCGCGTCCCAGATCTCCTCCCAGCGCATCTCGTCGAGCGGTTTGCGGTCGAGCTCCATCGCGATCGACACCGCGATCTCGGCGTCTTCGACGAAGGCCTCGTAGGCGAAGGTCGTCAGGCAGAAGCCGCTCGGCACGCGGAAACCGGCCTGCGCCAAGCGAGCCAGCTTGGCGACCTTGCCGCCGACGATGTCTTCGTCGAGGGGCTCCGGCGCGTCGAGCGGGATCAGGAGGGGGCGGCTGGAACCCACTGGCGCACCTCCTGGAATCGCACCACGTGCAGAAAGCGGACGACGTCGACGCAAAACAGCGCACACGTGGCGGCGCCCAGGAAGGACTTCAGATACGGGTGCCGGGCCAGGAGCAGCTCGGCCCAGCGATCGAATTCTTCACCGCGCTCGATCGACCGGGCGTGGCCGGTCGCCGTGACCCCTTCGATCTTCATCAGCTCGTCGGCCTTCTTGGATCGATCGTCGATCACCAGCGCGACGCGGTTGCACTCGCTGAGCAGCCGGTACTTCCGGGTTTCCATCGGCGTGGCAAAGACCACGTGTCGAAGGTCTTCCGAGCACGCGAACGCCACGAGCGCTCCGTACGGCTGGCCTCCGCCCTGCACGCAGAGCACCGCGTACGGCTGCTCGTCGAGCAGGCGCTCGATGCGCTCGCGCGCGGCGGGCTCGTGCACCGCCACCGGGCTGCTCGGAATTTCGTCTTCGTCGAAGATCGGTTCGTCGGGATCGCTCATCGGGGCTCTGGTCTGCTCGAATCGATTGGAGTTGGCGGTGCCGAACTCCGGCGCTGGATCATAACACCCCTGTCGAACCCAAGTTTCGCTTCAAGCCCGCGGAGTGAGCATCGCGCCGAGCAGGCGCGCGGCCTCTGCTGCTGCGGCCTCGGGCTCCAGCGCGGTCGCGGCGATGCCCGAGACGACCTTGGTGATGTCGTGGTCGACGCTCCCGACCTTGCCCCAGGCGTCGCCGGTCGCCGCGCTGAGGTACGCCGAAAACGTCCGGTGGCCGCTGCCGGGCCGCTCGCCGATCAGGTGTGCGATCGCGCGCGGGCCGTCGAGGTGCGCGAAGATCACCTCCCCGACGCGGTAGCCCGCGCGCACCCGGCCCGATGTCAGCACCAGGTGTTCGGGCGCGATGGAAAGCCCGCGCGCTTCGAGCTCGCCGCGCAGCTGCGCGAGGAACGGCTCGAGGTGGCCGTCCTCCATGATCGAGAGCGCGTTGAGCCCGTCGGAGATCAGGATCTGCACCGCGAAGCGCCCGGCCTGCCGCCGGCGCAGGTGGTGCAGCGCCGCAACCGACGGCTCGTCGAGGCGCTCGCCGGTCTCCGGGTGCAGGATGAAATCCTCCCGGTCTGCGGACTGCGTGGCGAGCCGCTCGACGGCGGGGATCGCCTCGATGAACTCCGGCGCGAGCTCGGCCCAGATGCTGCGCTTCGCGTCGTCGTAGACGCGCCGGATGTCGCGCTGCAGCTCGGGCTTCAGATCCCACGGCCTCGCGCCGTGCCCCTCGGCGACGAACACGCCGCGGCTGCGCACCTCCGCGAGCTCGCGCCGCCCGTCTTCGAGGATCTCGGCGCCACTCCTTCCATCGCCCTTGTGCCGTCGGTACTGCAGGAACACCCAGCACGGGTCGCCGAAGTGCTCGGTGGGCCGCCCGTCGGAGTCGACGACGCCGAGCTGCTGGAAGAACGCCCACATCGGGTCGTTCACCCGGTAGCCGAAGCGCTCGCGCAGGCGCACGTGGTCCTGGTAGCCGGTGGTCAGGTAGCCGAGCATCGGATCGATCTTCGTGGGCAGCGCCATCAGGTAGGCGGGGTTCGCGGGCAGGATGCGCTCGAGGCACCAGTCGAGGTCGTCGAGCGAGACGTCCATGTGCAGCGTCGAGCAGACGTCGAGCCCGATGCACAGCCCGTGCAGCTTGCCCATCGCGATGTCCTCGAGGCAGCAGCGCACCAGCTGCTCGCGGGTGCGGAAGACCTCGGGCCCGATGAAGCCCGCGACGTCGTTCGCGTGCACCCATGCGCCGGCGCCTTCGGCCGCCGTCTCGCCGCCGCCGTCGACCGCACTCCCGGCCTCGTCCTCGCTTTCGGCTGCGCGCCGCGCGCGCGCGACGCGCTCGGCGAGCGCGCGCGCGAAGCCGTACTTGCGCGCCTCGTGGATCAGCATGTCGTAGCCGTGGCCGTGGCCGTTGGTGAAGTCCGCACCCTGGCCGGTCTCGAAGTACAGCCCGTAGCGTCCGCTGCGCGCGTCTGCGTAACGGACCATCGCATCCACGCCGATGCCGAAGGTCGCGTTGGCCGCGTCGCTGCCCGCGATGCTCTGGAACCACAGCGCGGTCGAGCCGGGCCACTCGCACTCCACCTGCGCCTGGACGTCGATGTGCGCGAGCACGCAGTGCGGCATCCGCTGATCGACGCCGAAGGTTGCGAGCACGTCCTGCAGCGTTCGCTCGATCGCGGCCACCGACTCGGGATCGCTCGAGACGGGGTTGGTGCCGAGCAGCACGTCGCCCACCGCGTACGACCAGCCGTCGAAGAC
Organism: Myxococcota bacterium; assembly: GCA_041579295.1. GTDB lineage: Bacteria > Myxococcota_A > UBA9160 > UBA9160 > SMWR01 > JACZVU01. Next base: position 8,550 of record JBFGGA010000117.1, on the reverse strand, counting down.
CTGCCAGCGGATGTCGTCGACGTTGTCAGTGGGCGAGTTCGGCTGGATCCGCGCGCCGAGGTAGCCGCGCGCGCCGATGCGACTGCCCGGCAGCGGGTTGAAGACCTTGCGGCCGATCTCGACGAGCGCGTCGTCGCTCATCAGCTTGACGACGCACGCGATCACGTCGCTCGACAGACTCGGCATCAGCGCCTTGATCTCGGTTTCGTCAGAGGTCAGCAGAAGATGTTTGAGCTGGTCGAGCGTCTGGTCTGCGGGTCTTTTTCCCGCCTGGACGTTCGATTCCGAGATGGTTTCTCGCGCGTGCTCACTCGGCCCCGCGGAGATGAACTGGAAGAGCCCGTCCGCGTGCAGCGGCTGCGCGTCGATGTCCGCGAGGCGCGTGTTCGCGAGCAGCGCGCGCGCGTTGCGCCGCGAGGCCTCGTCGGCCGCCGCCACGCCGACGATCGCGTCGCCCTCCTTGAACGCGTTGGCCGCGCCGAGGATGCGCGCGTAGAGCCCGGCGTCGTACCGGCCGCGCTGCCTTCGGATGAAGCCGAAGACGTCCTCGCCGGGTTGCGGCTCGGCGATCGGGAGCATCACGTCACCCGCGGCGCCGGCCGCCTGTGTCGAAGGAGCGGTTCGAGCGAAGAAATCCGGGTTGCCGGCGCCGCGTGCCTCGCCGCATCGATCGAACCTCCTGAGCCGGCCCCTCCAACCGCTTGTGGGCCGCCTCGTCGCGGAACACAGGGTAGCGCTGGTTTCGCGATCCAGGCTCCACCCGATAGGTTCGACGACTCAGCGGGCTCGAGCGCCCGAAGCTGCGACCGCGGCCGTGTCGGTGAGCCCTTCCTCGTCCGGGTGCCACCAGTGCGACTTGAAGACCTCGAATGCCTCGAAGAATTCGTCGGGTCGCCGCAGGAAGAGGGCCCAGGTCCTCGCCATCCCCTGCCTCCTCGCCCATTCCATGAACTTCTTCTCGCGCTGGCTGACGTGGCAACTGAGCGCGCTCTGCTTGGCGCGGATCGCCTCGTCGTCGAGGCTCACGAAGTAATTCGGGTGGAAGCCGTTGGGCTGCGTGGAGACGCTCTGATACAAGAGCACCGTGCCGTAGAACCAGCGCGCGGCCGAGATCGTCGCTTCGTGGACGGTCGAGTGATCGGCGTGGGTGTCCTCTCTGGCGTGGGTCAGAATCAGATCGTAGGCGGGTGCGTTCGGATCACAGCCGATCTGGAGCTCGAGCTGCTCGATGATCTCGTGCAGGTGCAGATGGAGCGCGCAATCCTGGAAGCTCAGCACGTCCACGGCGTGCTTCGGGATCCCGAGGGCGCCTGCTGCCTCGATCGTCTCCTGCACCCTGATCTGCTCGGAGAACTCCCGGCCGTGTCGCCAGTGCCTGACTCCCGGGGTGACTACCACGAACTTGACCATTGCGGAGAACTCGACGATCAGGCGGCGCAGGAATCCGCCACATCCGAGCTCGATGTCGTCCGGATGGGCCCCGATCGCGAGCACGCGCAACCGATTGGTGCTGAAGAACAGTCGAAATCCTCCTCATCGATGCGCGCACGGGCTGCGCGCGTCGATCATCCCAAAGCGTTCGGGAAAACGAACGTCGTAGACGACCGTTCCCTGCGCGGGCCAGCCGAAGAGCTGCGGTTCGAGCGCCCTGAGCGCCTCCAACGCCATGATCCCGCCCGCGATCATGCTCACGCCCGGCAACGTGAGCGCCCGTTCGAGGGAACACGAGGCGCGATCCCGTTCCGCAGCCGCCCGGCTCGAGAGGCTGATCATCCGATGTTCGAGACAGCTCGTGCGCCCTGGGAGGTAGCTCCGCTGCTGCGCGGTGAGCGGGGAGCAACCCGCCTCCACCAACGGAATTCCATCTGCGATCGAAGCGTCGTTGAGGTATTTGCGCGCCGAGAACGAGTCGGGTGCTGCGATTCTGAGCGATGGCGGCGCGAGTGATTGAGGGCGGTCTTCGTATCGCATTGCGAACGGTCGGACGTCCAGCTGCGGATCGCAGATGGCCTGCAGGTTGTCGGTCATCGCTTCGACCTTCGGCCGGCCGATGGCCTCGATCGTATAGGTCGGACACACTCCCAGATTCTCCGGGTTCACGACGTCGGGATCGAAGATGCGCAGCTCGCAATTCGCACCGAGCAACGGAGCGAGCGATTCGAGCAGATGGCTGCCCACTGCACCGGCGCCGACGACATCGATGCGCGCGCCTTCGACCCACACCGGGGGCCAGGGAGCTTGCGGACCGCCGTGCGCGCGCGTCTCGGTGGTGGAATCGAATGCGACCACCGGGTTGGCGTCCGCAGCCGCTCGCAGTTGCCCCGCTGCGATGATGGCCTCCTGAAGGCCGAGGCCTGCTGCAATGCGCGCGATCGGAGGCAGCGGCTGCTGGCCGCTGGCAGCGTCGACTCCACGCGGCGAGCAATCATCTGAAGAGCCGGACGCCGTCCGCAGCGAGACCCAGGTCTCGCCCCAGGCGAGCGATCCGGTGTAGGCGGGGCGTGGCTGCCCGATTTCGTCGGAGCGAGGCATGGGCTCGGGACCGTCGTCGAGATGCAAGACCACGTCGTACGCCGCGTCGTCTTCGGAACGAGCGGGGTCCCCGCTCGCCTCCGGGACGAACCACGCGCCCTCCATCAGCGGCGCGAGGGCCTCGTAGTATCCCTGGGGCGCTCTGAGGTGAACCGCGCCGAAGCCGAGGGCCGCGAGGCCTCTGCACAGGGCCCAGACGGGATGCCGCCAGGTCGGCCCGGCCGCGCAATCGCCGACCGCGAGCAACACCGTCGCCTCGGTGATGCTCAAAATGTCCGCTCCGGTCTGGAGCACGCGGTCTTCCCGATGCTCGTCCACGCTCCTCATGCCATGCCCTCCATCGATTCGGATCGAGCTTCGAACTCGATCTTCTGCTCGATCTCGCGCCTGAGTTGTCTCGCCATCGCGTCGCGCTCCGCGTCCGAGATCGGGCGGGTTGCGTCGAGAACGAGCTGCGCCGGCACGAAGCGCACCTGGCTGGCTTGGCACGCGACGCAGCGATCCTTGCGCGCGGCGTACAGGCGGTAGTCGTAGTGGCGCGTGATGATCAAACTGAAAGCGAGCGCAAACTCGACGCGCCGCAATGCGGAATCGCGCGAATCGATCACCTGCTCACGGGAGGCGAGCTCGCAATCCGCGCAGCCGCAGTGCGGCCACGCATCGTCGGCGCGCCGAAACTCCTCGAACACCAGCGCGGTCGAGACCTGGTCGACCAGGGGCCCGCCGAGGAATTCGTAGTCGGTGGTCGATGCGGTCGGCGACGCGCCGTGCTTGTGAATGAAGGTCGTCGGGACGAGCGGGCGGCCCATGCGGCGCGCGAGCGCCTGGATGTCGCTTCGCATGCGCAGCACCGCGTGACCGGATTGCACCACGCTCACCGGAGTGACGCGCTGCTCGGTGAGCAGCGGCGTTGCCAGCACGTGCAGCGGTTCGTCTCTCGCAGAGAGGCCGATCATGCCGAACTCCATGTCCGGCTGTGAGTATTCGTCTGCCAGCAATCTCGCCGTCAGAAAGCAGCGCTCGAATGCGGCGAGGTTCATGGAGAGGCGTGCGATGAAGTCTCGTCTCCGATCCACCGGTTGACTACCTCCTCGCTCTCCGCTTCGCAGCGGGCGCGGCTGCCGGCAGGCGATTCGCCCGGAATTGGCTGTGAAGGAGCGGCCGGAGCGTGCCGATGATCGTGCCGGCGTCGAGCCGTTGGATGAACGCTTCGCCCTCGTCGAAGAGGTCGCGCCGGAGCAGCCGGGCGTACTGCTGGGGATTCCCCGGGCAGGGTCCCGTCGTGAGCGGCTCGCCGGAGGGCGACCAGAATGCGCCCGGCGATCTCGCTGGGCGCGGCGGGAGTGCCAGTCGCTGTTCACGGGTCTTGCCTCTCACCGCGAGGCCGAAGTACACGTGCCCCGGGCGAATGCGGATACGAGCGGGGCCCGCGACGAGCACCGAGAAGCCCTGTCGGTGTTGCAGCTGATGATACGGATCGCGGTGCAGGAGCACGTGATGCCTGCAATCCGCGACCTGGAAACGGGCGATCAGGGCTCTCATGTCGAACAGAAACTTCTGGACGAGTCGAGTCAGGCTCTTGTCGTGCGTCAGTCTGTGCTGCGCATGATGTTGCACGGCGAGCCTCGCGGCGATCTGCACGTCGCGCAGGGAGCGCGCGCTGTCCAGGCGAAGCCGGTAGGCTTCGCCCTCGATGGCGACGCAGAGGTGCCGCTGCTCGAGCTTCGTGGCCTTCTCGAGCGGAACCACGACCTCGTGGAGCACCGCGCAGGGCGGCCGCAGGAAACGGCTGAGAAGGGTATCCGCTTCTGGAATCGGAATGGGCCTCGCGAGCCGGCGAGAGAATTGAGCGGCGGACTCCTTCAGGTCGTCGAGATGCCCGGCAACCTCCGCGGATTCGCAAAGCGGCTGGCCGCTGATCCGACGCAGACTCGGAATCAAATGCTCCACGCAGAAGCGGATCTCGTCGATGTTCCTCGCGTATCTGCGCGCGGGCTCGAGCGCACCAAGGCTGAGCGACGGCAGCGCCGACGCGTCGCCCAGCAGTGCTCTGACCTGGCTGGTGAGCGACCCGAACCTTCGCGCATCAGCTTCGAGGCCGGCCGCAGTGAAGGCCGAGTCGCCCACCAGGAACACCAGGCTGCGCCCGCTGCGCGGGGTCAGGTTTCGCCGATCGACGCAACCGGGTCGCGACATCGTCAGCACCGACCGCCGCGGTACTGTTCGCTGACCGCGAGGTTGATCGTCTCGTCGTCTGCGCTCTTCTCGCTTTTCGCGTCTGCGCGTGACTTCTCGACGACGACGTCGCTGAGCGCGATCGGCGTTCCCTCCAGCGCTTCGCGCCAGCTCGCCGCCCGCGAGAGCTCGACGTCGATCTCGCGCTGGCAGCGCAGCGCGTCGCGAAGCACGCTGGCGGTTCGCTGGGCCGACGGGTGCGGCTGCGGCGAGTTGATCACGCGGTTGATCAGCTCGCGCGCCGAAATCCCCTCGAGCGCGTGGCGTTCGAAACTGCTGCTGCAGTACGAGCCGATGCCGTAGTGAATGCGCGCGTGGATGCGGCGCTGCTTTCGATCTCGAATGCTCATCTGTTTCTCCTTTCGGTGTCGAGTCTGGAAGGGGCGATCCGTTGCCGGGCGCCCGCTGGCGCGGGCGCATTCGCGCCGCCCGCGGCCTCGATTCGAAGTCGCGGAATGGGCGAATCTCGCCACATTTTCTGTCGATTTCTGATTGTCATGAAATCGACCTTCTGCAGATCATCATCGAGCATATCGATCATATAAGTCAACGGAAAAAATCAGTAAATCGGCTATTTTTTTCATTGACGGATCGTGACACCTCGGAGTCATTTTTGACGAATATCTGACAAATTGACTTGATGATCTCTGGAGATGTCTCTATTTTGACAATCTCTTGGAGGTTCTGTCGGATGGTGAACCAGAGAGCTGCGCCGGTGCTGCGCCTCGCGCGGGTGCTCAAGCAGCAGCTGGACGAGCAGCCGGGTTACTCGCGGCTGTCGCGCAGGATCGCCGAGGCGAACGCGGACCACGGCGGTTGCAGCGTGGACCGCCGCAAGCTCAAGCAGCTCGTCGCCGGGGGCGACGTCACGCTCACGCTCCGCGAGCTGATCGCGCTCGATCGCTTCCTGACTCCGCTCGGCGAGGGCCTGGCCGACAAACCCCTGTTCGAGCGGCCCGCGCCGATCCGCTCGCTGGTCGCAAAGGCTCGGGTCACGATCGTGCTGGGCGCCTACATTCGCCCCAAGGGCCGGCGCAACGACCTGAGCCGCTGGGACGTTCGATCGATGGCGCACCTGCTACGCGCGATCGAAAAGCGCAGGCCGGAGACACACGTGGACATTCGAGACGCGTTGTCATACAAGGAGAGGCCCGAAGCTCCCAAGTACCTGGTCGAGCCCGGCCCATCGATGTGCTCGATCGGGTCGCCCCGGGCGAGCTTTGCGACGGAGATCATGCTCGCGAAGATGGTCGGCGTGGAGCCATTCGTCCGGGGTTCGGCACAGCGCGCGCCTTTTCGGTTCATCTGGTCCCCGAAGGCGCCGGGGCGCCATGCGAGTTGTTTTCGAATCGAACCCGATCAGATCCTCCCGCGCGACGAAAAGTTCGTTCGAGATGTGCGCGACGGCATCGTGTGGGGGGCTCTGCAGGTCAACGACGGGTTGTACATCACCCGGGCAGCACCGCACGAAACCGGACAAGAGCGCGACCAGATCTGGAAGTCCTACGGCATCGTGGTCACACAGCAGCGAGCCGACGGCAGTGTCTGGATGGTGTGCGCCGGACTCACGGGACCGGGGACCTTCGCCGCAACGGTGGCTCTCGCGGGCGAACTCACGGGCGCGGTTCCAGAGGCCGTATCGGGGCACTCGCCCTTGCGTTGGGACGTCGTCGAATGCAGCGTCGATACCGACCCGAATCTGCCCGGCGACAACCGGATCGTCACCTCGCAAACCGTCGTCAGCCAGGGCTCCTGGGATCCCGCCGCTGCGTGAGATCGACCGCCCGAATCCAGCACATCAGCGGTGCGGCGCGGCAGAGCGAGCGCGGCTGATCGAAGTGGCCCTGCGATCGATCCGGACGGCGGTGCTTCGGCCTCCGTTCGACTCCTTCGCCCGACGGTCGGGCTTCTCGGCTGCGTCGGGTGGATCCCATCGACTTGACCAATAAATAACAAAGACCGTGGAAGAAAAGAGTATTGACATATCAAAGCAACGGATCTACGACTGGAGCTGGATCCCACACCCTGCGGCGTAGCAGGCGTCCGCACGGCGCCGCGAGCTTCCTCTCCTCGCTTGCTTCGATTCCGGAGCGTCGCGAGAGAAGATCCCGCACGAGTTCAGGCCGGGAGGAGGGCCGAGACATGTGGAGGTGCGCAGCGAGCTTGTTGGTCCTGACGGGGTTGCTCTTCAGCGCGGAAGAGGCGGACTCCGCCCGGAACGACGCGCCGAAGCTCTATGGCATCGCGTACGGCGCGTTTCGGGACGGGCAGTCACCCATCGGAGCCTACCCCTCGGAGGCGGAAGTCAAAGAGGACATGAAGGTCCTGAGGGATTTCGCGCGCGGCATCCGAACCTACTCCGTCGCTCGGATACAACAGGAGATCCCGCGGCTGGCCAAGCGCAGGCGCCTGGTCTGCTACGCAGGTGCGCACATCAGCAGCGACCGGGAGGCGAATGCGCTGGAGGTCGAGCGTCTTCTCGACGTCGCGCGCAACTGTCGCCGCGGCGGGATCGCAATCGGCAACGAAGTCCTGCCCGCCGAAGGTCGCGAGTCTCACCGGACGCTTCCACCGGGTGAACTCGCCGAATTGATTCGGCAGGTCAAGGGCGACAAGCGGATCAGGCGAATGCGAATACCCGTCGGCTACGCGGAGGCCTACGAGGTGTTAGGTGATTACCGGGAGTCGCAAGCGCTCGGCGAGCTCGTCGCCGAGCTGGATTTCCTGATGGTCAACGCCCACCCCTACTGGGCAGGGCAGTCCATCGAAGGTGCGGCCGACTGGGTCTACGCTGCCTGGCAGGAAGCCCAGGGATGGTATCCCGGCAAGCGGATCATCATCGGCGAGACGGGCTGGCCGACCGCGGGTGAGACCCAGGGCGAGGCCGTAGCGAGCGAGGAGAACCAGCGAATCTTCCTCGAGGACTTCGTCGCGCTCGCGCTCGAGGAGAACATCCCGTATTTCTTCTTCGAGGCCTTCGACGAGCGCTGGAAATCGGAGCTCTCCGGGAGGGAGTCCGAAGCGCACTGGGGGCTGTGGCATTCCGACCGGTCCGTGAAGCAGCGCGTCGGCGATTTCTTCACGTCGCCACCTGCACTCGCCGAGATCCTCCGGCCCGCGCGCTGCGGCGGTGGTCCCGGTCGCATGCACAGAATCAGCGGTCGGGTCTACGGCATCGAGCGCGGCGAGAGAAGCTCGTATCGCCTGGTGATCTACGCCAAGACGAACCAGTGGTACATCCAGCCGTTCGTCGCCGAGCCGTTCACGAAGATCCGCCAGAACCTTACGTGGTTCAACCGTACGCACCTGGGAGATCTCTACGCGGCGCTGCTCGTGCGCGACGGCTACCTGCCGACTTCCACCCTGCAACAGCTGCCGGAGGCAGCGGGTGACGTCATCGCGATCGCCGTGAAAGACTGCAGGTAGCCGTGTGCCAGCGTGATTTGCCTTCGGAGAAACGGGAATACATACACTACTCTGACGGATGTAAGTTGCCGCACCTTTTCGCGTATTTGCACAGTCTTCTCACGGAATTTTTGGGCGAGAGTCACTCGTCTGGCTCAAAAGGGATGCCTATGGTTCGAGACCGGCGCATTCTCCTCCAGTGAATGCAGGAATTATGACGAGTGCGCTCTCGTCGCTATTACCAAATGCCGCTACTGGAAGTCAGCCGCCGTTCAGCCCGCCACCACCGCGCGCTCGCGTCGGAACGGCACGTCGCTGACTTTGGCGTCGAGCTCGCGCGCGTAGCGGTGGCCCGCGTAGACCGCCGCGGCGATCGTG
>JBFGGA010000116.1:0-11461 GCA_041579295.1 Myxococcota bacterium | reverse complement strand
GATGATCTCCACCTGGCACATGCGCGCCACGCCGCCGTCGCGCCGGATGTCCGACGGCACGCGCTCGAGCGCCATCACCGCGCAGGCGCCGCTGTCCTCGGCGATCTTCGCCTGGTCGGGGTTGACGACGTCCATGATCACGCCGCCCTTGAGCATCTCGGCCAGTCCGACCTTGATCTCGAAGCTCTGGGCGGTCGCCTCGCCCGCGCCGCCGTTTCCGCAGCCTGTTTGATCCGACATGGTTCCTCCCGATTTCCGCCGCCGCCGCCCGCGCGGCGAAGCGGCGCGAATCCATCCTCAAATCGACACGCGATGGGCGCGCGTCCCGCCCTCCCGCCGCTCGGCGACCACGCGCGCGAGCGCCGACACGCCCGCGCGCAGCGCCTCGGGCTCGGCCATCGCAAAGCTCAAGCGCAGCCCGCTCGACGCGCGGCCGTCGCAGTTGAACTGGGATCCGGGTGCGAAGAAGACGCCCGCGAGCGCGGCGTCCGAGAGCAGGTCGCGGGTGTCGATCGCCTCGGAGAGCTCGACCCAGAGCTGAAGGCCGCCGTCGGGTCGCGTCCAGCCCGCAGCGCCGCGCAGCTGCGCGGCGAGCGCGTCGAGCAGCGCGTCGCAGCGCTCGCGCAGCACGCGGCGCACGCGGCCCAGGTGCCGGTCGTAGGCCCCGCTCGCGGTGAACGCGTCGAGCGCCGCCTGCAGCGGGAGCGCGTCGGAGAGATCCGTGGCTTGTTTCAGCGCGACCAGCGCTTCGATCAGACGCCCGCGCGCGGTGATCGCGCCGACGCGGGCGCCCGGGAAGAGCGACTTCGAGAACGAGAAGAGGTGCAGCACGAGCCCGGTGCGATCGAGCGCGGCGAGCGACGGGATCGGCCGCCCCGCAAAGCGCAGATCCGTCTCGTAGCCGTCCTCGATCACGGGCTTGCGGTGGCGCGCCGCGATCTCGAGCAGCCGGTGGCGGTGCTCCAGTGCGGTCGTCGTGCCGAGCGGGTTGTGGAAGGTCGGGATCGTGTAGAACAGCTTGACCTCCGGCCGCGCGAGGATGCGCTCGAGCACCGCGAGATCGGGCCCGTCCGCGCACATCGGGACCGGCGCGATCTCGAGCCCGAGCCCGTGGACCGCCGCGAGCGCGTTGTTGTAGGTGGGCTCTTCGAGCGCGACGACGTCACCCGCCTGCGCGAACAGCCGCAGCCCGAGCGAGATGCCCTGGCTCGCGCCGTGACACAGCACGATGCCGTTCGCATCGACGTCGATGCCGTCGCGCCGGAAGCGCTTCGCGAGGGTCTCGCGCAGGCCGAGGTGGCCCTGGGGTCCGCCGTAGAGCAGCAGCTCCGAACCGGAACGCTGCAGCACGCGGTTGAGGGTCCGGCGGAACTCGTCCGCGGGGTAGAGGCTCTGGTCCGGAACCAGCGAGTGCATCGGCACGGCGTTGTCCGCGCTGCCAAAGCGCGGTCGCGCGTGCTCGAAGTCGAGCAGGCGCTGCGTCAGCGGGGCGAGCGAGGGCCGGAGGGCCTCGGCGTCGGGCGCGTCGCCCGAGCGCGCGGGTGCGACGAAGGTGCCGCGGCCGACCGTGGAGACCGCGACGCCCGCGTTCACGAGCTCCTCGTAGGCGAGCGCGACGGTGTCGCGATTGACGCCGAGATCCCGCGCGAGGTCGCGGATCGCGGGCAGCCGATCGCCCGCGGCGAGCCGGCCGTCCGCGACCTCGAGCCGGATGTGATCGGAGATCTGGCGGTAGACGGCCCGCCGATTCCGGCCGCTGTCGCGTTGCAGTGCGATGTCCACGGCCGGGAGCCTACTGCGCGGCCATTACTGGGTCAATGGTGGATTGACCCAGCAATCATTGACTTTATCGAATGAATCGACTGGGACAAATCTTCAGGAAGCCGGGGTGGTCGCCACCTCGGTCGCGCTCTTCTCCTCGGCTTCGCGCCGGCTCATGCCGAACGCGCGCCCCAGCGCGATCGCCGCGAAGCCCACGAAGCCCGAGAAGAGCGCGCCCATCTTCGCCTGGCCGAGCAGCACCGGCTGGGTGAACGCGGCGCCCGCCACGAAGAGCGCGACGGTCAGCCCGAGCGCGGCCACGAAGCCGGCCATCGCGAGCTCGGGGACACCCATGCGCGCGGGCAGCGGGAAGCCGATCTTCGTGCCGATCCAGCCGAGCAGCGTGATGCCGAGCGTCTTGCCGATCACCAGCGAGCCGAGGATCAGCCAGGTCATGGTGCCGATCGACGCGAGCTGGACGCCCGCGTTGTTGAACGCGAAGAAGAACAGCCCGAGGTCGACGAAGAGCTTCAGCTGGTGCTCGAACTGGTGCAGCGGCGAGTGCTCCATCCGGAGGTCCTCGGCGAGCGCCTCGCCCATGCGGTCGATCTCGTCGGCGTCCACGAACAGGCCGATGTCGCGGCGCGGCCCCGGCAGGAACGGGACGATGAAGACGAGCGCGAGCGCCGGGTGGAGGTGCGCGAGAATCAGGCCGAACCACGAGAGCGGGCCGCAGATCGCGATGTACGGGATCCACGACTTGATCCCCGCGCGGCGCATCCCGTAGGCGAGCGCCATCCCGACTACGATCAGCGACAGGAACTCGGGGCGCGTCGGCAGGTCCGGGTCGCCGTAGAAGACCGCGATGATCACCAGGCCGATCGCGTCGTCGGCCACCGCGAGCAGCAGCAGGAAGTTGATCGCGGGGTGCCCCTTGCCGAAGACCGCGCGCGCCACGAGCCACGCGAGCGCGATGTCCGTCGCGGTGGGGATGCCCCAGCCGCGTCGCAGCGTCTCGATGTCGTCCCCCGGTCCGTAGAGCAGCGACATGCCGATGAAGAAGACGCCGACCGGCCCGACGACGCCGCCGATCGTCGCGAGCAATGGGTTGATGGACTTGCGCAGCGGGTTGAGGCTGCCCCCCGGCAGGCACGACTCGGTGATCTCCTTGGCCGCGATGCCGAAGAAGAACACCATGAAGACGTCGTTCACGAGCCAGTGATGGGTGACGGCGTGGTGGCCGAACAGCTTCAGGTCGGCGATCGGCATCCAGTGCGTGATGTGCGAGTACGACTCGTAGTCCAGGTTGGCCCAGAGCATCGCCACCACCACGCCCGACAGCAGCGGCAGCGAGAACTCCTGGAGGATGTTGATGAAGCCGTTCTTCTTCGGTTCGCTCACGATCGATTCACCCGCTCCGTTGAATTGAAGCCACTCGCTCGACCCGGTGGCTCGCCCCGCCCCGAGGTTGGTCAACTGGATCCGGAGGCCGCCCGCGCGTGGCTACGCGCTCGGCCGGCCCGGGCGCGGGGCTCCCGCTACGGCCCCGCGTCGGAGTCGCGATTGTAGCGGTTCATCGAGGGAACGACGCCGTCGACGAGGATCGCGCCGACCGCCTCCGCGGCGAGCGGGATCCGCTGCTGGAGCGCGACCTCTTCGGCTTCCGTGAACGCGTCGAGCACCCAGTCCACGGCGCTGCGCTCGTCCTCCGGTCGCCCGATCCCGAAGCGCAGGCGCGGGAAGTCGCTGCTGCCGATGCGCGCGGCGATGTCTTCGAGCCCGCGGTGGCCCGCGGTGCCCCCGCGCGGCCGGATCCGCAGCCGCCCGAAGGGCAGGTCGAGGTCGTCGACCACGACGAGCAGGTCCTCGCCGATGTCCTCCACGGGCAGGCCGCGCAGCGCCTCGGCGACCGCGCCGCCGGAGCGATTCATGTAGGTCTCGGGGATCAGCAGCGCGACGTCGAGGTCCGGGGCGTCGGGCGCCTGCGCGGCAACGCGACCCAGGCCGAAGCGGCCGTCGAAGCGGCGCTCCGAGAGCGCGATCCCGCAGCCGACCGCGAAGCGGTCGACGATCCTCGCACCGACGTTGTGCCGCGTGGCCGCGTACCGGCGCCCCGGATTGCCGAGCCCGACGACGATCTTCATCGCAGCCCGCCGCGTCAGTCGTCGTCCTTCTTCTCCGCGGTCTCCTCCGGCGCGGCCTCGCCTTCGGCTGCCGCCGCGGCCTCCCCTTCGAGCTCCGCTTCCGCTTCCGCGGGCGCCTCTTCTTCGACGACCGCCGGGGCTACCACGGATACGACCGAGACGTCCGGATCGTTGAGGATCTCGACGCCTTCGGGGATTGCGATGTCGCGCACGTGGATGCTGTCGCCGATTTCGAGCGCGCCCACGTCCAGCGTGATCTCCTCGGGGATCGCGTTGGGCAGGCACTCGACCTCCAGCTCGCGGGTCGCGTGGTCGAGGATGCCGCCGCCGATCGAGACGCCGACGGCCGTGCCCGTCAGGCGGATGGGAACCTCGACGTGGATGGTCTGCGCGAGATCCACCGCGTAGAGATCCGCGTGGAGGTAGGCGCCGGAGATCGGGTCGCGCTGCAGCTCCTTGATGAGCACCTGCCGGCCGTCGAAGTCGCCGCCGCCGGCCACCTTCAGATCGATCAACGTGTTGAGCCCCGAGGTCGCCCTGCGCAGCAAGCGGTCGAGCTCCATCGCGTCGAGGCTGACCGCGACCGACTCCGCGTTGCGTCGGTAGCAGACCCCCGGAATCCGGCCGGCCGCGCGAAGTTTGCGGGCCACGCCCTTTCCGCTCTCTTCTCTCGGCTCCACACCCAGTGCAAATTCACCCACGAGACTCTCCTCGAGAAATTCTCAGACGAACAGCGAGCTCACGCTCTCTTCGTTGTTGATCCGTCGGATCGCCTCGCCGAGCAGCGGAGCGATCGTCACGACCTTGAGCTTGGCGCAGTCGCGCGCGTCGGGCCGCAGCGGGATGGTGTCCGTGACGACGAGCTCCTGCAGCGGGCTCTCGGCGATTCGCTTGATGGCCGGCCCAGACAGGACGGGGTGCGTGATGACCGCGTAGACGGCCTTCGCACCCGCCTGGTCGAGCGCTCGCGCGGACTCCGTGAGCGTTCCCGCGGTATCCACCATGTCGTCGACGATCACGCAGGTCTGGCCCTTCACGTCTCCGACGATGTTCATCACCTCCGCGATGTTGGCGGACTCGCGGCGCTTGTCGATGATCGCGAGGTTGGCGTCGAGTCGCTTCGCGTAGGCGCGCGAGCGCTCCACGCCGCCCGCGTCCGGCGAGATGATCGTGAGCGGCCCCTCGTAGCGCTTGCGAATCTCCTCCAGCATCACGGGCGTTGCGAAGATGTTGTCGACGGGGATGTTGAAGAAACCCTGGATCTGCCCCGCGTGCAGGTCGATGCAGAGCAGCCGATCGGTGCCGGGCGCGCTGATCAGATCCGCGACGAGCTTGGCGGAGATCGGAACCCGCGGTCGGACCTTGCGGTCCTGCCGCGCGTAGCCGTAGTAGGGGATCGCCGCGGTGATGCGCTTGGCCGAGGAGCGCCTGAGCGCGTCGATCATGATCAGCAGCTCCATCAGGTGCGTGTTCGCGGGCGCCGACGTCGACTGGATGACGAAGCAGTCCATGCCTCGGACGTTCTCGTGGATCTCGACGTTGACCTCGCCGTCGTTGAAGGTGCCGACGTCGGCCTTGCCGAGCTGGGTGTCGAGATGGCGAGCCACGGCCGCGGCGAGCGTGGGGTTGGAATTGCCCGAGAACAGCTTTGCGCCTTGCATCGGTCGATTGCTCCGGAGCCCGCCAGGCGGAACCTTCAGGCTATCGAGATTCCCGTGTCGCGGCGACCCGTGCCCAGACGGGCGCCTCGAAGCCCGCCGTTTCGAGCGCGCGCTGCGCCGCCTTCGCGGACTCGAAGACGCCGAAGACCGTGGCCCCGCTGCCCGACATCCCGACCGCCCGCGCGCCCGCGGCGCGGATCCGCCGCTGGAGCCGCGCAATCGGAGGACACAAGCGGATCGCGATCGGCTCGAGGTCGTTGTCCAGGCGGAGCCCAGCCGCGCCCGCAAACGCCCGTCCGGGCGCCCCCGCCCCGGAGGGCGGCTGGATGCTACGGTCGGGCGCCGCGTTCGTCAACGCGGGCTGGATCGCCGCGAAGGCCCGGAACACGTCGGCGGTCGCGAGCGCGATGCCCGGGTTCGCGAGCAGCACGGGTAGCGAGGGCAGGCCGTCCAGCGGCTCGATCTGCTCGCCGATCCCGCGGACCATCGCGGGCCGGGGATCCAAGAAGAACGGCACGTCGGCTCCGAGCTCGAGGGCCAGCTCGGCGAGCCGCGCCGCGTCGAGCGCGTCGGGGAACAGGTCGCGCAGCGCCCGCAGCACCGCGCCCGCGTCGCTCGAGCCTCCCCCCAGCCCCGCTCCCGCGGGAAGGCGCTTGTCGATCCGCACCGCGACCCGGCAGCGCAGGCCCGCGGCTTGTGCGAAGGCCAGCGCCGCGCGGTGGCCCAGGTTTGCGGTACCCGCGGGAATCGCGTCGCTCATGCCCTCGAGCGCGAGCTCCACCGAGAGCGACTCCGCGTCCGAGACCGCGACCTCGACCTCGTCGCCGAGATCGAGTGGGACGAACAGGCTTTCGAGTTCGTGGTAGCCGTCGTGCCTTCTGCCGACGACGCGCAGGCCGAGATTGAGCTTGCCCGGTGCGCAGCAGCGCAGGCTGCGGGCCGCGCGCCGTGGCGCCGCACTCACTTGCTGGCTTCCACGAACTTCATGCGCAGCTCGTAGAGGATGCTCTCCAACAGCTTCGACTCGGTCTCCGTCAGGTTGCCGCGGGTCTTCTCGGTGAGCATTTCGAGCGTGTCGATGGTCTGGCGCGCGATCGGCAGATTGGGCTCGGTCGGCCGCTCCCCTCCGCCCTCGGCATCCTGGATCTCACCGAGCTGGTAGAGCGCGGTCGTTCCGAGGGAGAGCACGAAGGTCGAGAAATCGATGGCCGCGCGCGCGCCGCCCTCCCGCTGATCGTCCGGGTCGTTCATCGTGAAGCCCGGTCCCTGCTTGCTCTCTTTGGTCTCCATCAGCTCTCCGTCCTCAAGGATCGATCGTCGAGGCCCGCCTGCTCTTCGGCGTCGAGCCTCTCCATTTCACGGTAGGCGCGAACGAAGCGCTGGGCGAGCGTCACGCCGCTGCCGATCAGCAGGATCCACAGCGCCAGCACCACGAAGCCCAGGATCGCCCCCGCCGCCAACAGCCCGACGCGCTCACCGCGTTCGAACAGACCCACGTTGATGCCGTCGGGTACGGAATGCCTGGCGATCGCCGCCGAGTAGGAGACGAGCACCGTCGCGGTCAGCGCGGATCCCGCGAGCAGCACGTCGCCCGGCGAGCCGATGCGCGCGAAGTGGATCGACAAGCCCACCAGAACCGCGACGTCGGCGAAGCGGTCGAGCGTCGAGTCGAGGAACGCGCCAAAGCGCGTCGAGATTCCGCGGTGGCGCGCGACGACGCCGTCGACGAGGTCGAAGAAGCCGCTCGCGAGCATGAGGATCCCGCCGCCGAGCAGAGAGCCCGCCGCGAACGCAGCCGCGGCTGCGAGCGAGCCGACGGCTCCGATGACGGTCAGCAGGTTGGGGTTGAGCGGCCGGACGAACAGGAACGGAAAGGCCGCGTGGATCCATCCGTCGAGCCGATCTCCCAACTGCTGCTTGATCATGGGTTGGGTCCCTTTCGGGATCTACGCGGTATCGGGGGGCGGTACCCGGCCGAGCTCCGCGGCGATCGAGCCGCCCGCTTCGGGCGCTGCGGCGTCGACGCCGTCCATTTCGGGATCGGATTCGACTTCTGCGATCTTCTCGCTCGCGTCGGGCAGGCTCTTCGCCGCTTTTTCGAGCTCCACCTTGGACAACCAACCCGTTCGCCCCGCGAGGCGGCGGTCCGTTCGCAGCTTTTCGAGCGATCGCCTGTTCATCGATGTCTTCCCCACGTTGTTATAATGGATGCGACACCTTAGCAGATCGTTGCGGGTCGAGAGGATCCGCACGTCTGCCCGATCCGCGGGGAGCCCTTGCGCGAGCGTTCGAACCTCATCGCAGCGGTCGCCCTGTTGTTCGCCGCGGCCTGCTCGTCGTCCCCGCCCGCATTCGAAGACGTGCCGCCCGCCGAGCAGCTGTACGAAGAGGCGCTCGAAATCCTCGAGGGACAGAGCTGGCTGTTCTTTCGCACCACCAACTACGTCCGCGCGATCGAGAAGCTGCAGTCGATCATCGACAACTATCCCTACAGCGACGTCGCCGTTCTCGCGGAGCTCAAGATCGCCGACGCCTACTTCGACGACCGTCGCTACGACGAGGCGCTCTCCTACTACCGGGATTTCGCGGACCTCCACCCGCAACACGAGAGGGTGCCGTACACGATTCTCCGCTCCGCGCTCTGCCGCGAGCGGCAGATGCACGCCGCCAACCGCGATCAGACCGCGACCCGCGACGCGCTGCTGCACCTCGACCGCCTGCTCGCGAAGTACCCCCATTCGCCCGAGGCCCGGGAAGCCGAGATCCTGTGGAGGGATCTCCGCACGCACCTGGCGGAGAACGTCGCCGAGATCGCCGAGTTCTACATGAAGCGGGAGGAGTACGAGAGCGCCGCGGAGCGCTATCGGTCGATCCTCAACGAGTATCCGGGTCTCGGCCTCGACGCGGAGGCACTCTACAATCTGGGGGTCTGCTACCTGGAGATGCGCCGCAACGCGGAGGCCGAGCGGATCTTCCAGTCGATCGTCCAGAACTACCAGGACAGCAAGTACGCCAGGGCCGCCGCAGAGCGGATCGAAGAGGGGCCGACGATCAACTAGGGGGAAGGCATGCGCCAGGCTGAACCGTTGACGCCCGCCGAGCGCCGCGACTACGAGCTCGGGCGGCGCTGCTTCGAGCGCGGTGACGTCGAGACGTCGCTGCCGCACCTGACCCGGCTGGCCCAGACGCGCAACTTCGCGGACGTTCACTACATGATCGGCGTCCTGTACCACCGCAAGGGCGAGCTCGACGCGGCGGGCCATTCGCTTCGCGAAGCGCTGCGCGCCAATCCCTCCTACACCGAGGCGTTGCTCGCGCTCGCCAACGTCTACGAGAGCCAGGGCGACTACGAGCGCTCGCGAGAGATCGCGGAGCGGGCCGGGAGCATCGAGCGCTCGGCCGGTGACGTGCTCGACGCGACCACGCGCGGCAAGCTCGCCAACCTCCAGGCCGCGCTCGGCGACGCCTATCGCGAGGTGGGCGAGCTGCGCGAAGCCATCGAGGCCTACCGCAAGGCGCTCGACCGCTGCCCGGACTTCCCCGACATCCGCAACCGGCTCGGCGTCGCGCTGCGCGATGCCGGGCTTCCGGACCGCGCGATCGCGGAGTTCCGCCGCGTGCTGCGCGTCCACCCGGGCTTCTGCGACGCGGCGGTGCAGCTCGGCGTGACGCTCTACTCGCTGGGCCGCACCGAGGAGGCCGCGAGCGAGTGGGAGACCGTGCTCGCCGAGCACCCCGAGCGCGAGGACGCGCGGATGTACCTGCGGATGATCGGGCGCTACTGACCGGGCATTTCCTCGACGGAGTGCGTCGGGGGGTGCGATTCGTCGGGTCGGGACGGATAGATCGCGGCGTGAAGGATGCGGATGCGCTCGGGCAGCTCGAGCGTGGGGAGTCGATCGATCCCGGCCGGCAGCACTTCGAGGCGCGCGCCGAGCCCGGCGCGCTGCGGCGCGCGCTGCGGCGCCGAGTCCAGGACCAGATCGGGATCGCTCGCTGCGATCTCCGCGAGCGTCGTCTCGACCCGCTCGCCCTCCAGCCGGTGCAGCGCCATTTCGCCACCCGCGAGCTCGAGAATTTCGTGGAGCAGACCGCGGTTGCCCACGATGACGACTGGCTCCCACGCGAGGACCCAGATCACCCGCGACCGGTACGCGCCGTCGCGCCGCGTCGCGATCCGCGCGATCTCGCCCGTCCATCCGCGCACGAGCGCCCTCGATTCCGCTTGCCGACCGGTCGCGATGCCGATTTCGTGGACGGTCTCGATGATCTCGTTCGCGGTCTTTGGATCGAAACGCGGGATCCGCACGCCCCGCTGCGCGAGCTTCGGCGCGATGAGATCACGCGTGGACGCATCGAGCGTGAAGACGAGATCCGGTGTGAGCCCTGCGATGGCTTCGAGATCGGGTTGCTGCGCGTCACCGACATCCGCACAGCCCGCGAGGCCGAGCTGCCGAAACGATGCCCGATCCAGGCCGACGAGCGCGCGCTCGAGGTCGAGCTCGATCAATAGCCGGCTCATTTCGGATCCCAACGAGACGATGCGCGGCGGATTGCGCTCGGGCGCGGGCGAGGCTACACGATTGGGCGTCGAGCCGTCGGCCCCGTCACCGGTCGCGGGGGTCTGCGGATCGCCGCAAGCCAGCGCCGCGACCGCGGCGCAAGCCACCGCGACGAGCCGTCTCGCGAACGCTTGGGAAGTCGCAGTGTACACGCGCGTGGCTCCGGTGGTATGATCGATCGAGCGCCCCGGGTCCGGGTCGGCCGGGAAGATAGCTCGTGCGCGCGCGGGCGCGGTGGAGAGCGGAGATGTCCAGAGTGCGGCCTTGCGTCGGGATCATCGCGATCGCCGGGGTGCTTTCGATTCCGAACGCGGCAATCGCCGGATCCCACCTGTGGCGCTTCAACGAGTTCTACAGCTCCCCCGATCGGAGCATCCAGTTCATCGAGATGAGGGAGATCGGCGGATCGGACAACGAGACCGCCATCGCGAACCATTGGTTTGCGACCAACACCTACAACCTCGATCACAGCGAGCTGCTCGGCTCCGACCTGCAGCCGCCCACCGCGCACAAGAAGTTCCTCGTTGCCACCCAGAGCTATGCGGCGCTACCGGGCGTCCCACAGCCCGACTACCTGGTGCCCGACGGTTTTCTAGATCCCGACGGCGACACCGTCGTCTGGTGGTTCTACCAGACGATCGAGATTCCCCCGGGCGTGATGCCCAGCGACGGCTGGCAGTCCATCACGGTCGTCGACCCCAACGCGCCGACCTACTCGGTCGGCGTGAACTCGCCAACGAATTTCGCGGGAGAGAAGGGCATCGTCATCTTGTCTCCGCCGGTGCCGTCGGGGAGTTACTGGGGAATCCCACTGATGCTGATGTTGTTGGCGACGGGCGTCGCCGCGACGCTCGTTCGCCGACGCGCAACCTGAGGGTGTCGGAGCCTCCGGCGGACCCCGCCACCCTCGGCTCGTCGCGAGCGACGAGTGGGTCGCCCGGAGGGGCCTATCTGGGATCGCTGAACGGACAGCGGCCGATCGCCAGGAGCACCGGTATCGCGATGATCAGGGCGACCAGCAGTGTCGATTTCGCGCTGCGTAGCGTCGTGTTCTGCTTCATGACTCCCCCCATTCCAACTCGTTGGCTCTCGTTCGCGATTCATCGGACGGCGCCGCATGGGCGTCCTACCGAGCTCGCGCGCGCAATGTAGCGATCGCGAAGCGCGCCGGCTTGCGGGGATTTCGAGCCGAGATGCGGGGCTGGCATGCGCGAGCGGGAGGCGTCCCTACGGCGCCGCCTCCAACAGTTGCGCGCGATCGCGAGCGCGTTTGTAGGCGGAGTCCATCTCGAGGACGCCGCCGGGAAAACCGTACTCCGCTTGAAGCTTCACG
>JBFGGA010000115.1:0-11461 GCA_041579295.1 Myxococcota bacterium | reverse complement strand
TTCGCGTTGTCGGTCGAGCCCTCGACGGCCGCGCTCACCGGCTTGCCCGCGCAGACCGGGATGCGATGTGCGGTGCACACGCCGCTCTCGCGGCAGACCGCCCGCGGGTCGATGATGTTTCCGGTGATCGCGTGGCGGACCGTCGCGTTGTTGGCCGGGCTCTGGCCCTTCGCGATCGTGACGAGGGTCGTGACGGGCCACCGATCTCCACAGCGGGTCCCCGTGGTGCCCGAGGGCGTCGGGGTCGGCGTCGCGGTTGACGTCGGCACCAGAGTGCTGGTCGGCGTCGCGCTCGGCGAGGGAAGCGGCGTTGCGGTGGGCGTCGGCGTCGCGGTGCCGCGGCGCATGGCAGTCGGCGTGGCGGTCGGCGTCTCCAGCGGCGTCGCGAACGGTGTGGCCGTCGGCGTCGGGGTGGCGAACGGCGTCGCCGTGGGCATCGGAGGCGGCCTGGCGCCCAGTTTGACGAGGAACGCGCTGTTGAAGGTGCTCAGGCGCGTGACGTTTGCGCCGTCGCCGCCGAGCACGCCGTCCGTACCTCCGGGGCCGTCGGCGCCCACCGAGATCTCGAACACACCGTTGATCTGCGCGTCCTTGTGGAAGGTGACCGTTCCGAGATAGGCGGTCGCACCGGGAGGAAGGCCGATGCCGTTGCCCAGCGGAGGCGCCGCGGCGGCGTTGATGTTGTCGATGTACGGCGCTCGATTGGTCGTCGAGCCGATCTGGAGCGGCAGGTACGCGAACGGAAGCGTCGTGGTCAAGCTCCGGTAATCGAGCACGCCGAGCTTGGGCAGCGCATCGCCGTAGTTGACGCTCACTCCGGCGCCGATGCTGCCGCTCGCGCCCGCGGTGAGGATCACGCCCAGGGTGATGTCGTCGGACAGCAACACGTTGCTGATCGTCACGCCGCCGTCCGGAGATCTCGGGTCCGGCGCACAGTTGCGGTTGGCGGGCAGCAGGCAGATGGGGTTGCCCATCGTATTGGTCTGCGAGACGTCGATCCAGATCAGATCGAGTGTCGCGCCATCGGGGTCTACGGTCGGCGTCGCGGTTGGCGTCGCGGTCGGCGTTGCGGTCGGTGTCGGTATTGGAGTGGCGGTTGGCGTGGCGGTCGGCGTTGGTGTCGGGGATTCGGTGGGTGTCGCGGTCGGCGTCGGTGTCGGCGAGTCGCTGGGCGTGGCGGTCGGCGTCGCGGTCGCGCTCGCCGTCGGCGTCGGCGTGGGGCCCGTCTGATTGACGAGAAACGCGCTGTTGAACGTCGTCGTGCCGCCGATGCTTCGACCGCTGCCGTCGAGCACGCCGTCCGTGCCCCCCGGGCCGTCGAGACCGACGCTGATCTCGAACGTGCCGCGCCGGAGCGCGTACTTGTGGAACGTGACGGTTCCAAGATAGGCGCTCGCGCCCGCGGGCAGGCCGATGCCCGTGCCAAACGGTGGCGCCGCCGCGGCATTGATGTTGTCGATGTACGGCGACCGGTCGGTCGTCGAGCCGAGCTGGAGCGGCAGGTAGGCCCGGGGCTGGGTGGTCGTCAGGCTCTGGAAGTCGACCACGCCGAACTTCGGCAGCGCGTCGCCGTAGTTGACGCTCACGCCGCCGCCGACGCTGCCGCTCGGCCCCGCGGTGAGGATCACGCCGAGCGTGATGTTGTCGGTCAGTGCCACGGAGCTGATCGTCACGCCGCCGTCGGGAGATCTCGGATCCGGCGCGCAGTCGCGGTTGGTGGGCAACAGGCAGATGGGGTTGCCCGTCCCGTCCGTGGCCGAGACGTCGATCCAGATCAGGTCGACGCTGGCGCTCGCGCCGGCCGCACCCGCGAAGCCCGCGAGCGCGAGCGCGCCGCCCAGCGCTGCAGCGAAGATCCTCCGCATCGCCTGCCTCCTCGGCGCTCCGATTCTGCGGCTGCGAAGCTCCTCGGAATCGTCGGCTTCGAGGCGCCGCACGCGGGCGCAGTGGGCTTTCGCTCGCCCACTGCGCCCGCGCCCGCCAGGCGCCGAACGCTTGCGGCCTACTGCGGCAGCAGCGTCACGCGGTCGGTGTCCTTGCCGTCGGCGGAGACGGACTTGTACTTCTCCGTGACCTCGATCGCGGCGACCGAGCAACCCGCCGCGTCACACGCGATGACCCCCTTGCCGATGTTCGTATTGTTCGTCGAGCCCTCCACGGCCGCGTTCACCGCCGTGCCCGCGCAGACCGGGATGCGCTGCGCGGTGCACACGCCGCTCTCGCGGCAGACCGCGCCGGGATCGATGATGTTCCCGGTGATCGTGTGGATCACCTTCACGTTGTTGGCCGGACTCTGACCCTTCGCGATCGTGGTGATCGACGTGATCGGCCAGCGATCCTCGCAGCGAGCGGCCGGCGTGGCGGTGGGCGTCGGCGTGCCAGGCGTCCCGGTCGGCGTGGGTGTCGGCGTGGCGGTCGCGGTCGGCGTCGGGGTCGGCGTCGGGCTCGGCGGCGTCGTGCCGTTAACGTTGACCAGGAACGCGCTGTTGAACGTGGTCGTGCCGCCGATACTGTTACCGCTGCCGTCGAGCACGCCGTCCGTGCCCCCCGGGCCGTCGAGGCCGACGCCGATCTCGAAGCTTCCATTGACGACGATGTCCTTGTGGAAGGTGACGGTTCCGAGGTAGGCGCTCGCGCCAGGTGGCAAGCCGATGCCGTTGCCGAGCGGCGGCGCCGCGGCCGCGTTGATGTTGTCGATGTACGGCGACCGATCGGTCGTCGCGCCGATCTGGAGCGGCAGGTAGACGAATGGCTGGGTGGTCGCCAGGCTCCGGAAATCCACCACGCCGAGCTTGGGAATCGCGTCTCCGTAGTTGACGCTCACCCCGGCGCCGATGCTTCCGTTCGGGCCGGCGGTGAGGATCACGCCGAGCGTGATGTTGTCGGTCACGAACACGGAGCTGATCGTCACGCCACCATCCGGTGATCTCGGGTCCGGTGGGCAGTTGCGGTTGGCGGGCAGCAGGCAGATCGGGTTGCCCATCAAGTTGGTGGCCGAGACGTCGATCCAGATCAGGTCGACGCTGGCGCTCGCACCGGCCAGACCCGCAAAACCCGCGAGTGCCATCGCGCAAGCCGCTGCCGCTGCGCTGAGATTCCGCATTGCCCTGCCTCCTCGTCCTCGATTTCTGCGTTGCACGTAGTTTGGCGTTCCGACCTTCGGGCACCACCCCATTGGGCAGAACGCCCCGTCGGCGCGCCCGCCCGGACCGCACTCCAGCGAGTCGGTCCACGTCTCCGAGCCATACGCCCATCTTCTCGGGTTGTCAATCTTTTTCTGTCGGGGTGGGGAGATGACATTCTCATCAATTTCAACACGTGGAGTTGACACATCTGTCGGGCGATGGATTCGCGGTGGAGGTTGCAGCGCTCGGGGATCGGCTCGCGAATCGGCCCCGTGGGTGCGCGCAGCCAAGGGCGGGCTGCACGCGGGCCGGCCTCGACCGGCGCGCACCCGTGTCGGCGGATGCGGCCCGCGACCAGCGGTGCGGGCCAACCCCGCTACTGGGGAAGCAGGGTGATGCGGTCGGCATCCCTGCCGTCGTGCGAAATCGAGCGGTACTTCTCGGTGACCTCGATCGCGCCCACCTGGCAGCCAGCCGGGTCACACGAGAGGGTCCCCTTGCCGACGTTGCGGTTGTCGATCGATCCGGTGATCGCGGTGCGGACCTCCGTTCCCGCGCAGACCGGGATGCGATGCGCGGTGCAGGGTCCGCTCACGGGGCAGAGCGCATCGGGATCGACGATGTTTCCGGTGATCAGGTGGCTCACCTTCAGGTTGTTGGCCTGGCTTTGGCCCTTCGCGATGGTGACGAGGGAGTCGACGGGCCAGAGGTCCTCGCAGCGGGGCGGTGGGGATGCGGCCGGTGTCGGGGTAGCGGTGGGCGTCGCGGTCGGAGTCGGCGTGGGCGTCGCGACGGTGACGGTCACGCTGTCGGAGAAGATTCCGTTCAGACAGACGGCGTCGATCTCTTGGAAGTAGGCCGTGTTCGTGGTGGTCCCGGTGAGGATCGTCGTGCGGGTGAGCGTCTCTCCGCGCCACTCGCCGATTGCGCCCAGCTTGTCGTCGAAGATCAGCGCGGTGCCGCCGACGAAGTCGTACAAGTAGGTCACCTCCTCGCCCGCAGCGGCGCTGCAGGCATCCTCCGGCGCGCTGCCGCCCACCGAGCACTTCTTGTCGATCGCGCAGTAGTCGGTTAGGAAGTAGATGAACGCGCTGTTGAGGGTGGTGGTGGCGCTGATGTTCCGGCCGTCGATGTCGAGGAGGGCGTCGGTCCCCCCCGGTCCGTCCGTGCCCACCGAGATCTCGAAGATCCCATTCAACGCGAAATCCTCGTGGAACGTGACCGTTCCGAGGTACGCGCTCATGCCCGCCGGCAGGCCGATGCCGAAGTTGGTCACCCAAAACCCGGCTGAATTGATGTTGTCGATGTACGGCGGCCGATCGGTCGTGTCGCCGGCATGGAGCGTGAAGTACGGCGGCGTGTCCAGGCTCTGGAAATCGACCACGCTGAGGCTCGGCAGCGCGTCGCCGTAGTTGACGCTCACGCCGCCGCCCGCGCTGCCGTTCGGGCCCGCGGTCAGGATCACCCCCAGCGTGATGTTGTCGGTCGCGAACACGGAGCTGATCGAGACGCCGCCGTCGGCGCGGGCGCGCGGCAAATCGGTACCCGAGCCTTACGCCCGTCACTGCGCGTTGTCAAGCGGTTTCCCGGCGGCCGTGACGACGACATCTTCATCAATCCGAATGCACGTCGCCGAGGCATCCGTGGAAAGGTCGGCGCTTCGTGTCCTTCGCTGCGGACTCGCTGTATGATGGCCCGGCGATCCCGCCGCGGGCGGGCGCAGGCGCTGCGAGCCCCGATCGCGCTGCGCCGCGCGGTGGCAAGGCGCTGTGCCGCGCGGTGGCAAGGCGATGCGCGGCGCGGCCGAGCGCGCATCGCGGGCTCGGGGAACAGCGAGGAGGGCGCCATGTCCGCGCGCAAGGATGTCATCGTCGTCGGAGCCGGGGTGATCGGCTGCTCGATCGCCTATCACCTGGGCAGGCGCGGGATCTCCTCGTGCATCGTCGAGCGCGAGTCAATCGGCACGCGCGCATCCGGGAAGGCCTGGGCGGTGATCACCTATCCGCCTTCGATGCTCGCCGAGGAGCGGATGGCCGCGCTGGTCGGCGGCGGCGGCTCCGCGGGCGTCATCGACCTGCTCGAGATGCCGCCCGGCGAGAGCGTGGCCGACTGGTTCTTCCTCTTCACGTCTTCGTACGAGCGCATGCCCGATCTCGCGCTGGAGCTCGCGGAGCGCGGTGGGATCGACGTCGAGTACGCGGAGTCGTTCAACACCGCGCTGGTCTCGCACCAGCAGCTCGAGTCCGTCGGCCGGGAGTCGCTGCTGCGCCCGATTCGCGACGCGGGCGGCACCGAGTGCGGGTGGGTCGACGGCGACGCGCTGCGCGAGCGATTCCCCGGCCTCAGCTCGGACTACGCGGGCGGCATCGCGGTGCCGGAGGGGCAGGTCGAGCCCTACAAGTTCACGCTGGGCCTCGCCCAGGCGGCCGAGCGCATGGGCGCCGAGATCGCGCGGGGCGAGGTGGTCGGCTTCGCGACCGAGGGCGACCGCATCTGCGGGGTCCGCCTCGCGTCCGGGAGGACGATCGAGGCCGACGCCGTGGTGCTAGCGATGGGCCCGTGGAGCGCGCAGGCGACGGCCCGGCTCGGGCGCGAGATCCCCTGCCGGAACTTTCTCACCCAGTGCCTGCGCGTCGAGGTGCCCGGGGGCCTTCCGCTGCAGACGCTCGTCGCCGACGACTTCTGGATCATCCCCAAGCGCAACGGCGAGGTGATCCTCGCGATCTACGGCAACGACTTCGTCGAGCGCCCGGACTTCGACGCGAGCCTGGTCGACGACGTGAAGCTCGAGATCTTGCGGGGGGTCACGCGGATCCTGCCCGCGCTCGAGAGCGCCAAGCTGCTCGAGTATCGCGGCGACCTCATGGCCTACCCGCCGAAGCCGCCGTACCACAAGCCCGTGATGGGCGGGCTGCCGGAGTGGCGGAACGGGTACATCGCTACCCAATTCGGGGGGCTCGGCATCAACATGAGCCCCGCGGCCGGCGAGCTGATGGCCGAGCTGATCGCGACGGGGCGCGCGCCGCTGCGCGCGAAGCGCATGCTCGAGACGCTCGCCCCGCGCGCTTGAGGGGATCGCAAGCGCAACGGCGAGCGGACGGCCGTGCTCACTCCGGGGTCGGGCTCGCGCGCGCTCGGGCCGGGCTCGCGAGCCGCGCGCTCCGTCGCGCCGCTCGCTCCCGCGATGGCATATCCGGAATGCAACGCGCCCGCTGAGCTATTTTGTTTTCGTAGGGAGTCCGATCGGTCGCCCCAGGGCCTGCGCGCCCGCCATGCCACGGGAGAAGTCTGCGATGACCAGATCTGCGATGCGCCCGCAAGGGGCCACCGCGCCGCGGCTGACGCTGCGGGGCAAGCAGCTCCTGGAGTCGCCCCGCTACAACAAGGGCACCGCGTTCACGCTCGAAGAGCGACGGCGCCTCGGTCTCGAAGGGCTGCTGCCGCCGCGGCCGCGCTCCATCGAGGAGCAGGTTGCGCTGGAGCTCGAGCACGTGCGCGCCAAGCAGGACGATCTCGAGAAGTCGATCGGCCTGCTCGCGCTGCAGGACCGCAACGAAACCCTCTTCTACCGCGTGCTCACCGAGAATCTCCACGAGCTCATGCCGATCGTCTACACCCCCGTGGTGGGCCGGCTCTGCCAGCAGTACAGCCACGTCTTCCGTCGGCCCCGGGGCCTGTGGCTCTCGCCCGACGACCGGGGGCGCATCGCGGACGTGCTGCGCAACGCGGGCGAGGACGACATCCGGCTCATCGTCGTCACCGACAACGAGCGGATCCTCGGGCTGGGCGACCAGGGCGCGGGCGGCATGGGGATCCCGTGCGGGAAGATCGCGCTGTACTGCGCGGCCGCGGGAATTCCGCCCTGGGAGTGTCTGCCCGTCAGCCTCGACGTCGGCACCGACAACGCCGAGCTGCTCGGCGATCCGTACTATCTCGGCTACCGCGAGCGGCGCTTGAAGGGCGATCGCTACCGGGATTTCGTCGAGGAGTTCGTCGAGGCCGTGCTGGAGGTCTTTCCGCGGGCGCTGCTCCAGTGGGAGGATTTCAAGAAGGAGAACGCCCTCGACCTGCTCGATCGCTACCAGCGGCGGATCCCGAGCTTCAACGACGACATCCAGGGCACGGCCGGCGTGACGCTCGCCGGGATCTTCGCGGCGCTCCGGATAACCGGTGTTCCGCTCGCGCAGCAGCGGGTCGTGTTCGCAGGCACCGGGGCCGCGGGGATCGGCATCGGGCGCCTGCTGCGCGCGGCGTTCCTGCGCGCCGGTGGGACGGACGCCGAGGTGCGGCGCGCGCTCGTATTCCTCGACAGCCGCGGTCTGATCAGCGAGCGAACGCAGCTGCGCGAAGCCTACAAGCGGGATGTCGCGATGCGCGAGCCGGATCTCGAGGCCTACGGGTTCGCGGGCGCGGGGCCGTTCGATCTGCTCGAGGTCACCCGCCGCGTGAAGCCCACGATCCTGATCGGCACCTCGGCCGAGCCCGGCATCTTCTCCGAGGCCGTGGTCCGCGCGATGGCCGCGCACGCGGACCGGCCCATCCTCTTCGCGCTCTCCAACCCCACCTCGCAGGCCGAGTGCGCCCCCGCCGAGGCGATTCGCTGGACCGACGGCCGCGTGATCGTCGCCACGGGCAGCCCGTTCGACCCGGTGGAGTACGAGGGGCGGACCTTCCACATCGGCCAGGGCAACAACGTGTTCGTCTTCCCGGGTGTGGGCCTCGGCTGCATCGTGAGCGAAACGCACGAAGTCAAGGACGAGCTGTTCCTCGCGGCGGCCGACGCGCTCGCGGAGGCGATCACGCCCGACCGCCTCGCGGCGGGCGCCGTCTACCCCGACGTCACCGGGTTGCGCGGCGTCTGCGCAAGCGTGGCGGCCGCCGTGGTGCGCCGGGCGCGCGATCTGGGCCTGGGGCGGATGATCCCCGACGAGCAGGTCGAGCAGGTGGTCGAGCAGTCGATGTGGTACCCGGAATACCCCGCGTACGACGGCGGTCGCGGCGTCGAATCCGGCGCCTAGCGGGAGGGATCTACGCCACCTTCGGCATCGACGCGATGCACGTCTGTGGGATCGCGTTGCTCGACGAGTCGAAGTACCGTGATACGATGCACCGCGTGGCCGCCCGCCTGCATGCAGCGGATTGCGAGGCGCTCGATCGGAAGGGAAACCCCATCCTGCTGCCGTTCGACGTCGACGGTCGCTTCACGATCGACGCGCACGGCGAGCCCGCGTTTGCGCTCTGCAACTTCGAATTCGTGCGGGGGTTGTATCGCCCGATCCGGTAGGGGCCGGATCGAATGGCTGCGGACGACGCGAGGGACAGGGGTGATGGCGCCCACGACCCGAGGAATCCATGCCTGACATCTATCGATTCGGAAAGAGCCACACGGACGGGGACGCGTCGATGCGCGAGCTCCTCGGAGGCAAGGGCGCGAACCTGACCGAGATGTGCCGCATCGGGATGCCGGTCCCGCCGGGCTTCATCCTTCCGACGACGCTCTGTGCGATCACCGCCGAGCCGGGCTTCAAGAAAAGGCTCGAAGGCGCCATCGACGAGGGCTTGCGTTTCATCGAGGCCGAGACCAAGAAGAAATTTGCCGACAAGCAAGACCCGCTCTTGATCGCGGTTCGCTCGGGCGCGCGGGTTTCGATGCCCGGCATGATGGATACGGTGCTGAATCTCGGGATCGACCTCGAGATTGCCGATGCGTGGTCGCAGCGGGTGGGTCGGCTGGCGTTCGATGCCTACCGACGCAACCTGCACATGATCGGCGACGTGGTCCTCGGCATCTGCGCAGACGACGACGATCCGTTCGAGCGCGCGCTGACGGAGCTGAAGCGGCAACGCGGCGTCGCGACGGATACCAAGCTCAGCACCGAGGACCTCCGCGCGCTCGCGCTCCGGTACGAAGCGATCATCGTCGAGCGGCGCAGCGATCGCTGGCCGCTCCCGCCCTACGAAGCGCTGGTGGATTCCGCCGCGGCCGTCTTCTCGAGCTGGAACGCGCCGCGCGCGCGATCGTACCGCCGCCTGCATCGCATTCCCGAGCATTGGGGGACCGCCTGCAACGTCCAGGCGATGGTGTTCGGCGACCGGAACGAAGAGAGCGGCAGCGGCGTGTGCTTCACGCGCGATCCCGCCACCGGAGAGCCGGTCGTCTACGGCGAGTACCTGCGCAACGCGCAGGGCGAGGACGTGGTGGCGGGCACCCGCACGCCGTACCCGATCGACGATCTCCGCAGCGAAGCGCCCGCGCTCCACCGCGAGCTGCTCGACGCCTGCCGAACGCTCGAGATCCATTTCCGCGACCTGCAGGACATCGAGTTCACCATCGACGACGGCAAGCTCTACATCCTCCAGACGCGGCGCGGAAAGCGCTCCGCGATCGCGGCCGTCAAGATCGCCTGCGACCTGGTGCGCGAGGGAAGGATCCGCACCGACGAGGCGCTGATGCGCGTCGAGCCCGCGGAAGTGGAGAAGCTGCTGCTTCCGGCCCTCGCCGAAGAGGACGCCGAGCGCGCCGTCCGCGACGGTAGGGCGCTGCTCGCCGGGCTCGCCGCGAGTCCCGGAGCGGGCGTCGGGCGCATCGCGTTCAGCTCGAAGCGCGCGGTGGAGTGGGCGCAGCAGGGCCCGGTGCTCCTCGTGCGAGCGGAGACCTCCGCGGACGACATCGAGGGCATGCACGCCTCCTCCGGCATCGTGACCCGCACGGGTGGAAGCACGTCGCACGCGGCGGTGGTGGCGCGCGGGATGGGACGCCCCGCCGTCGTCGGCTGCGACGATTTCGCGCTGCGGCCAAAGGATGGGACGCTCCAGGTCGGCGAGCGCCTGTTTCGCGAGGGCGACGTCTGGACGATCGACGGAACCCGGGGGCGCGTCTTCGAAGGCGAGCTGCCGCTGCGCCCGTCGGGCCTCGCCGGAGACCTCGAGCGGCTGCTCGAGTGGGCGGACGAGGTCGCCGTGCTCGCGGTGCGCGCCAACGCGGACACGCCCGGCGACGCGCGCCAGGCGCGACGCTTCGGCGCGCTCGGCATCGGACTCTGTCGAACGGAGCACATGTTCTTCAAGGCGGAGCGGATCGTCGCGATGCGCGAGATGATCCTCGCGGAGGACCGACCGGCGCGGGAGAAGGCGCTCGCCAAGCTCCTGCCGATGCAGCGCGAGGACTTCCGCGGCCTGTTCGAGGCCATGGCGGGCCTGCCGGTGACGATCCGACTGCTCGACCCCCCGCTCCACGAGTTCCTGCCGCACGGCGAGCAGGCGGAGATCGAGCTCGCGCGCGAGCTCGGCGTGGAGCCCCGCGTCGTGCACGACAGCGTCGAACGAACCCGGGAGCAGAACCCGATGCTCGGCCATCGCGGCTGCCGGCTGGCGATCTCGTATCCGGAGATCGCGAGGATGCAGGCCCGCGCGATCGCGGAGGCCTACCTCGACGCGAAGCGGGCCGGCCACGGCGTGCTGCTCGAGGTGATGGTGCCCCTGGTGGCGACGCGCGCCGAGCTCGAGGTGCTGGCCGAGCTCGTGCGCGCCGAGATGGACGACGTCGCGACGTCGCGCGGCGAAGGGCGGATTCCGTGTCACATCGGATCGATGATCGAGCTGCCGCGCGCGGCCCTCCAGGCGGGGGCGCTCGCCGAGGTCGCCAGCTTCTTCTCGTTCGGCACCAACGACCTCACGCAGACGACCTTCGGGCTCTCGCGCGACGACGCCGCGGGCTTCATCTCCGACTACCTGGCCCAGGGGGTGCTGGAGCACGACCCGTTCCGCCAGCTCGACGAAGAGGGCGTCGGCGAGCTGATTCGGCTCGCGATCAAGCGCGGTCGCTCGACGCGCCCGGACCTCGTCTGCGGCCTGTGCGGCGAGCACGGGGGCGACAAGGCGAGCATCGCGATCTTCCACAAGATGGGCGGGGACTACGTGAGCTGCTCGCCGTTTCGCGTTCCGGGCGCGCGGCTGGCGGTCGCCCAGGCGGCGCTCGGCCTTCCCGAATCGCAGCGCAGGTCGACCCGCGCCCCGAAGTCGGTCAGTCGGTCTTGAAGACGCGGGCCATGTAGCCCTCGACTTCCCCCGAGACCTCTTCGATCGAATCAGGAGCGATGCCCGCGAGCGTCTTCGCGAGCTGCTTCTTGAACTCGAGCTGCATCTGGCGCCCGATCTGGATGCGCTGCGCCTGCGGCGAGCCGGCGCCGTGCAGTGACTCGGTCAGGTAGCCGACCGCGTTGCGCCCGAGCGTCATGTTCTCGATCAGCCGCAGGATGCGCACGCGGTCCTCGGTCGCGATCTCCTTGCGGCCCTGCAGGTACTTGCGGATGATCGCGCCGAGCTCCGGGTGCTCG
>JBFGGA010000114.1:0-11546 GCA_041579295.1 Myxococcota bacterium | reverse complement strand
CTTGGGATCGTATTCGATGCTCAGCTGGGCGAGCTTGGCGCGCTCCGCACCCACGAGTTCACCCATCACGAAGAGCGCCATGTCGATTCCGGCAGAGACACCCGCGGCGGTGACGATCTTGCCCGCCGAGACGATCCGTTCGTCGCTGTAGTGGGCGCCGGTTTGCTCGAGGAAGGCCCTCGCGGCCCAGTGCGTCGTCGCTTTCAGGCCCTTCAGCAGGCCCGCGGCGCCGAGGATCAGCGAGCCCGTGCAGACGGAGGTGCTGTAGCGGGAATGGGCGTGCGCTTCTCTCACCCAGTCGAGGATCTCCGGATCCTTTGCGGCTGCAAACGTTCCCGCCTCACCGCCGGGAACCACGAACACGTCCGGTCGGCGCACATCGGCGAGCCCGTGGTCGACACCGATCGCGAACGCGCCCGAGTCCACGCGAATGGAGCCGGGTTTCTTCGCAGCGAACCGAACGTCGACGTTGGGAATCTGATTGAATACTTCGTAGGGTCCGACGATGTCGAGCGCGGTGAGGCCCTCGTAGATCAGGAATGCAATCTGCACGGCGACTCCCATCTCGGGTGTCTCGCGAGTGTAGGGTCAACCGCCCGTGCGCGCCGCAGGCGTTGGATTCGCCCGCGCCGCACCGCGAGCCGCGCTCCGGGCGGAGAGGCCGCGCGCTCGGGCTACTGGGCCCCCGCCAGCGCCGCGCAGCGCGTCAACTCCGGAGGTGTGCGCGGGCTAGAAGCGCACGGTGAAGCGCAGGCCTCCGCCCTTGGAGTTTCCGTAGCCCTCCATCCCGACCGGGTGGTCGCCGATCTGCAGGCCCTCGACCCGAAACCGCAGGCCCGGCTTCTTCTTGATCACCGGCCCGTAGATCTTGATCGAGACCTCGTCGTCGCCGAGCTCAAGCGTTCGCCGGTACTGGATGGGCCCCTTCTTGCTGACCCGAAAGCCGCTGAACCACGGCTCTTCGGGTGCCTCGCCGGGCGACTTCAGACCGAGGTCCGGCTCGTCGAGGCTCTTCAGGATCTGGCGCTTGAGTTTCTTTCCGTCTTCGTTGGCTGTCGCCGTGTCATCGGCGTGGGCGAGCGCGGCCGGTATGATCAGCATTGCGCCGACCAGCAATGCGGTGATGGGTGCGGTGAGTGTCCTTCTGCGTGGTGACGAGCCCTTTGTCGCGTACATGGTCTCGTGACCTCCGTTCCCTCCGATATGGTTCCTCCATGGGTGCTGGGTTTCCGTCTGCCCCGCTCACCATCAATGCAATTTTCGGGCCGCACTCGAAACGGGAGAGCGCGCGTAAATCGTTGAAGTTCTGCCCGAATTTGCAGCCGGCGAAAACGCCCGATTCGAGAGTGGGAAACGGATTACACACAACTGGAATTTTGCGGGGCGAACTTGCACACCGGTTGCCGGTCTGCGGGGTGCTTCGCCCAGCCCGACGCCGATCGGACTGCGGCGAGCTGGCACGCGCCGACGCGTGGGTTCGGCGACCGGCAGGCTTCAGTCGTTATTGATTGCTTCGGCTTCGCTTCTGACGCGCTGCGCCCAGGCGCGGATCCGACGGTCGAGGACGTCCAGCGGCATGGCGCCGCGCAGCAGCACCTGGTCGTGGAAGGCGCGCACGTCGAACGCGGGACCGAGTTGCCGCTGCGCGGCATTCCGCAATTCGCGGATCTTGAGCTCGCCGATCTTGTAGGCGAGCGCCTGACCGGGCCAGACGATGTAGCGGTCGACTTCGACGACGACGTCGTGCTCGTCCCTGGGCGCGTTTTGCTCGAAGTAAGCGATGGCCCGCTCGCGACTCCATCCGAGTGCGTGGATCCCCGTGTCGACCACGAGCCGGATCGCGCGCCAGATCTCGTAGGTGAGCCGTCCAAACCGCGAGTACGGGTCCTGGTAGAAGCCCATCTCCTCGCCGAGGCTCTCGGCGTAGAGCGCCCAGCCCTCGATGAACGCGCTGTAGAAGCTGTACTTCAGGAGATCGTGGGCGTCCTCCAACTCCTGGGCCAACGCGATCTGGAGGTGGTGCCCGGGGACCGCTTCGTGGAGCGACAGCGCCTCCATCTCCCAGCGCGGTCGCGTGTCGAGCGCGTAGCTGTTCGCGAAGAATAGACCCGGGCGGCCCGCGGCGAGCGAACCCGGCTCGTAGTACGCGGTGGGCGCCGATTTGCTCTTGTAGTCGGGCACGGCCTTCACGCCGTAGGGCAGCCGCGGCAGCCTGCCGAACAGCCGAACGAGCTCCGGATCGGCTCGCTTGCAGATGGCCCGGTAGGCGGCGAGGAAGTCGTCGCGCGCGTCGAAGTAGAAGCGGGGGTCGGTGCGGAGGAACTCCGCGAACTCCGCGAAGTCGCCGTCGAACTCGAGCTCCCGGATGATCGCTTCCATTTCGCCGCGAATGCGCTCGACCTCTGCGAGGCCGATCCCGTGGATCTCCTGCGGCGTCAGATCCGTGGTGGTGTGGTAGCGCACGTTGTACGCGTACCAGCGTTTTCCATCCGGCAGCGACGAGAGGCTGGTCGCTTCCCGCGCCCCGACCCGATACGTCTGCTCCAGGTATTCCAGCAGGCTGCGGTAGGCGGGGTAGACGTCGTCGACGAGGGTTCGCTCCGCGCTGCGCCGCAGCGCGGCCCGCGTCTCTTCGGGAATCGCTTTGGGGAGGTCCGCGAACGAGCTCAGCAGCGGGCTGGCCGCCGCGTCCTGGGTGATCAGGTCGCGCACCTGCTGCGGCACGTCCCGGAGCGTGATTCGCGGGGGCGTGATCCCGCTCGCAAGCCCCCGCGCGAGCAGCGCGAGCGTCTGCTCGACGAGCGCGGGCACCGCGCGCAGGCGGGCGAGCCTGTTCTCGAAATCGGCGATCGAGCCGGTGGGCATCGACGCCAGCAGCTCGGGTACGCGATGCTGGACGCCGCCCAGCTGGCTGATGGCCAGATACTCCGAGGGAAATTCGAAGCCCTCGATGCTCTGCTGCAGGGCACCGCGGATCAGCTCGCGATCGAGCCGCGCATCGGCATCGAGGCCGGACGCATCGATCGCTTCGAGATCCGCGAGAAACTTCCGCTGGTCTCGTTGGCGCTCGGCGATCGCCTCGATGGAGAGATCGGTCCAGCGATCGTCGCGGCCGGGCGCGCCCACCTGGGTCGCGAGCTCCGGGAACGAATCCAGCTTCCATTCCCAGATCCGGTCGAAGAGCTCGCGGAGCTCGGCCCGCGGCGTCGAAGGCTCGTCGGCGGCGTGGGCAGCGGGTGCGGCCGCTGCGAGACCCATCGCGACGACGACCGCAATCCAGCAGCGCATGCCCGCCTCCTCTCCGTGGAGCCCCGGTTCGCGCGAACGCCACCGGGCCGCAGATTCTAACCGCCTCCCGCGCTCTATGGGGGGCGCGTGTTTTTTCACGCGCACGCGGGGGTAAGGCGATCCGCGGCGCTTGCCGATGAGGGCGGAGGAGGGGAGCGGTTCATGACCGCAGCGACGTCCGGGGTGCGCGCGAGCCGGGTTCCGATCCGGCTGGATACCTTCTACTCCTACGATCGGGTGGAGGGAGCCGGCGTCCTGGAGAACATCTCGTATTCCGGCGCGCTGATCGAAGCATCCCCCAAGCGGCCCGAGATCGGCACGCCGATCATCCTCTACATCTGCCTCCACCCCCCCGCAGCCTTCGCGGCGCACAGCCCGTTCGAGCTGGTGGGGCGCGTCGTTCGCCACAGCCCGTCGGGCTTCGCGGTGCAGTATGCGGAGGGCGTCGACCTCGCGTTGCGCCGCATGGTGGACGACGCGGCCGCGCTCTTGGCGGGGAAGAACTGACTCACCCGCTGCTCTGACTCCGTTTGCCTGGGGTACCATCGCCCCGCGATGCCGACTCCCCGCTCGCCGCAGGGGGCCCGGCGGGGGCGGATGCGTCGATGTCCACCATGCGGACGCGGATTGCGAGGTCGCTCGCGGCGTGCTTCGTCGCAGCGTGTGGCTTGGCAGCTGCCGTGGTCCACGCGGTGGGCGATCCCGAAGCGCGCGACCCATTCGATCCGAAGCGGCCTCCCGCCGCCGAGCTCGAGCTGAGCATTCGCGACGGCTTCACGCTGGCGGCGGTCGGGGATTGCATCATCTCTCGCCCGCTTTCGAAGAAGCGCGCGGGTGACGCGGGTTTCGACGCCGCCGTGAAGATCCTGCTCGAAGCCGATGCGGCGTTCGGAAACCTCGAGACTACGATCCTCGACATCCGGAGCTTCGACGGGTTCCCCAACTCGGGTGCGGCCGACTGGGGCCTGGTGTCGTTGCCGGCCGTGGCGCGGGACCTCGCCGAGATGGGCTTCGATCTGCTCGCGCGGGCGAACAACCACTCGCTCGACTGGGGGATCGCGGGAATGCGCGAGACCAGTCGCTGGCTCGACGAGGCGGGTCTCGTGCACGCGGGAGTGGGGGAGAATCGCGGGCACGCGCGTGCGCCTCGATACTTCGAGTCCGAGATGGGGCGCGTCGCGCTGGTATCCATGGCGACCAGCTTCGATCCATCGTCGTCGGCCACGCCTGCGATCGGCTCCACGGCGGGACGTCCCGGCTTGAACGCGCTGCGCCTGGAGCGCTTCACCGCGGTGCCGCGCGAGATCATGATCGCGCTCGCCGCGATCGACGGCGCGATGGATCGCGCGCGCGGGCGAGAGGTCGAGGTCTCCGGTGACCCGCCGGCCGAACTCTCGCTCTTCGAAACGCGATTTCGACTCGGTGAGGACTTTGCCTACCGCTACGAGATGAACCCACTCGATCTCGCTGAGATCACGAAGAGCATCCGTCTCGGCAAGCAGCACGCCGACTTCGCGCTTGCGACGATCCACGCCCACGAGACCGCGTTCGACGAAGATTCTCCCGGCGACTTCCTCCGCGAGCTCGCGCACGCGGCGATCGATGCGGGCGCGGATGCGTTCGTCGTGCACGGTATCCACCACCTCGGTCCGATCGAGGTGTACGCCGGCAAACCGATCTTCTACGGACTCGCGAACTTCTTCTGGAGCGATGCGCAGGAGCCGCTCGACCCGATCCTCCACGAAACCTACGCCACACGATTGGAGCAGGCGTTCTCCGATCCCGCGGCGGTGACGGACGCCGATCTCACGGCGTTGCTCAATGCCAGTGACTTCAACGACGAGCGGACCTTCGAATCGATCATCGCCGTGAGCCGCTTCGAGAAGGGGCGGGCCGTCGAGATCCAGCTGCATCCGATCGACCTCGGCTACGGATTGCGAATCCCCGACAGCGGTGCGCCGCGACTCGCGTCGCCCGCGAAGGGCGCCGCGATCCTCGAACGGCTCGCGGAGATCTCGGCGCGCTACGGCACGCGGATTTCGATCAAGGGAAACGTCGGCGTCGTCCGGCCCGAAGCGCCCTAGCGCCGTTTTCCGCGCATTACGGCGATGCCGTGAGGTGCTGCTCGGAGATCTCGGCGATCAGCGCGATGATCCGGGATCGCCGCGCATGGCAGACGAACCGGAATTCTCTCACGGACCCATATTCGTCACTGCGCGATTCGATCGCTCCCACCGAGCACCCCAATCGCTGGAGGGTTCCCGAGGAAGCCGACGCGATCGGATCGCAGAAGTCGGGTGCGGTCGAGCCGCTGCCGTAACGCCGGTACACGTAACGGGCGGAGTTGTTGCCCAAGAAGATGTCGCCGCTCCCTTCGAAGCTGTACCAGGCGAAGGCGTCGGGCGGGTCGAACGCCACCCCGCAGTAGTACGATCCGATGAGGATCTCGGTGTTCTCGGTGCCGGTTCCGCGGTCGTATTGGGCCTGCGCGGAGGGCGCGAGTCCGACGATCAGGGAGATCCAGCCGATTGCCAGGGATCTGCTGCGCGTTCGTTGCACCACGGGAGCCCTCCTTTTCGAAGCACCAAGGGGGGCGCCGGAATCCTAGCCCTTCTCGAATCGATCGGGCGGCGCAGCCGGGGGCCGGGTGCGTCGTTACTGCCAGCCCACGGGTTCGTAGCCGAGGTCCTGGAGGCAGCGGTCGACGTAGTTGATGTGGGCCTGGCTCGTCGCGCGGCGTTGAAAGAGCAGCGAGCGCATCAGCGCGCCCGCGGCGCCGCTCGCCGCTCCCACCCCGGCCCAGCGCCCCGGGCGGCCCGCGATCGCGCCTCCGGCCGCGCCGGCGGCTCCACCGATGGCGCCACCGTAAACTGCGCTGCGCGCGGCCCGCGTGACCTTGTCCGGGTCGCGATGGGCGCCCGCGGCGTCCGCCATCGCTCGACACCCCTCGATGTCGCTCTGGGCGACGCTCTCGCCGACGCTCTGGTAGTGGGTATTCGGATACAGGATGGGCTTTGGCCCCGCGCACCCGAAGGTCGCAGCGGCGAGGAGCGCGATCAGCCAAGCCTGGTCGATTTTCATTTTCACCGTTCGGGATCCCTCGCAAGCGGGTTCTCGTCTGCGACGCGGTGGGCGCGAGATTTATTGCCCGCGCGCCGAGGATAATCGAATTCCCGAGCGGCCTCCAATCGACCCCCCGGCTCCGAAGCGCGCGCTGCTCGCCGCCGCGCGCTTTGCGCGCGGTCTTCGATCCGCGGGGGGCGGAGCGGGCGGGGTTCGCGAATGGGGCGCGCGAGGGCAGCGCCCGTTTCGCCTATCCTCGGCCTTCGCGTCGGTGCGCTGCGAGCGTCGTTCGGGGTTCCCCTTCGCGAGCGGGAATCGCGATGGAGTTCCATGTCGCCTCATGCCTTCCAAGAAATGAAATGGGTGCCGTGTCGAAGCGCGCCGAACTAGCCCTCGCGCTGTGCATCGGCCTGCTCGCGATCGCGGTCCGGGCGCCGCTGATGGACCTCCCGCTCGAGCGCGACGAAGGCGGCTACGCGTACATCGCCTGGCGCACGACGCTCGGCGAGACTCCCTACCTCGATTGGTTCGATCAGAAACCCCCCGGAATCTTCGCAGTCTACCGCGCGGCGCTCGGTCTCGCGGACGATGCCGTCGTCGCGATTCGCGCGCTCGCGGCCGCATTCGCCGCGGCCTCGAGCATCGCGCTGTTCTACCTGGTGCGCGCACTGCTCGGCGTGGGCGCGGGAGCGCTCTCCGCGCTGCTGCTCGCGTTTCTCTCGGCGGATCCGCGGATCCAGGGGCCGATCGCCAACACCGAGATCTTCATGCTGCCCGGCATCGTCGTTTCGATGGGGCTCGCGCTGCGCGCGACGCGCTCGGCGAAGACGCCGATCGTCCCAGCGCTCGCGGCCGGCGCCGCGCTTGGGATTGCGATCGCGTTCAAGCAGGTCGCGGCGCTGAACCTCCCGCTCCTGCCGCTGGTGTACGGGCTGCGCGTGCGCGGCGAGGATCGCTGGCGCCGCGTCGCCGCGTTCGGCGCCTGGCTGTGCGTCGGCGTGGCGCTGGTGTGGGCGCCGATCCTGGCCTGGCTCGAGCTGCGCGGCGCGCTCGCCGCGGCGATCGACGCCACCTTGCTGCACAACCTCTCGTACGTGGGCGCGCTGCCCCCCTCGCGGCGCTTCGAGCTGCTGGCGTCCTACGCAACCCCGCTGCTGCCTTCGCAGGGCGTCGCCTGGGCGCTGGCGATTTGCGGTGCGATCGCGCTCGCGCGCCGATCGGATCGCTTCCCCGCGCTGCTGCTCGGCGGCTGGGCGATCGTCGGCGCCGTCGGCGTGAGCGTCAGCGGTCACTACTTTCCCCACTACTTCCAGCAGCTGTTGCCCGTGGTCGCCGCACTCGCCGCCGCCGCGATCGCGGGCGGGCGAAACGGCGGCGCCGCCCCCCGCTGGCGCGTCGCCGCGTTGGGCGGCCTGGCGCTGGCGCCACTCTCGTTGACCGCGCTCTCCTTCTGGACGCTGACGCCGTCCGCGGCGATCCGCGCGATCTACCCCTACAACACCTTCGAGCAGATGCCCGCGATCGCGAGTGAGATCGAATCCATCACCGGGCGCGAAGATTCGGTCTTCGTGTTCGGCGCGGAGCCCGAGATTCTCTTCTACGCGCGGCGCGCATCGGCGACGCGCTACATCTACCTCTTTCCGCTCTTCGGTGGATTCCCCGATGCGCGCGAGCGCCAGCGCAGCGTGATCGAAGAGGTGACCCGCGCCCGACCGTCCGCGATGGTCTGGCTGCCGAACCTGATGTTCTTCCAGCCGGAGGCCCCGCAGCTGCTCACGAACTGGTTTCGGCGCTTCGCCGCGCAGGAGTACCGAATCCACGCGTTCCGGGTCGAAGCGGAAGATCGCGGCATGCAACTGTTGCGGGTGCCCGACGGTGTCGATCCGAGCGCCGTGCTCCGGGGTCGGAAGCCGACCGCGACGATCTACCTGCGCAAGGACGCCGCGCGCGACCCGCGCGGGGCCGGTTCGAAAGATCACCCCGGATCGCCAGCGCCCCGACGGATCTGAGCACCTGCCGCGGCGCTCAGGCGCCCTCCAGCTGCTCGGCGATCCACGCCGTGATGGATTCCTCGAGCATCGGCAGCGTGATGCCGCCGTGCTCGAGCACCCGGTCGTGGAAGGCGCGCAGGTCGAAGCGCGCGCCGAGTCTGGATTGTGCGAGGTCGCGCAGCCGCCGGATCTCGAGCATTCCGAGCATGTAGGCATTGGCCTGGCCCGGCCAGGCGATGTAGCGATCGATCTCGGACTCGATGTCGCCGGGCACCCAGGCGGTGTTGGCGAGCATGTATTCGACCGCCTGCTCGCGCGTCCAGTCGTGCGCGTGCATGCCGCTGTCCACGACGAGTCGCGCCGCGCGCGCGGCCTGGTCGGAGAGCATGCCGATCTTGTCCAGCGGCCCGGGATAGAGCCCGAGCTCGTCGGCGAGTCGTTCTGCGTAGAGCGCCCATCCCTCGCCGAAGCCGTCGTTGTAGAGATAGCGCGCGATCGGATGGACCCGGTCTCCGAGCTCGAGCGCGATCGCCCCCTGCAGGTGATGCCCCGGATAGGTCTCGTGGTAGAGCACGGAGAGCTGGCCGGCAACCGAGCGCCCCTCCGGGTTGACGACCGCGATGTAGTAGGTCCCGGGTCGGCTGCCGTCCTCGGACGAAGCGTGATACTCGCCCGTCCCGCTGCCCTCGCGATACTTCGGGTAGGGCTTGATCTCGACGTCCGCGCTGGGAAGCCGGCCGAAGGCCTTGGCCATCCGCTCGCGCGCCGCACCCAACGCCGCGAGCGAGTAGTCGAGCACGGCCTGTCGGCTCCGGAAGGTGAACTGCGGATCCGAGTTGAGCCGCGCCATCAGCGACTCGACGCTCTCGCCCGGGAAGTGCGCGTCGATGAGCGCCTGCATCTCCGCGCGAATCGACGCGATCTGCTCGACGCCGAGCGCGTGGATCTCGTCCGTGCCCGGTGAGAGGGTCGCGAAGTAGCGAACGGCGGCCCGGTAGCAGCGCCCGCCGTTCGGGTTGGCGCTGACCGCAATGTGCTCGCGCGCGCGCGCGAGGTAGGTGTCCTCGAGGAAGGCCGCGTAGCGCTGCACGGCCGGCGCGACTTCGCGATCGAAGACGTCGCGCAGGCGCGCCGCGAAGGCCGGATCCCCGGCGCGGATTCCCGCGCTCAGCAGCGGGCTGCCCTCGGCCAGCAGCGCGCGGCTCTCCGCGATGACGGCCGGCACGTTCAGACGCGGCGCGCTGTAGCCCGCATCGAGGCCGGCTCGCAGATTGGCGATCTCGGTGTCGACGTAGCGCGCGAGCTCCGAGAGGCGATCGAGCGCCTGGCGCTGCAGCTCGGGGCGATCCACCGGTTGGATCTCGAAGAGCGACGGCAGCTGGGTGTGCCAGCCGGTCGCGCTGCTGACCGACCACAGCTCGGTCCGGCACACGCGCCTGCCGATCGACGCGGCGAGCGTCTCGCGGAGGATTCCGCGGGTCACCCAATCGCGGCTGCCGATCGCGGCGGGCGCGTGGAGTCCCTCCAGCTCCGCGAGCCACGCGTCTTCCCGTCGCTGCCAGGCGGCCAGCGCTTCGAGCGAGTTGTCGGTCAGGCGATCGTGGCGCGCGCCCGCAATGCCGTAGTAGGTGCCCATCTCGGGGTGGCGCGCGAGCAGCGCCGCGAGGTATTCGTCCGCGATCGCGTCGATGCCTCGTGCGTCCGGCGCGGGCGGTCCGCAGCCCGCGAGGACGAGCCACCAGACCACGGCCAGCCGCTTTGCAATCCTCTCCGCGATCAACCGTCGACCTGCCATCCGGAAGCCTCCGCCCCTCAGCCGGCCGCGACGACCGCGCGCGCGCCGATCAGGGACGACACCGCCTGCTCGATGCCGTCCACGGTCAGCTGGAACATCGGGAAGATGCTCTTGATTGCGTGGGTGGTCTGGGTGCGCGCCCAGCGGTCCGGGGGCTCGGGATTGATCCAGACGATGCGCTCGAAGTGATCGTCGATGCGGCGCAGCCAGTCGATGCCGCGCGTGTTGGACTCCAGGCGCGGGTTGATGTTCCCGCGCAGGCCCACGAGCTCGTAGGGGTGCATGGCCGCGTCCCCCACGATCACGACCTTCCAGCGCTCGTCGTAGCGCCGCATCAGATCGCCGGTCGGGAACGCGCTGTCCTGGAACAACCAGGCGTCCTCGTAGAGGCTTTCGTAAATGCAGTTGTGGAAGTAGTAGGCGCGAAACTCGCGCAGGCCGTGCTCTTCGTGCAGCGCGGTCAGCAGCCGACTCACCGGCAAGAAGTGCGGATCCATCGTGCCGCCGACGTCCATCAGCAGGAGCAGCCGCACGTTGTTGCGGCGCTCGGGCCGGAAGACGAGCTCGATCTCGCCGCCGTTCTTGCAGGTCTCCGAGATCGTCGTGTCGAGATCGAGCTCGGTCGCGGGGCCGCTGCGCGTGAGCCGGCGCAGGCGTTTGAGCGCGACCTTGGTCTGGCGCAGGTCGAGCGTCACGTCGGTGCGGTAGTTCTGGTAGCGGCGATCCTCGGCGACCTTCATCGCCGAGCGCGCCCGCGACGTGCCCCCGACGCGGATGCCGGTGGGGTGGTACCCGCCGTGGCCGAAGGGCGACCGGCCGCCCGTCCCGACCCACTTGCCGCCCCCGTCGTGCCGCTCGGTCTGCTGCTCGAGGATCTCGAGATAGCGGCGCATCAACTCGTCGCTCGTGAGCCTCTCGAGCGCCGCGCGCTCCTCCTCGCTGAGCTCGACGAAATTGGCCGGATTCTCGAGCCAGCGCGTGAGCTCTTCGCTGACCGACAGCTCGCCCTCCACGCCGTGGAAGACGCGCGCGAACACGCGGTCGAAGCTGTCGAAGTAGGCTTCGCTCTTCACCAGGCAGGCGCGCGACAGGTTGTAGAACGAGATCAGGCTGGACGAGTGCTGGCCCATGGCCAGCGCCTTCATCAGCATCATCCATTCCTGGATGGCGACGGGAATTCCCTCGGCTCTCAGCGCGTAGAAGAACTCGAGAAACACGCGTCCTTGCCCTCGGCTCGGCAGACGGGCGTCAGCATTCGGTCGTCCGTCGCCACGGCGGCGCCTTCGGAATCACTGGTTGAACTTCGGCCCGAGGTCTTCCCAGCGGCTCGGCAGGCGCCCGCCCTTGTCGGTGTACTCGAGCAGGGATTCCGTGTCCTGCTCGTTCTTCAGCAACGACCCCAGGAACGG